>JAFXUU010000124.1 GCA_017524845.1 Oscillospiraceae bacterium
ATCCGGCGCGACGACCGTGGCCACCGCGCTGCCGCCCGCGCACAGGAGCGCCAGAAGGATGGCAGGCAGAAAGGGCCTGACGTATTTCAGCAGCTTCCCCAGGCTCTGCCAGGGATGGACGGCCCGGGAAAAATCCATTTCGTCGTCAAACATGGCGGAGCTCCTCCTCGCTGAGCTGGGATTCGGCGATCTGCCGGTAGACCTTGCTGCTTTCCAGCAGCTCCCGGTGGGTGCCCATGGCCTCGATCCTGCCCCGGTCCAGGACGATGATCTGATCCGCATTCAGGATCGTGCCGATGCGCTGCGCCACGATGAGGCAGGTGGTCCCGGCGGTGGCCCGTTTCAGTTCATCCCGGAGCAGCCGGTCCGTCCGGTAATCCAGGGCGGAGAAGGAGTCGTCGAAGATCAGGAGCTCCGGCCTGCGGTACAGCGCGCGGGCGATGCTCAGCCGCTGCCGCTGCCCGCCGGAGAAATTAGCCCCACCCTGGGAAACGGAGGCGTCCGGCCCTTTCTCCAGGGCGTCGACGAATTCCGCCGCCTGGGCGATCCGAAGCGCCTCGCGCACTTCCTCCTCCGTCCCGGCGTCCCCGGAGGCGACGTTGGAGCGGACCGTGCCTGAGAAGAGCAGCGCCTTCTGGGGCACGAAGCCGATACGCCGCCGCAATTCCCGCAGCCGGTAGCTCCGGACGTCCGTGCCGTCCACCAGCACCTGCCCGCCCGTTGCGTCGTAAAACCGGGGGATCAGATTCACCAGGGAGGTCTTTCCCGCGCCGGTGGAGCCGATGACGGCTACGGTCTGCCCCTTCTTTACGGAGAAGGAGACGTCCGTCAGCACGTCGCTCCCCGCGCCGGGGTAGCGGAAGGAAACATGGCGAAACTCCAGGGTCCCCCTCTGCCCCGGCGTTTCCCCGGGCCCGTCCTGGATGCGGGGAGAGGTTTCCGCCACCTCCAGGATGCGCCGGGCGGAAACGATGGCGCGGGGGGCGAAGATGAAGATCATCACCAGCATGTCGAAGGACATGACGATCTGCAGGGCGTAGGAGGAAAAGACCACCATGTCCGCGAACAGCCCCACCCGCAGCTCCGGCAGCGCGGCCCGGATGAGATATGCGCCGATCCAGTAAATGGCCAGCTCCATGGCGTTCATTACCAGCATCATGCCGGGATTCATCAGGGCCATGACCCGCCCGGTGTAGAGGGAGGTCCTGGTCAGATCGTCGTTGGCCTCCTCGAATTTGGCTGCTTGGTATGCCTCGGCGTTGTAGGCCCGGACCACCCGGAGGCCGGTGAGGTGCTCTCTCAGGACCCTGTTGAGATTGTCCGTGAGCTGCTGCATGATGCGGAACTTGGGCTCCACCAGCAGGAACATCACGATGTCCAGTCCCACCATGATCGCCACGCAGACGCCGGCGCTGAGGGTCCACTGCCATTGTTTCGCGGAGATCTTTACAATGGCCCAGATCGCCATCATCGGGCTCTTGACGGCCATTTGCAGGCCCATGGCCAGCAGGGACTGGATCTGGGTGACGTCGTTGGTGGAGCGGGTGATGAGGCTGGGCACGGAAAAGCGGTCCAGCTCCTCAAAGGAAAAGGACTGGATGCTGCAAAAGACGGCGTCCCGGATGCGCATGGAGAAGCCCGCCGCGATCTTCGCGGAGAGATAACCCGCCGCCATGGTGCAGAGCATGGTTCCGAAGGCGCACAGGAGCATCATGCCGCCGGAGCGCCAGATCTCCCCCATCTCGCCCCCCGGCGTCTGGACCAGGGCGGTGATGGCGGCCATATACTCCGGCATTTTCAGTTCCAGCCCCACCTGGGCGGCGATCAGCAGGAAGGTCAGAGCGGTCATGCGCCATTCTTTGGGGGATAAGTAACGAAGGATGCGGAAAAACAAGGCAGTCACCTCGATCGATCCGGTTCATTTTTCTCCCAACAGCGGGAGCGTCAGGCGGACGGTAAAGCAGCCGTTCTCCTCCGCCGTCTCAAAGGAACCCCGGTGCATCCGCAGGATGCGGCTGCAGGTATTCAGCCCGATGTTCGTGCTCTCCTTCCTGTCCCGCTGATCGGAGATCGCGTTGGACAGGATCAGGCGGAGAAGCGCGCCTTCTCTGCGGTAAGAGATGGAAACGCTCTGCGCAGGATCGGCGTATTTCACCAGGTTGGCGTACAGATTGTCAAAGGCGCGTCGGAGGAGCTCAAGATTGACCTCCACCTGTCCTCCGAGCTCATTCAGCTCCGTATGCACGGCAAAGCCGTGGCTCTCCAGGGCAAAGGCGTATTCCGTCCAGAGCTGCTGAAACAGCTCGTCGGCGTCCTTCAGCTCCATGGCCGGTTCCTCCCATTCGGAGGTATAGACCAGGAAATACTCAAAGAGCTTGTCCGCCATGGCCTTGATGGACAGAGTCTTTGTCAGGCACTGCCGGATGAGGCGGCGGCGCTGCTCCTCGTTGGCGACCTTGTCCCGGTCCAGGACCTCCAGGAAAGCGAGGAGCGAGGTCAGCGGGGTCCGCAGGTCGTGGGACATGGCGGTGACGAGCTGAGAGTTGGCGGAGCGGATCTCCTCCTCCGCGTGCTGATGGCTCAGGATCGAGCGGCGCATTTCGTCGATCCCGGCGGCCAGGTCTCCCAGCTCATCCCGGCCCCGGACCGTGACCTGGTATTCCAGATTGCCGCCCGCCAGGATATCCAGCTCCCTTTTCAGCCGCTTGATATAACGGAGCTTGCGGTTGACCAGGGCGATGAAGCAGAGGGAGAATACCGCAAAAGCCAGCAGGCCGGATACGCCGATCATCCAGAAATAGAAGGCGTCTCCGGCATAATAGTACAGGAACGCCCGGACCGTCGCGCCGTCGCTGAGCAGCAGGGCGTATTCCCGTTCCGTGACCTCATCCTCCGGCTCGGCTTCCTCCATGTACGCGGCCTGGGCTTTCGCCGCCGGGGATTCGTAGATCAGCGTCCCATCACGGTAGACGGTCAGATAGATCCCGTTGGCGCGGCTGCACCAGGCGTTGAGCCGCTGCAGCTTTTCCGTTGTGATCTCCTGCTGCGTCACATAGCTCTGGAGCCTTTTGAACTGGCGGTCCGTCATGGCGCCGGCAAAGCGCTCGCTGTAAAAGGTGTGGTCGATCAATTCATTTCCCAGCGCATAAAACAGAGCGAAGGCCAGCAGCGCGGCCAGAAGCGAGAACAGGACGCCGGCCAGGAGCTGGACGCGCAGGCTTTTGCTCAGCGTCAGCCTATTCAATCCGATACCCCTTTCCCCAAACCGTGCGGATCGTATGGCAATTCTGCGGATCGTCTCCCAGCTTGCGGCGGATATTCCGGATATGCACCATCACCAGATTATTGGAGGTGTAAAAATATGGTTCCTCCCAGACGCTCTCGTAAATGTTCTGGGCGGAGAAGATCTTTCGCGGGTGAGAGGCCAGAAGATACAGGATGCGGTATTCGATGTCTGTCAGCTGGATCTCCTTCCCGTCCTGCAGCACAAGGCTCTGCGAAGGGTCGATCTCGATGTTCCCGCAGCAGCGGACGAGGC
>JAFXUU010000125.1 GCA_017524845.1 Oscillospiraceae bacterium
CGCTCTCCAGGGGCAGGCCCCGGTCCATGAGGGCGGGGATGATGACCTCGTCGTTCTCCAGGCTGGGCACGCCGCCGCAGATCTTGGTGGTCTCGATGGCGGCCTCCCACAGCTCGTCGGACATGTTCTTGTGGATGCGCAGGGCGGTGGGGGGATCGTGCAGGACCAGACGGCCGGAGGACTGCAGGCACATGAAGGTCACGGCGTTGGTGGCGTCCTCGCCGGTATCGGGCTTCACGCCGCCGATGGTGATCAGCTGGCCGGAGGTGTAGCCCGGCACGCCGTATTCGCCGCTGTCGCCCCAGAACTTGTTCATTTCGGCGACCTTGAGGTAGAACATGTCCAGCATCTCCTGGGCGTATTCCGGGGTGATGGTGCCGTTGGCGACGTCACGGTCGTAGTAGTCGCCCAGATACTGGTCCAGGCGGCCCCAGCTCATGCCGTGCATGTTGCCCTCCAGGGCCAGGCAGATCTGGTACAGGAACAGGCCCTGCAGCGCTTCATGGAAGGTCCGCGCCGGGTTCTCCGTCACCCAGTTGAGGCACTCGGCCATCTTTTCCAGCTCTTTTTTCCGCTCGGGCCGGGTCTCGGCGGCGGCCATCTCTTCCACCTTTTTGGCGTAACGCTTGGTGAGGGTGATCATGCCCTCGCAGACGATGGAGATGGACTTGTAGAAATAGTATTTCTCGATGCTGTCGCCGTAGGCGCCCTTCTCCTCGATCTCCCGCATCTTGGCGTCGGCCTCGGCCTTGATGGCCCCGAAGCCCTTGCGGATGGCCTTGTTGTAGCCCGTGCAGAGATGCCCCACGGGGCCGCCGTCGGTGTGAGAGGCGCTCTGGGTGGTGGTGCTGGACCCGTCGTGGGCCAGGTACCCGTCCATCTTATAGGCGTTCGTCTTGGCGCCGAGAGAATTCTGGTCCCAGTAGGCCGCCGTCTCCATGACGTACTGGCCGTCCTCCGGGTCGATGGTGTAGGGGTCGTACTTCCGGCTGGAGATGTTGCCGCTCTTCACTTCCCGGGCCAGCGTGCCGGCGCCGTATTCCGGGTAGTAGGAGCAGGCGCGGAAGGTGGCGCCCAGAGCGCCCACGATGATGTCCTCGTCCTCCACCCGCAGGGGGATGTTCTCGTAGATGTACTTCATGGCGTTGGCTCTGAGGAGCTGCCCGGTCAGCCCCGTGTTCTTCTGATAGAACTCGGTGATGAGCCTGTAGCGGGAAATGTCCACCCTGGGCACGGTGGTGCGGTATTTCTCACGCGTCTGTTTTACGCGCTCGGTCATGGGTTTCAGCGTGTACATGGTCAAACCTCCTTCGATGATACATTTTTCTAACTATATATTATAGCACGGCCTTTTCCCGTTGTCACCAGGAAAAAGAAAAAAGAACGGCGAGGAAGCGCCGGATTTCTGCGGATAAAAGGTCGGCGGAGGAAAAACCTCCGCCGACGTTTCTCACATAAACATCTTGGCCAGATAGGGGACGAGGGTGGGGATATCCTGGTTGGTGGTGTTGATGCACAGCTCGTAGTTGAGCTTGTCGCCCCACTTCATGTCGGTGTAGAAATCGTAATATCTGGCGCGGGCCTTGTCCACCTGCTGGATCTGCTGCTTATATTCCTTGTCCGTCAGGTTCTCGCCCTCCGGAGCTCTGGAGCGGCAGCGGGCGATGCGGCTGGCCATATCCGCATAGACGAAGATGCGGAAGGGCTTGCGGTCCCGCAGGATATGGTCCGCGCAGCGGCCCACGATCACGCAGCTGGAACGGTCGGCCATTTCACGGATGATCTCCTGCTGGGCCAGAAACACGGCCCCCGCCTGCTGCAGCGGCTGGGTGTCCACGTAGAGGAAGCTGCGGCCGGTGGTGATGGGGAAGAGCTGATGGGGCTGGCTTTCCACGACCCGCTGCACGTATTCCTCAGAAAGGGAGGTGTGCTTGGAGATCTCCGTAAGGATCTCCTTGTCGTAGTAATCGAAGCCCAGCTCCCGGGCCAGGCGGCGGCCCAGCTCGCGCCCGCCGCTGCCGAACTCGCGGCCGATGGTGATGATCTTGTTCATGATTTACCTCCCGGATTCAGACGGATTCCTTATAGACCTCATAACCCCTTATACCATAATCCCGGCAAAAAAACAACGGCAAATCCCAGGAATGAAGACTTGGAGCAGCGGAAACATTGACTTTTTTTTCGCTGCTGGATATACTAACTCATTATCTGAGGATTCCGCGGGCGGGAGGGGAGCGCGTGGTGGGAAAACGGCAGGAGGGAGCGCCGGGGGCGGCGGTCCCGCCCCTGGAGGCCGACCCCGAGCGGGGACTGACGGCGGCGGAGGCGCGCCTCCGGGCGGAAGCCGGGCTGAGCAACAAGCCGGTCGAAGCCCCGTCGAAGACCGTGGGGCAGATCGTTTTCTCCAATGTGTTCACCTATTTCAATATGCTCTTTCTCCTGCTGGCAGCGTGCGTCGCGGCGGTGGGCAGCTGGCTGGACCTCACCTTCCTGGGCGTGATCGTGTTCAATACCCTCATCGGCATCGTGCAGGAGCTGCGGAGCAAGCGCACCCTCGACCGGCTCCGCATCCTCACGTCTCCCAGGGCCAGGGCCGTGCGGGACGGGCGGATCGTGGAGCTCCCCACGGCGGAGCTGGTGCGGGACGATATCGTCGTCCTCTCCGCGGGGGAGCAGATCTGCGCCGACGGAGAGCTGGTCTCCGGCGCCCTGCGGGTGAACGAGGCCCTCGTCACCGGCGAGGCGGACGAGATCGCCAAGGCGCCCGGCGACGCCCTCCTCTCCGGCAGCTTCGCCGTGGGCGGCGAGGGCCGGGCGCGGCTGACGGCGGTGGGAGAAGCCTCCTTCGCCGCGAAGCTCACCCTGGAGGCCAGGGCCTCCCGCAAGCCCCGGCAGAGCGAGATGATGCGCTCTCTCAGCCGCCTGGTGAAGGTCATCGGCTTTATCGTGGTGCCTCTGGGCGCGGTGATCTTCTGCAAGGAGGTCGTCTGGCTTCATCGGGACGTGACCTCCGCCGTCACCGGGACCGTGGCCGCCGTGATCGGCATGATCCCCGAGGGCCTGTATCTGCTCACGAGCCTGGCCCTCATCGCGGGCATCCTCCGCCTGGTGAAGAAAAAGACCCTCCTCCACGACATGGCCGCCATCGAGACCCTGGCCCGGGTGGACGTGCTCTGTGTGGACAAGACCGGCACCGTCACCGAAAACAAGATGACGGTGGAGGATCTTTGCCTCCTCAACGAGACGAGCTTCCCGGAGGGGGAGGTGCGCCAGGTGCTGGCGGACTACGTTTACGCCATGTCCGGCGACAACGAGACCCTCCTGGCCCTGCGGCGCAGCTTCTCCGGCAGCCCGAAGCGCAAGGCCGCCGGGACCCTGCCCTTCAGCTCCGAGCGGAAATTCGGCGGGGCCGACCTGGGGGAGGGGGGCGTGTGGCTCCTGGGGGCGCCGGAGGTGCTCCTGAAGCTGGATTATGCCGACTATCAGAAAGAGGTGGAGACCTGGGCGGAAAAGGGCTGCCGCGTGCTGCTCCTGGCCCGCCTGGAGGGGACGCTGGAGGCTGCCCCCGCGGGGCGGCTCCGTCCGGCGGCCCTGGTGCTCCTGGCCAACAAGATCCGCCGGGAAGCCCCGGATACCTTCCGCTATTTCGCGGAGCAGGGGGTGACCGTGAAGGTCATCTCCGGGGACAATCCCGTCACCGTCTCCGAGGTGGCCCGCCGGGCCGCCATCCCCGACGCGGAGAAATACGTGGATGCGCAGACCCTCACGAACGACGCCATGCTCCAGGCGGCCGCCCGGCAGTACACGGTCTTCGGCCGGGTGAAGCCCGAGCAGAAGCGCAAGCTGGTGCAGGCTTTGAAGGCGGCGGGCCACACCGTGGCCATGACGGGGGACGGGGTGAACGACGTGCTGGCCCTGAAGACCGCCGACTGCGGCATCGCCCTGGCCTCCGGCAGCGACGCGGCCTGCCAGGCGGCGAACATCGTGCTTCTCAATTCCGATTTTTCCAGCATGCCCTCCGTGGTGGACGAGGGGCGGCGGGTCATCAACAACATCGGGCGCAGCGCCTCCCTCTACCTCACGAAGAACATCTTTTCCTTCTGCCTGGCCCTCTTCACCCTGCTGGTGGCCCTGCCCTATCCCTTCAGCCCCGCGGGCCTCAGCATCGTCAACGGCCTCACCATCGGCATCCCCTCCTTCGTCCTGGCCATGGAGCCCAACAGGAGCCGGGTGGAGGGGCGCTTCCTGCCCCGGGTGCTGTATCGGGCCCTGCCCGCCGCGCTGACGGATTTCCTCCTGGTGCTGGGTATGCTTTTCTTCTTCCACGTGACGGAGATCCCCACGGAGCCCGTCCGCACCGTCGCCACCGGCATCATGGGCGTGGTGGGCGTGCTGATGGTCGACCGCACGAGCCGCCCCTATACCCCGCTCCGCAGGGCGCTGGTGATCGGGATCGCCGCGGCCTTCGCCGCCGCCTTCCTCTTTTTCAAGCCCTGGTTCTCCCTCCCGCCCCTGGGCAAGCAGGGCGCGGCTGTGTTCGCCGTCTTCGCCCTGCTGGCAAAGCCCCTCATGGACCTGCTGAGCCGGGGGCTGGACGCCCTGCGGGCTCAGATCGGGCGCATCCGGGGAGAATGGGATATATGACCGCAAACCGATAACAGCCGGGCTGACGCCGGGAAAGGAACGACTATGCTCAACGAAAACGCACTGAAGTACGGCAGCCAGGGCTCCGCGATCCGGGCCCTCTTTGAGTACGGGCGGCAGCGGGCCGCCGTGGTGGGGAAGGAGAAGATCTGCGATTTCTCCCTGGGGAACCCCAGCGTGCCCCCACCCCGGGCGCTCTTCGCCGCTTTCGAGGCGGTCCTGAAGGAGGACCCCATGGCCACCCACGGCTATACCAGCTCCTGGGGCTGCGACGAGCTGCGCGCCGCCCTGGCCGAAAGCCTGACGCGCCGCTTCGGCATGACCTTCCGGCCGGAAAACTTTTTCATCACCGCCGGAGCCGCGGCGGCCCTCACCGCCTGCTTCTGCGCCCTGACGCCGGACCGGGACACGGAGTTCATCGCCCTGGCCCCCTATTTCCCCGAATACAAGGTCTATTCCGAGACCCTGGGGGCGCATCTGAAGGTGGTCCCGGCGGACGAGAAGGAGTTTCAGATCGATTTCGCCGCCCTGGAGGCTGCCATCAACCGGAACACCCGGGCCGTCGTCATCAATTCCCCCAACAACCCCGCCGGCGTCGTCTACACGGAGGAGACCGTGCGGAAGCTGGGAGAGCTGCTTCGCCTGAAGAGCCGGGAGGCGGGCCACCCCATCTTCCTGATCTCCGACGAGCCCTACCGGGAGCTCACCTACGGCGGGGTCAGGGTGCCCTTCGCGCCTCTGTATTATGAAAACACCCTCGTCTGCTATTCCTGGAGCAAGTGCCTCTCCATGCCCGGCGACCGGCTGGGCTACGTCCTGATTCCGGAGCAGACGGCGGAGTGGAGGCAGGTCTTCGCCGCCGTGGCCGGGGCCTCCCGCATGATCGGCCACGTCTGCGCCCCCAGCATCGTGCAGAAGGCGGTGGCGAAGTGCGTGGACGCCATGCCGGACCTCACCGTCTACGAGCGCAACCGCAACCTCCTCCTGGAGGCCCTGCCCGCCATGGGCTACGAGTGCGCCCGGCCCGACGGGGCCTTCTACCTCTTCTTCCGCGCGCCCAGAGGGGACGGGGCTTCCTTCTGCGAGGAGGCCAAGGCGAAGGACCTGCTGGCGGTGCCCGCCGCCACCTTCGGCTGCCCCAACCATCTGCGCATCGCCTACTGCGTGGACACGGCGGTGGTGGAGCGCTCCCTGCCGGTGTTCCGGGCGCTGATCGAGGGGAAGTAATATCCGGCCTGCAATCCTGATAATGAAGATCGGTCCCGGAAAAGCAAACGCTTTTCCGGGACCGATGCCTTTGCGGCTGACAAAGCCTCATCGTTCGCTTCGGCTCTTTGGGCCAAAGCTCGCTCATTCCGCTGCTCCTCCTCTTCAAAACGGAAGCAGAGCTTCCATTTTGAGAAGGACGTCTCGCCGGAATCCTGCGGGCATTCGCGCCTGCGCGGATGCCCGCCATTCCGGCGAATAAGGACGCGCGGGAGCGCAGCGCAATTCCCTCTCAACGCGGGCCTGCCCGCGCCGGATCACTCAGGGCTTCGGGGGAGGGGGCGCGAAGGGTCCGGCGCCGGGGCCGGGCATCTTCTTCAGCTGATCGGCCAGCTCCTGCATGATCTCGGGGATGTTGATGCCCTGGGGACAGTGGCTTGCGCAGCTGCCGCAGCCGACGCAGTCCTTGGGACCGGGGTTGATGCCCATGAGGCCGAAGATCTGCATGGGCCCGTCCAGCTTCATCTTGTTGTAGACCTGGAGCACCTTGGGGATCTCGATGCTCATGGGGCAGTCGTCGCAGCAGTAGCGGCAGCCGGTGCAGGGCACGTTGATCTCGCCCCGGAACATGTCGCAGGCCTTCTCCAGGATGGCGGCGTCCTCGTCGCTGAGGGGACCGCCGTCGGTGAAGGTGCTCACGTTGTCGATGATCTGGTCCATGGTGCTCATGCCGGAGAGGATCACCTGCACGTTGTCCAGACGCATCAGCCAGCGGAAGGCCCAGGAAGCGACGGACCAGTCGGGATGGGCCTCCTTCAGCACCGCGTCGGCCTTGGGGGAGAGGCTGGCCAGCCTTCCGCCCCGCACGGGCTCCATGACGATCACGGGGATGCCCGCCTTCGTCAGGGCCTCATACTGGCCCTTGGCGTCCTGCATGGTCCAGTCCAGATAGTTCAGCTGGATCTGGGCGAAGTCCCACTTGTAGGCATCGATCATCTTCTCCAGCACGGGGATGGGGGCGTGGGAGCTGAAGCCCAGCTGCTTGATCCTGCCCTTCTCCTTCTGCTCGATGAAGTACTCCAGGCAGCCCCGGCCGATGTAGCTCTGGATGCCGTCCTCGTTCATGATGCCGTGCATGAGATAGAAGTCGATGTAGTCGGTGTTCAGGCGCTTCAGCTGCTCCTCGAACACGGCCTTGTAATCGGGGTTGGCCCCGGCCATGTACTTGGTGGCGAGCTTGAAGCTGGACCGGTCGTACCTGGGCAGGACCTTGCCCAGGAAGTCCTCGCTCCCCGCGTAGACGTATGCGGTGTCGAAGTAGGTGATGCCGTTCTTCATGGCGTAGTCGATGATCTCCGCCGCCTTGTCGAAGTTGATGGCTGCGCCGCGGCCGCCTCCGCCCACGGTGGGCAGACGCATGTTGCCCATGCCCAGACGGGAGATGGGCTCGCCCTTGAAATCCTTGCAGATCATTTGCGTTCCTCCTTGTATGATTTTTATACGCCTATCATACTTGCTTCCCGAGAAAAATACAAGCGGGCAGCGGAAAAAATCCTCCCCCCCGGGATACGTCGTCGCAAGCTCCGTATCGTTCGCTTCGGCCCGCTGGGCCAAAGCTCGCTCGCTCCGCTGCTCCTCCTTCTCAAATCGCGGCCGTTTCGGCCGCGATTTGAATACGGGGGAACCGTCGCAAGCTCCGTATCGCTCGCTTCGCTGCCGTCACTCGGTCCGCAGGGCCTCCACCGGGTCCTTCCTGGCGGCCATGCCGCTGGGGATGAGGCCGGAGATCAGGGTGAGGCAGATGCTGATGGCCACCAGGATCGCACCGGCCACCGGAGGCAGGGAGGAGCGGAGATAGGGGATGCCGGTGAGCTTCTGCACGATGAGACTGATGGGGATGTTCAGCAGCACCGTCACCAGGATGCCGATGGCGCCGGCGCAGAAGCCCACGATGGCGGTCTCCGCGTTGAACACCCGGGCCACGTCCTTCTTGGAGGCGCCGATGGCCCGAAGGATGCCGATCTCCCGGATGCGCTCCAGCACGGAGATATAGGTGATGATGCCGATCATGATGCTGGAGACGATGAGGCTGATGGAGACGAAGGCCACCAGCACATAGGAGATGGCGTTGATGATGGCGGTCACGGAGCTCATGAGCAGGCCGACGTAGTCCGTGTAGCGGATCACCTTCTCGTCCAGACCCTCGGCCGCCATGCGGGCATTGTAGGCGTCGATGATGTCCACGATGGCGTCCTTGTCCTCGAAGGTGGCGGCGTAGATGGTCAGGGTGCTGGGCTGGCTGCGGTCGTTGTAGCCCAGGATGCGGAGGTTCCCCTCATAGCTGCCCTCGGACACCTCCGCGGGCATATAGACGTCGAAGAGGGCGGCCAGCTCCGCTTCCCCGGTCGTATTCAGCTGCCGCTGAAGCATGGCGGCCAGGTCCGCGGTGCTCAGGCTTTCCATCCCCGCGGAGGCGGAGGCGGCGTAGGTCTGCCGCAGCTGCTCCTTCACGCCCTCCAGCATGTAGCCCATGAGCTCCTCGTCGCTGAGACTGTCCAGATACTGGCGGATCATTTCCTCCGAGGTGCCCATGGCTCCGGCGGCCGCCATGGCCTGGGCCGTCAGCTCCGCCCGGCTCAGGGAGCCCAGGGCGGTCTCCGCCATGGCCTGCAGGTCCTCCTCCGAGGGCGTGGAGGCGATCTCGGTGTAAAGGACGGCCTGCTCCGCGGCGCTGAGACCCGAGACCCAGGTCCGGAAGGAAGCCGCCTTTTCCGCGTCCGAAGGCTCCGCGCGGTTCCCGTCGTCAAAGGGAAGGCCGCAGAAAACGTCGGTGGAGGGATCGGCCAGCTGGGCCTGCACCACGGCGCTTGCCTCGATCATGTCCAGATAGCGCTCCGAGAGCTCCCGGCGGTAGCCCACAGCCCCGTTCACGGCGGCGGCGGAGGCATTTTCACTGGGGCGGATGATGCCCACGATACGCAGGGGAAGGCCCCCCGCCACGGCGGCCTTCAGCCAGGTCTCGTCGGAGGAATGGTCCACCCAGGCGCCCGTCGCCTCGTCGTAGCCGTAGAGGTCGCCGGGGAGCACCAGGCGGAATTCCATGGAGAGGATATCGTCGTAGCTCCAGGATTCCACCACCGCGTTCAGGCTTTCGCCGCTGAGACGGGAGGAGAGGAGCTCCGCCATCTCCGCCTGGTCCTTGATGCCCAGGGAATAGAGGTAGACGTCGTTCACCTCGTTGTTTTCGTCCACCAGGAGGACGATCTCGTCCTCCTTCTCCGGCCAGCGGCCGGCGATCACGTCGTACTGGGTGGCCATGAGCTCTTCATCCTCCAGCAGGGGCTGCCAGGTATCCAGCCCGCCGGTGATGGCGGCGCCCAGGCCGCTGATGGAGGTGAGGGTGTCGGTGTTGTAGAAGGTGCCCATGATGGTGTCGAAGATGGGGCTGGGGTTCACCTTCGTGACGCCCCCGGAGGTATCGGCGGCATAGATATGCAGGGTGACGCCGTAATCCTCCGCCATACTGCTGATGTGCTCCCCTGCGCCGCTCTCCTCGCTCTCCAGATAGTCCAGCAGGGCGCGCAGGTCGTTGGAGCGGAAGGTGGTGTTCAGCATGCCGTCCACAAAGTCGGACATCACGGTGCTGGAATAGACCGCGTCCAGCTCATGCTGCGTCTCCCCGCTGTGCCGCTGCGCCATGGTGGAGACCATGGCGCTCATGTCCATGGTTTCGCTGGTGATGGTGAGAGGATAGGTGCTCAGGGCGTCCTCCTGCACCCGGTCGATGTAATTCTGTATGCCGTTGGACAGAGAGAGGATGAGGGCGATGCCGATGATGCCGATGCTGCCGGCAAAGGCGGTGAGCAGGGTGCGCCCCTTCTTGGTGAGGAGGTTGGAGCGGCTGAGATCCAGGGCGGTGAAAAAGGACATGGCCGTCTTCCGCCGCTTTTTCCGCTCCGGCAGCACATAGGGGTTGTCGTCCTCGCCGCCAGCGTCGTAGGGATCCGAGTCGCCGGTGACGACCCCGTCCAGCAGACGGACGGTGCGGGTGGCGTAGGTGTCCGCCAGGTCGGGGTTGTGGGTGACCATGATGACCAGCCGGGTGCGGCTGATCTCCTTCAGGATCTCCATGATCTGGATGCTCGTCTCCGTATCCAGGGCGCCGGTGGGCTCGTCGGCCAGCACGATGTCCGGATCGTTCACCAGGGCACGGGCGATGGCCACCCGCTGCATCTGGCCGCCGGACATCTGCGCGGGCTTTTTGCGCAGCTGGTCCCCCAGGCCCACCTGCTCCAGGGCGGCCACGGCCCGCTGCCGCCGCTCGGCCTTGCCCACGCCGGAGAGCGTCAGGGCCAGCTCCACGTTTTTCAGCACCGTCTGGTGGGAGATGAGCTGGTAGGACTGGAAGACGAAGCCGATGGAGCGGTTGCGGTAGGCGTCCCAGTCCCCGTCGCTGAAATCCTTGGTGGAACGGCCGTTGATGGTCAGGTCCCCGGAGGTGTAGCGGTCCAGCCCGCCGATGATGTTCAGAAGGGTGGTCTTGCCGCAGCCGCTCTGGCCGAGAATGGCCACGAATTCGCTTTTGCGGAAGCTGAGGGACACGCCCTGCAGGGCGTGGACCGTCTCGCCGCCCAGCTTGTAGTCCTTTACGATCTGAGATAAGCTAAGCATAGTTTCTGCGCCTTTCCGTGCAATTCGATACTTTAACGATTCATGATAACATGATTTTGTGAACGAGATGTGAATTTCACGAAGAAAGCGCGATATTTTTCTGTCCGAAAAAGGAAAAAATGAGATTTTTTCCTTGGCCGGGGGGAAAATTCATGGTATATTCACATATACGGGCTATAATACCTTTTTGATCCGGCAGCGAGCCGGAGAGGTATTACCATCGTGTGAGGAAGATCGCATATGAAATTTCGAAACTGGATGGCTCAGACCATGGCCGGGCGCTACGGCACGGATCCGCTCAACCGCGCCCTGAACATCGCGACCCTGGTGTTCCTGGTGCTCAGCCTTTTCATCGGCGGCAGCTCCGTCGGCGGACTGATCTGGGTCCTTGCCATCCTTTCCCTGGTGTGGAGCACCTTCCGTACCTTCTCCCGGAACATCGGGAAGCGGAGCGCGGAGAACGAAGCCTA
Organism: Oscillospiraceae bacterium; assembly: GCA_017524845.1. Taxonomy (GTDB): domain Bacteria; phylum Bacillota; class Clostridia; order Oscillospirales; family Oscillospiraceae; genus UBA1774. Next base: position 10,992 of record JAFXUU010000125.1, read on the forward strand.
TCTGCGCCTGACCGGGCGGCTCCGTTCCCGATTCGGCGGCGCGGGGGACCGCTTCCGCCAGCGGAAGGACTACCGCTTTTTCCGCTGTCCCTCCTGCGGGACCTGGCTCCGGGTGCCCCGGGGGAAAGGAAAGCTGAGCATCACCTGCCGCCAGTGCGGCGAGCGTTTCACCCGCAATACCTGATGAGCTGCCCGGCGTCGCCGGGAAGAAAGGAGGCCCGTCTATGGGCGACCCCTGGCAGGTGCTGGGCGTATCGCGGACGGCCACGGACGACGAGATCAAGGCGGCCTACCGGAAGCTGGCCCACAAGTATCACCCGGATCTGAACCCCGGGGATGCGGAGGCTGCCCGGAAGATGCAGGAGATCAACGCCGCCTACGACCAGATCAAGAACCCCGAGGCGTACCGGGCCTCCCAGGCCTCCCAGGCTTCCTCCGGCCCCGGCTACGCCGAGTATACCGATCCCTTCGCTGGCGGCTGGAATCCCTTCAGCTGGAACGCCGGCGGCGCCTGGCAGCAGCAAAGCCGGCAGCAGAGCGGCGGCGCGGCGTCCTCCCGCTTGAGCTCCGCCTGGACGTACATCAACGCCGGTCAGTTCGAGCAGGCCATCCGCGAGCTGAACGAACTGAACGTGAACGAGCGGAACGCCGCCTGGTATTATGCCAGCGCCATCGCCAATTTCAACGCGGGCAACCGCGTCACCGCCGTGCAGCACGCCCGGGCGGCCGCCCGCATGGAACCGGGCAACCGCGCCTACCGCAGCCTTCTGGACCAGCTGGAGCAGCCCGCCGGCGGCTACCGGCAGGCGGTGAATCTCAGCGGCATCGGCGGCATCGGCAAGCTCTTCGCGGGCATATGCCTGGCTAACGTCCTCTGCCGCATCTGCATCTGCCTGGGCCTCTGAGGGACGCGCGCATGAAAAACGTGATCCTCAGCGCGGACGGCGAATTAAAGGTCTGGCTGGTTCCGGATGCCGTCGCGGATTCCCTGGATCGATACTGCGGGGATTTCAGCAGGAATTGGGCGTCGCTTCAGCTTCATCCCCGGGGCGGCTTCGACGAGACGGACTTCATCGAATACCTCAATGAGAAGGTCTGCCGCGGGGAAGGCTGCCGCTTCGTGGAGAGCCTGGGCTGGGATTACGATCGGAAGAAGTGGCCGGAAAAATACAGGGAATGTCCGCATTACAATTTCTGAAGCAATCAGTGACCGGGGGAGAGCGGCGCACCGCTTTCCCCCGGTCATTGCCATGACCGCGGCTTTCGCCGCCTGCACGGGGAACCTGCCGTCACAGATCCCGTATGAACGGTATGTTCGCCCATCATCGCCCGGCAGGAGATCCCCTCCGGCCCGGAGAGCCGTTCCGGCGCAAATTTGACACAGAGATTACACACGGGGCGGGTATACTGCCCCCAGACTGAGGTGAAGGAAATGGAGTATCGCGTGCTGGTGGCGGAGGATGAGCCGAAGCTCCGGGAAGTCATCTGCGACTGGTTCCGGGGAAAGGGGGACGCTCCGGTCCCCGCGGCCGACGGCATGGAGGCCCTGGAGAAGCTGGCGGAGGGGGAATTCGACGCGGTCCTGCTGGACGTGCTGATGCCGGAGCTGGACGGCTTCTCCGTCTGCCGGGCCGCCCGCAGGGAGAGCGACGTCCCCATCGTTTTCCTCACCGCCCTCTCCGACGAGGAGGACAAGCTCCTGGGCTATGAGCTGGGGGCGGACGATTATGTGACGAAGCCCTTTTCCCTGGCCGTGCTGTACGCCAAGACCGAGGCCCTCATTCGCCGGCGGCGGGGCAACCTCCGCAGCGGCGATCTGCTGGAGGCGGGAGGCGTCGTCCTTCGGCTCAGCACCCGTCAGGCCTGGGCGGAGGGCCGGGAGCTCAGCCTGACGCCGAAGGAATACGCCCTGCTGGAATGCCTGATGAAGAACCGGGGCGTCGTTCTCAGCCGGGAACAGCTGCTGGTGAAATGCTGGGGCTACGATTACGAGGGGGAAGCCCGGGCCGTGGATACCCAGATCCGGCGGCTGCGGGAGAAGCTGGGAGGACGGGCCGGGGTCATCCGCACCGTCATCAAGGCGGGCTACCGCCTGGAGGGCTGACGTGAAGCGGAGGACCCGCGCCCGGTCCCTTACCGGCGTCACGCTTTTGCTCCTGGCGGGGATGCTTCTCTTCTGGCTCCTTTCCATGGCGGCCCTGACTCTGGCCGCCGCGGAGCAGGTCTATGAGCGCCTCTTCCAGCAGGCCCTGCGTTTCGGGGATTATGCGGAGGCCTGCTTCGGCCTCTCCGGTCCCGGCGGCGCGGCGGACGGGGAAGCGTTCCTCTCCGCGATCCGGGCGGGCGAGGCGGAGACTCCGGCCTTCCCCGCGTACGAAGCGGGGCGGTCCGGCGGCGCCTTCTCCCTGGCGGCGATCCCCGAGCCCGTCTTTCAGACCGCCGTCCTCTTTGCCGACGGGGAAGGGAGGCTGCTGGCCGCTCCCGCCGCCGCCGGAGGCGGACGGGTGGACGTTCGGGGGCCGGAGGGAGCGCCCGTGCGCTTCGAAAGCCCGAAGGCGCTGCTCCTGGCCTGCGCGGCGGAGGGGTTTCAGCTGACCTACGGCTCGAACCTGCGCACGATCGTCCTTATCTCGGAGCGCAGCTATGCCGCGCTGCCGGGAGAAGCGGAGGCTCCGGCCGTCCGGATGTACACGGTCGCGGTCGCCCATCCCCTGAAAAGCGCGGTGTTCGGGCTGCGGCGGGTCTATCTCCCGTTCGCCCTTCTGGGGGTGGCGCTGGTTTTCGGCCTGCGGGGCATCCTGCACAGGCGGCTGCTTCTGCCCCTGGAGACCGCGGCCCGGTCCATGGCGGGAGGCTGGCAGCCTCTGTCCCCGGAGCGGGGCTTTCTCCCCTGGCGGGAGCCTGCGGCCCTGTACGAGGAATATGAAAAAGAGCGGGACCGCCGCCGCTGGGACGCCAACGAGCTGCAGCGCCTCCGGCGCGCCCTGGACTACGCCCGTGAGGCGGAGCGGCAGCGGCGGGAGTTCACCTCCGGCCTGGCCCACGAGCTGAAAACGCCCCTGGCGGTGATCCACAGCTATGCGGAGGGGCTGAAGGCCCGCATCGCCGAGGATAGGCGGGAACAGTATCTGGACACCGTTCTCGCCGAGGCCGAGCGGATGGACGGCCTCGTCATGGAGCTGCTGGACCTCAGCCGCCTGGAGGCGGGGAGGGTGCGCCTCAGCCGGGACGATTTCGACCTGCGGGCCCTGGCCGAAGGACTCCTGGAAAAGCTGCGTCCCCTGGCGGAGGAGCGAAGGCTGGAGACGGTCCTGGCCCCGGGGGAAGCCTGCCCCGTCACGGCGGACGAAGGGCGCATCGCCCAGGCGGCGGAAAACCTTCTCACCAACGCCCTGCGCTACGCCCCGGAGGGGAGCCGGGTGGAGGTCGCCGTGGACGTCTGCGAAAACGGGACCCGGTTCCGGGCGGCAAACCCGGTGGAAAAGCCCTTCACACCGGAGGAGCTCAGCCGGGTCTGGGAGCCCTTCTGGCGGCGGGACCGGGCGGGGGGCGGCACGGGTCTGGGGCTCCCCATCGTGAAGAACGTCCTGGAGCTGCACGGGGGCAGCTGTGCCGCCCGGGAGATTCCGGGCGGGGTGGTATTTTCCTTCCTCCTGCCCCCCTGACATAATCGGAAAGGAGCTGATTCCATGGAAGAGATCCTCAGCGCCCGGGGCCTCACCAAGCGCTTCGGGAACAGGACCGTGCTGGACGGGCTGGACCTGACTCTGAAGTCCGGCCGCATCTACGGCCTCATCGGACCCAACGGGGCGGGGAAGACCACGCTGCTGCGCCTGACGGCCGGCCTCTGCCTTCCCACGGAGGGGAGCCTTATCCTCTTCGGGGGCGAAAGCGAAAGGGCGCTCCGGGCCGCCCGGCGGCGCGTCGGCTTTCTCATCGAAGAACCCATCGCCTCCGAGAGCCGTTCCGTGGGGCGCAATCTCAGCATGCAGGCAGCCCTGGCGGGACGGCGGGACCGGGAGCGGATCCGGGCCCTGCGGAAAAGCCTGGGCATCACGGAGCGGAAGGTGGGCATGGGGAGCTATGCCCTCTGCTCCACGGGGCAGAAGCAGCGCTACGGCGTGGCGGCGGCGCTCCTGGGGGAGCCGGAGCTCCTGGTGCTGGACGAGCCCATGAACGGCCTGGACACGGAGGGCAGCCGGGACCTCCGGGAGCTGCTGCTGCGCCTGAACCGGGAAAAGGGCGTCACCATGCTCATCTCCAGCCACGACCTGGAGACCCTCCGCCTTCTGGCGACGGATTATATCTTCCTCATCGGGGGCAGGCTGCGGCAGACGCTGCCGGCGGAGGAGCTGGAGCGGCGGCTGGAGGCCGAGGGGATGAAGCGGCTGGAGGACTATTTCTTCCGGCTGCGGGAGGATTGCGGGGAGGATGAAAAAGAATGGGAATGAGACTCACCGGCTTTTCCCTGCGCCGCCTGTTCGGCGACTGGCGTTTTCTTCTGGCTTTCATACTGCTGTTCTTCCTGTGCTGGTGGGAGCTTGCGGGGGGCATGCGCACCACGATCAGCTTCGGCGCATTCATGCGCGCGCATAGCTTCGTGAGCGCGGACAGCCTGGGCCAGTCGCTGGGCCTGACGGGGAGCTATGACACCGCGGAAGCCATGTGGGAGGCCTTCGTCAACGATCCGGAGATCGCGCAGTACTACTACCTCTGCGCCCTGTGCAACACCTCTCTCGCCCCCTTTATCGCCAACGTCCTGCTCTCCGTCTGGATCATCGGCTATGGGATACGGAAACGGGCCGCCTCGGAAATGCTGCTGCGGGGCGGTTCCCGCCGGGCGGTGTTCCTGCAGCTCCTGCTGCCCTATCTTTTCTGCGCCCTGCTGGTGCGCTGGGGCGTCGCCTTCGGCTGCTTCATGTCCTTTCCCATCCGCTGGGAATATATCCCGCCGGAGTACCGGCGGCAGACGGTCTCCCTCTGGCTGCTCATCACGGCGGAGGACGTCTGCCTTTCCGCCTTCATCGCCTTTGCCGTCGGCCCCTTTGCCGCCATCGGGCTGAACCTCTGCCGCATGCTGGAGGTCCTGCTGCCTGCGGCTGTACGCAGGGCGCTCCCCTTCATGGCCGCCGGCGCCAAGGACCTCTTCAAGCCGGAGAACGCCCCCGCCGCCCTGTATCCCGCCGCCGCCGTCGCGGCCGCGGTGACCGCCGCCTCCCTGCTGGGCTCCTGGCTGGTCTTCCGGAAGAAGGACTTGAAGTAGCCCGCCTCGCTCCCTCCGCAGCCCGGCGCGCCGGGCTGCGGATTTTTATTGTCAGGGGGAAGAAAGGATGGTATAATTTATTCTTATTACAGAGATGACGGGGGAAGCGGAAGTGCCGCAGATTCGCAGCGTAACGGAAGAAGAGCTTGCCGCCCAGCGGGCCGTCATGGCCCGGCTGGCGGCGGAAAACGCAGCCAGACCCGCCCGGCCCCTGGCCTGGGTGGATACCTACGGCTGCCAGCAGAACGAAGCTGACAGCGAGCGCATCCGGGGCATGCTCCGGGAAATGGGCTACGGCTTCACCGGGTCGGAGGCGGAGGCTGATCTGATCGTGGTGAACACCTGCGCCGTCCGGGGCCACGCGGAGCTGCGGGCCCTGGGGAACGTGGGCGCCCTCAGCCATACGAAGCGGGCGAAGCCCGAGCAGCGCATCGTCCTCTGCGGCTGCATGGTGCAGCAGGAGCATATGCGGGAAAAGATCAGAAAGTCCTTCCCCTACGTGGACCTGGTCTTCGGCACCAACGAGCTCTGGCGCTTCCCGGAGCTCCTGGAGCGGATGCTCCGCCCCCACCGGGGAAGGATCTTCGAGGCCCGGGACATCGACGGGGAAAGATACGAGGGGCTGCCGGTGCTGCGCGCCGAGGGGGTGCGCGCCTGGCTTCCCATCATGTCCGGCTGCAACAATTTCTGCTCCTATTGCGTGGTGCCCTACGTGCGGGGCAGGGAGCGGAGCCGCCGCCCGGAGGACATCCTGGCCGAAGCCCGGCAGCTCATCGGCGACGGCTATAAGGAGATCTTCCTCCTGGGCCAGAACGTGAATTCCTACGGGCGGGACCTGGACGGCGGCGAGGACTTCGCCTGGCTGCTGAAGGAGATCAACGCCATGGAGGGAGAATTCTTCATCCGCTTCATGACGAGCCATCCCAAGGACGCGACGGAGCGCCTTTTCGACACCATGGCCGCCTGCGAGAAGGTGGAAAGGCACATCCATCTGCCCTTCCAGAGCGGGAACGACCGGGTGCTCCGGGCCATGAACCGGGGCTACACCGGGGAGATCTACCGAAAAAAGGTCGCCTATGCCCGCAGCCTCATGCCGGACGTCGCCCTCACCAGCGACGTGATCGTGGGCTTCCCCGGAGAGACGGACGGCGAATTTGAGGATACCGTCCGCCTGGTGGAGGACCTGCGCTTCGACATGCTCTTCACCTTTCTCTATTCCCCCCGGGTGGGCACCCCGGCGGCGAGCCTGCCGGACCCCTTCACGAAGGAGGAAAAGCAGACGCGCTTCGACCAGCTCCTTCAGGTCCAGAACCGCATCTCCCTGGAGCTGCAGGCGGCCCATGTGGGGAACGTATACCGCATCCTCATCGACGGGGAGGGGGACAGGCCCGGGCAGCTTACCGCCCGCAGCAGCCACAACCGCCTCATCCACCTGGAGGGGAGCCCAGCCCTCGTCGGAACCTTCCGGGACGCGGCGATCACCGGCTCGAACAGCTACAGCCTAAGCGCAGAGCTGAGGGATAAGGAGGGAGACTGATGGCAGAGGGTACCCCCATGATGCGGCAGTATCACCGGATCAAGGACGAGCTGCCGGACTGCATCCTTTTCTTCCGCCTGGGAGATTTCTACGAAATGTTCAACGAGGACGCCCGCACCGCCGCCCGGGAGCTGGACCTGGCCCTCACCACCCGGGACCGGAGCCGCCCCCCCGAGGAGCAGACTCCCATGTGCGGCGTGCCCTACCATGCCTACGAGAGCTACGTGGCCAAGCTCCTGAGCAAGGGCTACAAGGTCGCCATCTGCGAGCAGATGGAGGATCCCGCCCTGGCCAAGGGCCTGGTGCAGCGGGATATCCTGCGCATCATCACCCCCGGCACCGTGGTGGAAAAGAGCATGCTGGAGGAGCGGAAGGCCAATTACATCGCCGCCGTATACCTCACGGAGGAAGCGGGCGTCTCCTGCTTCGCCGACCTGTCCACCGGCGAATTCCTGGCCGCGGAGTTTCCCGGCGGCGCCCCGGAGCATCTGGTGAACGAGCTGGTGCGCTATTCGCCCAGCGAAGTGCTGCTGAACGACGGCGCGGCAGCCTGCGCCGAGATCCGCAATCTTCTCACCAAACGGATGAAATGCATGTGCCAGACGGCGGATTTCTTCGGCTCGGAGGAATCCGCGGCCTGGTACCGGCAGCATTTCGGCGCTTCGAAGAGCGACAGTCCCGCTCTCACCGTAGCAGCCGGGGCCCTGCTGACCTACCTGCACCGCACCCAGAAGACGGAGCTGGGCTATATCAACGCCCTCACGAAATACGCCGCGGGCCACTATATGGAGCTGGACTGGCAGACCCGCCGGAACCTGGAGCTGACGGAGACCATCCGCAGCGGGGAGAAAAAGGGGAGCCTCCTCTGGGTGCTGGACAGGACCCGCACCTCCATGGGCGGGCGGCTCCTGCGGTCCTGGCTGGGAAAGCCCCTGCTGAGCCCCGCCCTCATCAAACGGCGGCTGAACGCCGTGGCGGAGCTGGCGGACGACGGCGTCGCCCGGGGCGAAGTGCGGGAGGCCCTGAAGCAGGTGGAGGATATGGAGCGGCTCATCGGCCGCATCGTCTACGGCAGCGCCGGGGCCCGGGACCTCAATTCCCTGGCCGCCTCCGCCGAGGCCCTGCCGGAGCTGAAAGGGCTGCTGCAGCCCATGAAGAGCGCCCTCCTGCGGGAGATCGCGGGGATGGACGAGCTGGCGGAGCTGCGGGAGCAGGTGAAGACCGTCATCGGGGACGATCCTCCCTTCTCCGTGCGGGAGGGCGGCATGGTCCGCCCGGGCTATTCCCCGGAGGTGGACCGGCTGCGGGAGCTCACGGAAAACGCCCGGGGCGCCGTAGCCGCCATCGAAGCCAAGGAACGGGAGCGCACGGGCATCAAAAAGCTCCGGGTGGGCTACAACAAGGTCTTCGGCTACTACATCGAGATGCCCCGCAGCCAGAGCGAGGCCGTGCCGGAGGATTACATCCGCAAGCAGACCCTGGTGAACGGCGAGCGCTTCGTCACCGAGGAGCTGAAGGATCTGGAAAGCCAGCTCCTCACCGCCCGGGACCGGCTGGGAGAGCTGGAATACCGCATCTTCAAGGACCTGAACGACCGGGTGGCCGCCATGGCGCCCGTGATCCGGGATACGGCGGAGGCCGTCGCTGCCCTGGACGCTCTGGCCTCCCTGGCGGAGACGGCGGTGAAAAACGGCTACTGCATGCCCGAGGTGGACGTCTCCGGCGTGATCGACGTCCGGGACGGGCGGCATCCCGTGGTGGAGCAGACGCTGACCGACGGGATCTTCGTCGCCAACGATACCCGCCTGGACGCGGACGGGGAGCGGGCCCTCATCATCACCGGCCCCAACATGGCGGGCAAGTCCACCTACATGCGCCAGACGGCCCTGATCGTTCTCATGGCGCAGATCGGCTCCTTCGTCCCGGCGAAGAGCGCCCACATCGGGATCGCGGACCGCATCTTCACCCGCATCGGCGCTTCCGACGATCTTTCCTCCGGCCAGAGCACCTTCATGGTGGAAATGATGGAGGTGGCCTCCATTCTGAAAAACGCCACGAAGAGCAGCCTCATCATCCTGGACGAGGTGGGCCGGGGCACCAGCACCTACGACGGCATGAGCATCGCCCGGGCCGTGCTGGAATACTGCGCCGATCCGAAGAAGCTGGGGGCGCGCACCATGTTCGCCACCCACTACCACGAGCTGACGGAGCTGGAAGCCACCCTCCCCGGGGTGAAAAACCTCAATACCGCCGTGAAGAAGCGGGGGGAGGACGTGATCTTTCTCCGGCGCATCGTCCCCGGCGGGGCGGACCGGAGCTACGGCGTGGAGGTGGCGAAGCTGGCCGGCGTGCCGGATTCGGTGATCCGCCGGGCCCGGGCGGTGCTGACCCAGCTGGAAAAGCACGCCCTGCCCGCGTCCATGACCCTTGCAGAGGAGACGCCGCTCCCCGAGGAGGAGCCGCAGCTCTCCCTGGGCGGCCTGGGAGCCGAGCAGGCCCTGGACCGGCTGCGGGACGTCGACATCAATACCCTGACGCCCCTGGAGGCCATGAACATCCTGTTCGAACTGAAAAAGCTGCTGCAGGGAGGGACCTGAGTCATGGAGAAAAACCCGGAAAAGGAGAAAGCGCGGCTGCTGCGGCGGCACCGCTGGCTTTGGGTCCATTGCCTGCCCATCGTAAAGGTCTTCCTGCGCCTGCACTACGGCCCCTTCGACTTCGCCCCCGCGCCGGAGCTGGAGGGGGGCTACATCGTGCTGCCCAACCACAGCTGCGGGGCGGATCAGTTCTTCGTGGCCTTCAGCTTCATCAAAAAGCACATGTATTACGTGGCCAGCGAGCACGCCTTCCGCAAGAAGCTCCTGGGCGCGATCATGCGCTGGACCACCGGTCCCATCTCCCGGGTGAAGGGCACCGTGGCGGCCTCCACGGTGCTGTCCATCCTGCGCTGGCTGCGCCAGGGGGTGCCCATCTGCATCTTCCCCGAGGGGAACCGCACCTGGGACGGGCGCAGCCTCCCCCTCCATCCCACCACGGCAAAGCTGCTGAAGACCGCGGGCGTCCCCGTGGTGACCTACCGCATCGAGGGGGGCTACCTCACCGATCCCCGCTGGTCGAAGACCCTGCGGCGGGGCCGCCTCCGGGGCGGCGTGGTGCACGTTTATCCGCCGGAGGAGCTGAAAAAGATGTCCCTCCCGGAGATCAACGCGCGCATCTCCGCCGACCTGTGGGTGGATACGGACGAGAGCCAGAGCCGGGAGCACATCCCCTATAAGGGCAAACGCCTGGCGGAGGGCCTGGAGGAAGCCCTGTTCCTCTGCCCGAAATGCGGCGGTATCGGCACCCTGCACGGCAAGGGCAGCGTATTTGCCTGTTCCTGCGGCCTTCGGGCCGTCTACGGGGAGGACGGATTCTTCGACGAAGGGGCTCCCTTCCGCAGCGTCGCCCAGTGGGACGACTGGCAGCTGTCGGAGCTCCGGCGGCGGGCGGCGGAGCTGCGTCTGGTCGACGAGGGAGCGGAGCTCTGGCAGATCGGGGAGGACCACAGGGAGACCCTGGTCGCCTCCGGCCGGGTGGAGCTGGATACGAGCGGGCTGCGCCTGGGCGGGACGGCCTTCACCCTGGAGGAGATGGGGGAGCCGGAGCTGTGCCACCTGGCGGGGAAGGAAACCATGATGTTTTCCGCCGCCGGAGGCAGCTATGAGCTGCGCTTCCGGGGCAGCCCGAGCCGGAGAAAATATCAGCTGCTCCTGAAGGAGCTGCCGGCCCTTCCGAAGGCCGGAGCGGAAAAAGAAGGGGACCGGCCGTGAAATTCGTTTCCCGAACCGAGGTGAACAAGGGCTGGTCGGGGGACCGGAAATACTGCGCCGCCGCAGAGGACGGAAGCAGGTTTTTCCTGCGCGTCGCGCCGCCGGAAAAGGCGGAGCGGACCCGCAGGGCCTTTGAATTCCAGCGGCGCGTCGCCGCCCTGGGGATCCCCGTGAGCCTGCCCCTGGAGATCAGCGACGGCCCGGATGGGAGCGTTTCCGCCCTGTATACCTGGATCGACGGTTCCGACGCGGAGGAGGCGGTGCCCGCGCTGCCTGCGGAGGTACAGCGCCGCCTGGGGCAGGAGGCGGGCAGGCTCCTCCGGCGCATCCATTCCCTGCCCGCGCCGGAGGACGCGCCGGATTGGGAGGAGCGCTTCAACCGGAAGATGGACCGGAAGATCGAGAGCTATCTCGCCTGCCCGATCAAGGTCCCGGGAGCGGAATGCTTCATCGACTATATGGAAGCCCACCGGGCGCTTCTGCGCGGGCGACCCCAGTGCTTTCAGCACGGGGACTATCACATCGGGAATATGATGCTCCGGGACGGGGAGATCGTGATCATCGACTTCGACCGCTACGATTTCGGGGACCCCTGGGAGGAATTCAACCGCATCGTGTTCTGCGCCGAGGCTTCCCGGCCCTTTGCTTCCGGCATGGTGGACGGATATTTCGGCGGCAGCGTTCCCCCGGAGTTCTGGGAGCTTCTGGCGCTGTACGTCAGCTCCAACGCTCTGTCCTCCCTCCCCTGGGCGATCCCCTTCGGGGAAGGGGAGGTGCACAAATTCACCGCCCAGCTCCTGGAGATCATGGACTGGTACGATCATATGAGAAGCGTCGTCCCCTCGTGGTACGGCGCTTGAAGGCGGGGGAGAAGCCGGGCTTGCGGCTTCTCCCTGCGTATGATGGCCGCGTGGGCGGCGCAGACTAGGGGAAAGGAGGGTACTGATCATGTCCAATCATCTCGCCGGGGAAACGAGCCCCTATCTGCTTCAGCATGCGTCCGATCCGGTGGACTGGTACCCCTGGGGGGAGGAAGCCTTTGCCAAGGCGCGGCGGGAGGATAAGCCCGTCTTTCTCAGCATCGGCTACAGCACCTGCCACTGGTGCCACGTGATGGCCCGGGAGAGCTTCGCGGACGCCGGGGTGGCCGCCCTGCTGAACGGCGGCTTCGTTTCCGTGAATGTGGACCGGGAGGAGCGGCCGGACGTGGACAGCGTCTATATGGAGGCCTGCCGCGCCATGAGCGACAGCGCCGGCTGGCCCATGACCCTCCTGCTCACGCCGGAGGGCAAGCCCTTCTTCGCCGCCTCCTATCTCCCCAAAAGCGCCCGCCGGGGCCGCCCCGGCCTCCTGGAGCTGCTGGCCGCCGCGGCGGAGAAGTGGTCCGGCGACCGCCCGGCCCTCCTGGGCAGCGCCGAAAGGGCGGCGGCTGCCCTCCTGGCGCGGACGGAGGAAGCGCTGCCGCCGCAGACCGCGGACGACCGGCTCCTTCAGGGGGCCCTCTGGCTCTTCCTGGACAGCTTCGACGAAGCCTGCGGCGGCTTCGGGGAGGCGCCGAAATTCCCGGCGCCCCATCAGCTGATTTTCCTCCTGCAGCAATACCGCAAGCGGGGAGACGGGCGGCTGCTGCACATGGCGGAGACCACCCTTTCGGCCATGGCTGCCGGGGGCATCTTCGACCAGGTCGGCGGGGGCTTTTGCCGCTATGCCGTGGACCGGGCCTGGGCCGTCCCCCACTTTGAAAAGATGCTGGACGACAACGCCCTGCTGATCCTGGCCTATGCCCGGGCGTATGCCCTCACCGGCCGCCCCCTGTGGCGGCGGGTGGCGGAGCGGACGGCGGACTTCCTGCTCCGGGAGCTGCGCAGCCCCGAAGGGGCTTTTTACGCCGCCCTGGACGCGGACAGCGAGGGGGAGGAAGGCAAGTATTACCGCTTCTCCCCGGAGGAACTGAAAAAGCTCCTGGGAGACAGGGACGGGGAAGCCTTCTGCGCCTGCTTCGGCATCACGGGGGCGGACCCCGGCGGGAAAAGCCTCCCCAACCGCGTGGGCCGGGGGCCGGATGGGGGAGAGCTCGACCGGCTCCTGCCCGCCGTGGAGGAATACCGCCGGGCCCGCTTTCCCCTGCATAAGGACGATAAGCTCCTCCTGGGGCGAAACAGCCTCGCCGTCGCCGCCCTCTGCGCCCTTTACCGGGCGACCCGGGAGGAAAAATACCTCGCCGCTGCGCGGGAGGCCCAGGCGTTCCTGGAGGCGAACCTCCGGGAGGGGGACGCCCTCTATGGCAGCTTCCGGGCGGGGAAGCGGGGCCCCCGGGCCTGCCTGACGGACTGCACCGCTTTCCTCTGCGCCCTGCTGGCCCTCTACGGGGCGACTCTGGAGGACGGCTGGCTCGATTCCGCGGAAGCGTTGGCCGCCTCGATCGCCGCGGAGTTCGGGGACGAAGGGGACGGCGGCTTTTTCCTGTACGGACAGACGGGGGAACAGCTCATCCTGCGCCCGAAGGAGAGCTACGACGGGGCCGGACCCAGCGGCAATTCCCTCCTTGCCCTGGCCCTGGTGCGCCTGAACGCCCTGCGGCCCGATCCGGAGCGGGAGGAGCGGACGGCGCGGCTCCTGGACTGGCTGGCCGCCCGCGCCGGACTGGACCCCGCGGGCCACGCGGCTTACCTCACCG
>JAFXUU010000126.1 GCA_017524845.1 Oscillospiraceae bacterium
CCATCGGGCCGGGTCATGAAGGAATAGCCGTTGTTGATGGCCATGAGGAAGGCATTGGCGATGTTGAGATAGCTCTCGGTGCCGGTGCCGCCGGGCTGGGCCCATTCATAGCCGCCCACGGAGGGCTCCACGCAGCCGTGGAGGCTGTAGTTCCGGGCGTCGGCCAGGGGGATGCCCCTGCTCATCATGGCCTTGATGATGATCTGGTCGCTCTCAAAGGTGGGGACGCCGCCGGCCCGCTTCGTGCACTCGATGGCCGCCTCCCAGAGCGCCGGGGGCGTGCCGGGGTGGACGCGGAGGGCCTGGGGCGGGTCGTGGAGCACCAGTCTCCCGGAGGACTGCAGCATCATGTAGGTCACGGGGTTGGATGCGTCTTTGCCCTCCCGGTCCACGCCGCCCAGGGTCATGAGCTGGCCGGAGGTGTAGCCCGGGCCGGACTTGGTGGCGCCCTCGGACCAGATCTTGTTGCACTCGGCCACCTTCAGATAGAAGCAGTCCAGGATCTCCTGGGCCCGCTCCGGGGTGAGGGTGCCGGCGGCGATGTCCTGGGCGTAGTAGCGGCCCAGGTACTGGTCCACGCGGCCGTAGCTGATGCCGTGCATCTGCCCGTCCATGCACATGGCCAGCTGATAGAGATAGATGCACTGCAGGGCGTCGTGGAAATTGCGGCAGGGATTCTTCATGATCCAGTTCAGGGTGTCCGCCATCTCCAGCAGTTCCTTTTTCCGTGCCGGATCGCCGCAGGCCTCCGCCTGACGAAGGGCTTCGGCGGCATAGCGCTCGGACCAGTGGATGATGCCCTCGCAGACGATGTCCACCGCCCGATAGAAATTGTACTTATAGATGCCGTCGCCGTAGATGCCCTCCTCCTCCAGCTTCGCCATATGCTCCAGGGCTTCCTCCCGGATGGCCCCGAAGCCCTTCTGGGTGGCGGTCCAGAAATTGGCCACGAAATGGCCCACGGGGGATTCGCAGTTGTCGTGGGCGCTGAAGCAGACGGAGCCGTTGCCGTCCAGCTTGTCCCGGTAGTAGCGGGGGATATACTCGTCGGTGATGGCGCTCATGGAGTGTTTGGCCCAGAAGTCCCCGGTCTCCAGCAGGTATTTCTCGTCCTCGGGGTCGATGTCGTAGGGGTCCACGCTGCGCTCGCGGATGTTGTCCGCCCGCAGCTCCTTCATGAACCAGTTGAAGCTGGTCTCGGGATAGAGGGCGCAGCAGCGATAACTGGTGCCCTGCCAGCCCACGATGACCTCGTCCTCGTTGATGAGGACGGGCATGTTCTCAAACAGGTTGCGCAGGTTCTTCGCCCGCTTGAGGATGCCGGTGAGCTGGGGATTCGCCATATAGAACTCGGTGACCAGCCGATAGCGGTTGATGTCGATCCTCGGCTTGGTGGTGCGGTATTTCTCCCGGATCTTTTGTACCCGGAGCGTTACGGGTTTCAGCTGATACATGGGATTCTCCTTTCTGTTCAGAGCCCTGGGGCTTACACGGCGTCTTTTCAGACGATCATAACACAATGGGGAAGGAAGTCAATGGACCAACGGAAATAATTACTGTTATTTGTTCCCGCGGGAGGCGGGCGCTCACACGTTCATGGCGGCGTAGAACCCGTCGCGGACGGCGGTGGTGATGTTGCCCTGGCGAAGGGCGCAGTCCCCCACGAAATACATCTCCCCGCAGACGCCCTCCAGGGCCTCCGTCACGGCCTTTCTCGGCCGCACGCCCAGGCTGAGGGCCACGGTATCGCAGGCGATCTCCGTGACGGCGCCGGTCTTCTCCTCCCCGATGAGGCTGGTGGGGGTGATGGCCTTCAGGCGGAATTCCTCCTTGAACTGCACGCCCGCGGCCTGGGCCAGCCGATGGGCTTTCCCCACCGCCTTGTCCCGGGCCTGCACCGCCCGGAGGGGCAGCAGGTCCATCACCAGCACCTCGTGGCCCTCCCGGGCCAGGGTGACGGCGGTCTCGGTGCCGGTGAGCCCGGCGCCTACGATGATCACCCGCCTGCCGGGCTTGAAGAGGCCCTTGTCGATATCCTGGGCCAGGCAGACGTTCGCGCCCCGGACGCCCTCCACCGGCGGCACGATGGGCTTGGAGCCCACGGCCACGATCACCGCATCGGGCTTCTCCGCCAGCACCCGCTCCCGGGTGGCTTCCGTGCCCAGGCGGACGTCGATATCCGGGTTGTTCAGGGTCATGCGGACGCTCCAGTCCCCGTAGCGGCGCACGTCCTCCTTCAGGGGGTTGCAGCCGGCGGTACGGAGGCTGCCGCCCAGCTCCGCCTCCTTTTCGAAGAGCACCGGCTTCAGGCCCCGCTCCGTAAGACGGCGAGCGGCCTCCATCCCGGCGGCGCCGCCGCCTACGATCACGACCTTCTTCCCCGGCTGCGCGGGCTCGATACGGTCGAAGAGGGGCTGGCGGCCCTGGGGCGGGTTGACGGTGCAGCGCAGGGGCTTGGGGCAGCCGTGGGGATCGTCTCCGGTGCAGACGTTGCAGCGGATGCAGGGGCGGATCTCCTCCAGCCGGCCTTCCCGGGCCTTCACCAACTGCTGAGGGTCGGCCAGAAACGCACGGATCATGGCCACCATGTCGCACTTTCCATCCCGGATGGCAGCCTCGGCGGAGCGCATATCGTGGCTCCCCACGCTGACTACGGGGATCTTCAGTCCCGCGGCCTTGTATTTGGCGGCGATGGGCAGGTTGGTGGCCCGGGGCATGTAGGCAGACTGGATGGTATAGTCCATGGTGCGGAAATCATACATGCTGCCCGCGGAGATATGGACCATGTCGATCTTGTCCTCCAGGGCCTTCACGAAGCGGATGCCGTCCTCCGCATGGACGCCCTCGGGATAGAGCTCGTCGCCGCTCATGCGGATCTCGATGGCCATGTCGGGACCGATGCGCGCCCGCACCCCGTCGATGAGCTCGGAGGCGAAGCGGATGCGGTTTTCAAAGGTGCCGCAGCCGTACTCGTCGGTGCGCTTGTTGAGGTGGGGGGAATAGAAGGTGGCGGCGGTGTGTCCGTGGCCGAAATGGAGGAGCACCATATCGAAGGCTGCCTTGCGGCAGCGCTCCGCCGCGTCGGCAAAGGCCTTCTGGATGCCGTGGATCTCCTCCACGGAAAACTCCGCCGGAAGCCGGTCGTCCCGCAGGTTCAGCTCGATGGAGGCCACGGCGCCCCAGCGGTGGACGGCGTCCGTCAGCTTTGTGAGGCCGTGGACCACCATGTTGTCCGCCAGGTTCACCGCGTAGTGGTTCTGGTCGGCGTAAGCCTGGGTCACGGGGCTGTCTCCCACCGTGACGATGCCGGCGCCCCAGCGGGCGAACTGGGCGGTGAAATCCACGAATTCATCCGTCACCAGGCCCTCCTTGGTGCAGAGGAAGGGCTCCGCCGGGGACACCTCGATGCGGTTGCGGACGCGGAGAGGTCCCACCTGCAGGGGTTCGAAAACAGCAGTCAGTTTTTCCATACATATCTCCCTCCGGCGGCACCGGGCCGCCGATTTAATTACGGATCCGCAGGGGCGGGGTCCGGAGCTCAGTAGCGGCTGATCTCCAGGCTCTCGTCGTCCTCCCCCTTCTCGATGGCGCGGATGACCACGTGGTAGCTGACGCCGCCCTCCACCGAAACCGGCACCCGCTCCCCCACCTTCCGGCCCATGACGGCCTTGCCCAGGGGGGATTCCTTGCTGATGAGCCACTCCAGGGCGTTCTGCCGCAGAGTGGTCACCAGGCGGATGCGCTGCTCCTCCTCGTCCTCCTCGAACCAGAGGGTGACAAAATCGAAGAGTCCCGCCACGTTTTCTTCCCCGGCGTGGGGCGCGTCGATCACCACGGCGGTGGCGATCATGTTCTGCAGATAGCGGACGCGGCTGTCGTTGCGGTTTTTGGCCTGCTTCGCCGCCTTGTATTCAAAGTTCTCGCTGAGGTCCCCGAAGCTGCGGGCGGTCTGCACGTCCTCGATCAGCTGCGGCCGAAGCACGTTCAGCCGGTAGTCGATCTCCTCCTGCATTTTTTGAATATCCACCTTTGTCAGCTCGTCATGCATCGTTTCCGTCTCCTGACTTATATAGTATAGCATACTTTGTCGGTCCCGCAAAGGAAGTCCCGCGGTGAAATCAGTCGTGCCGCTCTTCCGCGCAGTCCCAGGTCTCACAGAAGCGGGCGGAGAAGCTGGGCTCCTGCCCGGCAGCCGGCAGATGGGAGACGTCCCCGAAGCCGCTCATGCGGAAGGAGGCGATCCCCTGCCGCCGCTCCTCCGTGGCCAGGGTGGTGACGGAGGTGGTGAGGGCGCAGGTCCCGTGCCAGAGGGGCATGGGGGAAATGCCCAGCAGATGCCCCAGCATGACGCACTCCACCCCGAAGTGGCAGAAGAGGGCGACCGTATCCCGGTTGGGCCGCCGGACGCGGAAGACGTCCCCCTCGTGCTCGTAGCCGTGGGCCGCCAGCAGAGCGTCCAGCCCCCCGTACACCCAGCGGGCCTCCGCCGGCACCCCGGCATCTTCCATGACGGGCACGTGCATCCAGGCTTCCCGGTCATAGAATGCCTTTTCCGCCGTCCAGGTCTGAGGGAGCCAGTCCCAGATCACCGTCTCCCGGCCGCAGTCCGGGTCGAAGCGGCGGGGAGCGAACTCCCGCAGCCAGTCCAGGGTCTCCCCCTTCCTGCCCAGGCGGCGCAGCGTCGCCTCCGCGGTCTCCCGCGCCCGGCCCAGGGGAGAAACGTAAAAGGCGGCGATCTCCAGCTTCGCCATCCGCTCCGCCAGCAGCTCCGCCTCCCGCCACCCCCGTTCCGTGAGGGCGTCGTTCGCATAATCCGGGTCTCCGTGGCGCACGATCAGCAGCTTCATCCGTGATCCCTCCCGTCCGGTCGATAGGGTCATGCTCTGCGTGAATACTAAACCATAGCGCCAGCTATGGTATAATGGCATCGCCGCCGGTTGCCCCGCAGGGGCGAGGCGGTCGCGTCATCCCTGTATAATCACCGCACTGCGGTTATTATACCATTCTCCGGAACGCCCCGCAATACCGGCCGGAAAAGGCGCGGACGCGCTTTGCGAAAGCCCGGCGTCCTTGACTTCACCGGCAAAGCATGGTATCTTTGACTTATCAAATCACTGAATAAATAATTGGAGGTACCTCTCATGGGCGATTATCTGAAGGGCAAAGTCGCCATCGTCACCGGCTCTGGCATGGGCATCGGCCGGGCGGTGGCCAAGGCGCTGGCAGCCGAGGGCTGCAAGGTCGTTACCAACAACCGGGCTCCCTGGGACGGGGTCATCCCCGTGGATGAGGAGAAGTTCTCCCGGCTGAGCAAGGAAATGCAGGACTGGGCCATGACCGAATATGCCAAGTATTACGGCGATGCGGAGCGGACGGCCCAGGAGATCCGGGACGCGGGCGGCGAGGCCGTGGCCTGCTTCGGGGACATTTCGGACTATGACGCCGCCGGCGCCATCGTCGACTGCGCCATCAAGACCTGGGGCAAGCTCGACATCGTGGTGAACATCGCCTCCGCCTTCGGCTTCAGCCCCGTGCAGGAGATGCCGAAGAAGATGTGGGACCGGGTGACCACCGTGAAGCCCACCGGTCACTTCTACGTGATCCGCCACGCGGTGCAGCACATGATCGACCAGGGCTGGGGCCGCATCGTCAACTGCGCCTCCCCCGCCTGGGCGGGCGGCAACCTCCGGCAGTGCGAATACTGCGCCGCCAACGCGGGCGTGGTGGGCATGACCTACGGTCTGGCCGCCGAGCTCAAGGAATTCGGCATCACCGCCAACACCTTCGCCCCCGCTGCCAAGACCCGGGCCAGCGTGGACATGGAGATCCACAACGTGCTGGAGGGTGAACACAGCGTCATCTCCGGCAACCCCATCAGCTACGACGGCACCGCCGCTCCCGAGACCTTCGCCAACTTCATCGTGTGGCTCTGCGGCGAGGGCGCCAAGGACGTGACCGGCCAGGTCTTCATGACCATGGGCAAGTTCATCGGCCGCTACGCCCTGCCCGCCGTGGAGGGCGCCATGTTCGCCGACGGCGACGGCTGGAGCCTGGACGAGGTGCTGCAGAAGAACGAAAACCTCTTCAAGAAGCCGGAAGGCCCCGCCTTCGGCGCGAGATAAGGGGAACTGACGGAAGGCCCGGCCCGTCCGGCCGGGCCTCCCGTATTCGGGAGGAACAAATGAAGCTCTACGACGTGATCGGCGTGCCTTCCATTGCCCGCAGCGGCGGCGGCTGGCTCGTTCTGATCCTGGTGGCGGCCGTGGTGATCGCGGCCGTCGTGCTGCTTCGGGTCCTGCGGAAGAAGAACGCTTCCGCGGCGAAGCAGGATGGCAAAAAAGATGAATGAACCGCTGTCCCGGGCGTTCTTCGCCCGGGACGCGCTGACTGTGGCCCCCGCTCTGCTGGGCAAGACCCTTCTTCACGGTCAGACCGGCGGGATCATCGTGGAAACGGAGGCCTACGTCGGACCCGGCGACCGGGCCTGTCACGCTTACGGCGGGAAACGCACGAAGCGGACCGAGCCTCTTTTCGGGGAGGCGGGCCACGCCTACGTCTACCTGATCTACGGCATGTACTGCTGCCTCAACGTGGTGACCGGGGATCCGGGTCAGCCCCAGTGCGTCCTCATCCGGGCCCTGCGTCCCGCTTTGGGTACGGAGCTCATGGCCCGGCGGCGAAACGGAAGGCCGGAAAAGGAGCTGTGCCGGGGCCCCGGGAAGCTCTGTCAGGCGCTGGAGATCGGCCGGGAGCTGAATATGAGGGACATGACCGC
>JAFXUU010000127.1 GCA_017524845.1 Oscillospiraceae bacterium
AAGGCCGGCATGATCCGGCCCATCACCCTCTGGCCCTTCCCCAAAAAGCCCCTGCTGGCGGCGGCGCAGAAGGTTAAGGCCTTCGTCACCGTGGAAATGAACATGGGCCAGATGATCGAGGACGTGGAGCTGGCGACCCGCTGCCTGAAGCCGGTGATCTCCTGCACCCGCTGCGGCGGCGTGATCCCCTCTCCCGACGACGTGAAGGCCGCCATCGACAAAGCTATCGAAATGGGAGGTGCCGCGAAATGACCACCGTTTTTGACCGTCCCCATGCCCTGAAGGACGTTTCCCTCCACTACTGCCCCGGCTGCACCCACGGCATCATCCACCGGCTGGTGGCCGAGGCCATCGACTCTCTGGGCATCGAAGGCAGGTGCGTGGGCATCGCCTCCGTGGGCTGCAGCGTGCTCACCTACAACTATTTCAACGTGGATATGATCCAGGCCGCCCACGGCCGGGCCCCCGCGGTGGCCACCGGCGTGAAGCGGGCCGATCCCGACAACATCGTCTTCACCTACCAGGGCGACGGCGACCTGGCCGCCATCGGCACCGCCGAGACCGTCCATGCCGCCGCCCGGGGCGAGAACATCACCGTCATCTTCGTGAACAACGCCATCTACGGCATGACCGGCGGCCAGATGGCCCCCACCTCCCTGCCCGGGCAGGTCACCCAGACCTCGCCTTACGGCCGGGACGTGAAGACCGTGGGCTATCCCGTGCGGGTCTGCGAGCTGCTGCGGGAGGTGGACGGCGCGGCCTATCTGGAGCGCGTGGCCGTGAACGACGTGAAGAACGTGAAAAACGCGGCCCGGGCCATCAAAAAGGCCTTCCAATACCAGGTGGAGGGCAAGGGCTTCAGCCTCATCGAGATCCTCTCCACCTGCCCCACCAACTGGGGCTTCACCCCGGACAAGGCCCTGGAGTGGCTGGAGCAGAACATGATCCCCTACTATCCCCTGGGGGTCTACAAGGACAAGTACGCGGAAAAGGAGGCGGAATAAGATGGCTGCTTCCCAGATCCTTTTCGCCGGCTTCGGCGGGCAGGGCATCCTCTTTTCCGGCAAGTTCCTGGCCTACAACGGCCTGATCGCCGGGAAGCACCTGAGCTGGCTGCCCTCCTACGGTCCCGAGATGCGGGGCGGCACCGCCAACTGCAGCGTGATCCTCAGCGATACGCCGGTGGGAAGCCCCATCATCACCACCCCGGACATGCTGGTGGTCATGAACAACCCCTCTCTGGACAAGTATGAGGACGCGGTGAAGCCCGGAGGCAGGATCTTCGTGGATTCCTCCCTCATCGAGCGGAAGGTGAAGCGCACGGACGTGGACGTTTTCTACGTCCCCGCCACCGCCCTGGCCGCGGAGAACGGCCTGGACACCCTGGCCAACATGATCCTGGTGGGCAAGCTCATCCGGGAGAGCGGCATCGTGGACTTCTCCAACGTGGACGCGGTGCTGGACAAGATCGTTTCCGCCAAGAGGCAGGAACTGAAGGCCTTTAACAAGCAGGCCCTGGAAATGGGCTATAATTATCAAGGATAAGGAGGTCCGCGCAATGGCGATCCGCATCGTGAAGACCGACGCTCCCAAGGAAAAGGTGAGCGCCGACAAGCTGGGCTTCGGCAAGGTATTCACCGACCATATGTTTATGATGGAGTATGAGGACGGGCAGTGGAAGGATCCCCGCATCGTGCCCTTCGGCAACCTCAGCCTCCACCCCGCTTCCACCGTGTTCCATTACGGCGCGGAGATCTTCGAGGGCCTGAAGGCCTATCGCCGGGCCGACGGGGGCGTGCAGCTCTTCCGGCCGGAGGAGAACATCCGCCGGATGAACAATTCCGCCGAGCGCATGTGCCTGCCCCAGATCCCGGAGGGCCTGTTCATGGAGGCTTTGGAAACCCTGGTGCGCCTGGAGGAGAGCTGGGTGCCCTCCGCCCCGGATACCAGCCTCTATCTCCGCCCCTTCCTCTTCGGCAACGATCCCTTCCTGGGCGTCCACACCGTGCAGACGGCGGAGTTCCTCATCATCGCCAGCCCCGTGGGCAGCTATTATAAGGAGGGCCTGCAGCCCGTCAGCATCATGATCGAGACGGAGGACGTGCGCGCGGTGCGCGGCGGCACCGGCTACGCCAAGTGCGGCGGCAACTACGGCGCCAGCTTCCGGGCCGGCAAAAAGGCCGAGGAGCAGGGCTATTCCCAGGTCCTGTGGCTGGACGGCGTGGAGCGCAAGTACATCGAAGAGGTGGGCGCCATGAACGTCATGTTCCGCATCGGGGACGAGATCGTGACCCCCGCTCTCACCGGCTCCATCCTCCCCGGCGTCACCCGCAAGAGCTGCATCCAGCTGCTGAAGGACGAGGGATATACCGTGAACGAGCGGCTCCTCAGCGCCGACGAGCTGAAGGACGCCTGCCGCACCGGCGCTCTGAAGGAGGCCTGGGGCTGCGGCACCGCCGCAGTGGTCTCCCCCATCGGCCATCTGATGATGGACGGCGAGGTCTTCACCATCAACAATAACGAGATCGGCGAAGTGACCCAGCACCTGTACGACACCCTCACCGGCATCCAGTGGGGCAAGCTCGCCGATACCAGAGGCTGGGTACATCCCGTTTAAGCCGCTGCGCAGGCTGCCCCTCATCAGTCATCCGGCTTCCGCAAGACGCCGGATGCCAGCTTCCCCCAGGGGAAGCCAGGTTCCCGTTCGCTTTTCTGTCCCGTTTTTTCGTTCCCCTGCTTTCGTCCCCCGCAGGACTGCCTTCCCTCGGGGGAAGGTGGCGCGAAGCGCCGGATGAGGGGCGGCATACGCGCAGGTTTTCTTTTTCCCAAGCTACGTTATCTTCCGCGGTGAACGCGGAAGCCCCCGTTTTCCCACAGAAAGGATGATCAAAAATGGAAACGATACGCATCACAGACATGACCCTGCCCGCCTGCGCGGCCATTCCGGGCACCAGCTTCAGCTTCAAGGAACGGCTGGAGATCGCCAAGTGCCTGGACCGACTTCATCCCGACCTGCTGGAGCTTCCCGCTCTGGTGAACCCCACGGCGGACGCCCTGCTGATGCGCACCATTTCCACCACCGTCCGCAGCTGCGGCATTTCCATGCCCGTGGGCTTCACCAAAGAGGAAGCGGACGCCGCCTGGGCCGCCGTGTCCAGGGCGGCAAGCCCCAGGCTGCGCCTGGAGATCCCCCTGAGCACCGTGCAGATGGAATACATCTGCCGCAAAAAGCCCGCCGCCGTGATGGCCATGGCGGAGGAACTCACCGCCTACTGCCGCAGCCTCTGCCCGGACGTGGATTTCTGCGCCGGCGACGCCACCCGAAGCGATCCCGCTTTCCTGCGGGAAGCCCTGCGCATGGCCGTGCGCTGCGGAGCCTCCACCGTGACCCTCTGCGACAGCGCGGGCGTCCTGCTGCCCGCGGAGCTGGCCGCCTTCATCACTGACCTGCGCCGGGACGTGCCCGAGCTGGACTCCGTCACCCTGGCAGTGCGCTGCGTCAACGAGCTGCGCATGGCCGAGGCCTGCGCCATGAGCGCCGTGAGCGCCGGGGTGCGGGAGGTGAAGGCCGTGCTCATTGGGGACAACAGCCCCTCCCTCCCCGCCCTGGCCCACATCCTGAAGCTCCGGGGCGACGATCTGGGCTATCGCTGCGGCGTCAACACCATGGAGATGCAGCGCCTGCAGAAGCAGGTGAACTGGATCGTCCGCGCCAGGCAGGACGGCGCCCCCTTCGAGGGCGGCGTCCGCGGCGGCACGGATGAGACCATCACCCTCAGCCTCCACGACGATACGGAGGCCCTGGCCAAGGCTGCCGCCCGGCTGGGCTACGACCTCTCCCCCGAGGATCTTGCCAAGGTGGAGGAGGCCTTCCGCGCCGCGGCCGGAAAAAAGGACGTGTCCGCCCGGGAGCTGGAGGCCATCATCGCCTCCGTGGCCCTGCAGGTGCCCCCCACCTACACCCTCAAGGGCTTCGTCATCAACAGCGGCAGCCAGATGCGGGCCACCGCCCACATCGCCGTGGAGAAGGACGGCCGGGAGCTCCGGGGCCTCTGCGCCGGGGACGGACCCATCGACGCCTCCTTCCTGGCCATGGAGCAGATCGCCGGTACCCACTACGAGCTGGACGATTTCCAGATCCAGGCCGTGACCGAGGGGCGGGAAGCCCTGGGCTCCGCCTTCGTGAAGCTGCGCAGCGGCAGCCGCCTCTATTCCGGCAGCGGCATATCCACCGACATCATCGACGCGGCGATCCACGCTTACATCAGCGCGCTGAACAAGATCGCCTATGAGGAGGCCGTGCAATGAAGCTCTCGTTTTCCATCAAGGGCTGGGAGAAATACGCCTGGGCGGACACCGTGCGCATCGCGCGGGAGATGGAGCTCCAGGGCATCGAGCTCCGCAGCATCCACGGCACGCCCCTCACGGAGCGGGGCGGCCCCTTCCACGCCCACATGGCCTCCGCCACCCTGCGGGAGCTGTATGAGGCGGGGCTCAGCCTCCCCTGCATCGACGCCGTCTGCGACATCGCCGACGAGGCCCATTTCGAGGAGAACTGCCGGGAGATCGCCGACTGCATCGAAACGGCGCGGCAGTTCCGCATCCCCAACATCCGCGTCCACGCCACCTCCGGCGGCGAGGTGACCCCCTCCCTGGTGAACTGCCTCCGGGAGGCGGAGGTCCTGGCCAGCCGGGCGGGCGTCACCGTGCTCATCGAGACCGTGGGCATCTTCGCCGACACCGGCAGGCTGCGGGACGTGCTCAACGACTTCGCCAGCGATTACCTGGCCGTCCTCTGGGATCTCCAGCACCCCTACCGGATCAATGGCGAGACCCCGGACCGGACCATCCAGAACCTGGGCGCCTACGTGCGCCACGTCCACGTGAAGGACTCCGTGGCGGCAGACGGGAAGGTGGAGCACCGGCTGGTGGGCGAGGGCGACCTGCCCATCCCCGACATGATGAACGCCCTGCGCAGCGTGAATTACGACGGCTTTCTCTCCCTGGAGTGGGATCCCGCCTGGCTGCCGGAGCTGGACGATCTGGAGGTCGTGCTCCCGCATTACGTAAACTATATGACCGCCTTCCACGATCCCTCCAAGGCCCGGGCCGTGCTCTAC
>JAFXUU010000128.1 GCA_017524845.1 Oscillospiraceae bacterium
CGGCTTATTCGAGAGGGGAATAGCTGTAGCAGGATCAAGTAAAAATGACCCTTACTGTTCATAGCTACCCTGTCAATGGGGACGGTTCCGAACGACACGCCGGTGACAGTGTGACAGTGGGGACGGTTCTCTTTGACACTTTTCTGGCCTTGTGTCACCGAGAACCGTCCCCATTGTCCCCATTGTCCCGCCGCTACGCATCTCCGGAGGGCTTTGCCTTCTGGGGGCGGTTCAGGAGCAGGATGGCGGCGAGGATCAGAAGGATGCCCGCCAGCTTGGGGAGGTCGTGGGGCTCCCGGTAGAGGACCATGCCCAGCACCGCGCCCACCAGGGGCTCCACCGCGGCCAGGATGGCCGCCCGGCCGGAGTCCATGCGCTGGAGGCCCCAGGTGTAGAGCAGATAGGGCAGGGCCGTGCTGACGATGCCGATGCCCAGACAGCTCAGGAGCAGGGCCGGTTCCGCCGCCAGGATGCGCGCGGCGGCCCCCGGCGCGCCGAAGGGCAGGGCGCCCAGGGCCCCCAGCAGGAAGGTCCAGGCCGTGACGGTCATGGAATCGTAGCGCCGGAGGGCGAAGCGGGCGAAGATGGTGTAAAGGGCGTAGAAGAAGCCGGAGCCCAGCCCCGTGAGGAGCACGAGGCCGCTGAGCCGGTACCCCCCGCCGAAAAAGCCGCTGACGAGGGCGCAGCCCGCCACGGTCAGCCCCAGGCTCACCAGCTTCCGTCCCGTCAGCCTCTCCCGGAAGATGAGGGCGGAGAGGAGCATGACGAAGGCGGGGGAGGAATAGAGCAGCACCACCGCCACGGAGGCCTGGCTCTGCACCGTGGTATAGAAATACAGGACGTAGAAGAAGACCAGGCTGACGATGCCGGTGCCGACGAACATCCAAAGGTCCCGCGGGCGGATGGCCAGCTTTTTCGGGTCCCGCAGGGCAAGACCGGGGAAAAAGACGAGCACGGCGACCAGCAGCCGGATGCAGGCGATCTGCATGGGCTGCAGTCCCGCGGCGGAGAGCCTGCGGACGAAAAGACTGATGATGCCCCAGGCCACCCCCGCGGCGAGGACGGCCAGGGCCGGTTTTGACTGCTTCATTCGTACCTCATAAAAGAAAGCGCTTCCCAAACGCGCCTCCCGTTACCCGTCCGGGCGCTTCGACCGGAAAGCCTGATTTCTGCGGCGATTATCATGCTCCGCGCTTCCGCCGACAGGAAAGCCGGAGCCCGCCGTATGGCGGGCTCCGAACCGAAGGTGAAGCTCAGCCCAGGCTCCAGTCCTGGCCCTTTTCCAGGCCCCAGATATCGAAGAGCTTGTTGTAGAAGGGGGGACGGGGGAAGTCCAGCTCGCAGTCCAGCATGGCGTCGCTGAAGCCGCCGAAGGGGGAGCCCAGGTTCAGGCTGTCGAAGAACTCCTCCAGCCGCTTGCCGGGGACGGTGAGGATCACGTCCTCGTCCCGGGTCCGGGCCCGCTCCCGCTCGCCGGGATCGGGGAGGGTCAGGCGGTATTCGTTCTCCAGGAAGGAGGGGACGGTGCAGTAGACGCAGCTGTCGATGCCGTCGAAAATGCTGCGGACGTAGTCGCCGGTGACGCCCTTGATGGAGCGGACCATGCTGTTGACCTTGGCGGGCTCGGCGTAAATCATCACCACGTCGGGCACGAAGGAAGCCTTCTTCAGGGGCGCGATCACCACGGCCTCATATTTGTGCAGGGGCAGCCGGGGGAAGTGGGCGAAGAAGGTCTCGGCCTTGGCCTTGTCGCGGATGCCGAGGTACTTCACCACCTCGTCGAACTGCTCCTGACCCGGCACGCATTCCACGTTGCCGAAGCCGATGAGGGGGTTCCAGCACCAGTGGTCCTCGGTGGTGAGGCCCACGGTCATGCCCTTCATGCGGGCATAGGAGAAGGCCTGACACAGGGCCATGTGCTTCTTCAGGTCCCGCTTGGGGAAGATGGTGCCCTGGGGGGCGTCTGCCGCCTTTTCAAGGAACTTGACGCCGATGGGCAGACTGCGCAGCTTGTAGGCTTCCTCAAACTGTGCGGCTTTTTCGTTGATCGCAGAGATCTCCATTTCCATATCCTCCACTACATTAAATAATTGTTCATTCCATTCCGGCGAAGGCCAGGGGGATGCCGTGCTTGTCCTTCAGGGCCTGCATGGCCTCCTTGTCCTGCAGCCGGGCGGGATCGTAGGTCCGCACGGATTCGTAGTCCTGCAGGAAGGCGAACCAGCGGGTCTGCCCGCCCATGTCGTAGACCTCCGCGTCCTCCAGCGCCGTCAGGCTGAAGGGGGCCAGCTTGGGCACGTTCACCAGGCAGGCCTTTCCGGCGACGTATTCTTCCCCGAAGACGGTGAGCTTCACCTTGCCGCTGCGGACGTAATACTGCTCCCGGAAGCTGTGGTAGCCCCAACGGAAGACGAAGCCCTTTTTCATTTCGGCCATGACGCACTCCGTCACCCCGGCGTTCTCCCAGCGGGGGATGAGGACCTTCGCGGTCATCCCCTCGAAGGCGTAGGCCGCCAGGGGCCGGGCGGGATTGCGGACGCAGCCCATCTCCTCGGGGGGCACGTCCCGGTACACGGGCTTCTCGCACATCATGAAATCCCGGGCGCCCCGGGCCTTCTGGTAGGCGGGATCGTCCGCCGCTTCGGGGATGCGCTGGGTCACGGCGGTGGACTGCCACCCGTCCGCGAAGGAATCCAGGTCGTGGAAGAAGCCCCGCCACTTCACGTCCTCGATGGAGGCCATGGAATGCATCTGCCCCGCCTGGAGGTGCACGATGTCCCCGGTCTTCACGACGGTGCGCTTCCCGTCGGCATACAGGTACATGCTGCCGCTGTCCACGAAGAAGGTCTCGTAACCCAGGCTGTGAAGGTGGGCCATTTTGCTGGCCTCCTCCGGGGTGACGCCGGTGGGCATCTTGCACATGACGGTGTCCGTCACGTTGTACAGGCCGTGGGGGCCCTCCCCGTCCATCACGGGGCTCATTTCCTCCACCTTTTCGCCGTTCTCGTGCCAGCGGAACATGGTGGGGATGCCGCTGGCCTCATGGTCGTCCAGATCGATCACGTAGGGGATGACGATGGGGATGTTTTCCATTGCTCTGCTCCTTTCCCTGCGGGCGCCGCCGGCCCTTCGCCGCGCCGGCGCCGCAGCCTGTGTTTTTCCCAAGAATACCACATAATGGGGAAAAGCACAACGGGGCCGGGGAAAAAGCCGCTCCCTCAATCGGCTGAGAGGAACTCGACGCCGCGGGGGCCGTCCCCCAGGCGCAGGAGGGCGCAGGAGGGAGGCCAGCCCCGGCCCACGCTGCCGGGGTTCAGGAATTCGATCTCCCCCTCCCGGTCGTGGAGGGGGCGGTGGGTGTGGCCGAAGAGCGCCAGCTCCGCCCGGTCCTCCAGGGCGGTGAAATACAGCCGCTCCAGGTCCTCCTTCACCCCCTGCCGGTGGCCGTGCACCAGGAGGAGGCGCACCCCGCCCAGGGTGAGCAGCAGCTTTTCCGGGCTGCCGGGGGCGTCGCAGTTGCCCCGGACCCCATGCATGGGGATCTCCGGGAATCGCTGATGAAGCTTCACCATGTCGGAGAAATGGTCCCCCAGGTGAAGGACGCAGTCCGGCCGCCAGCGGGCCGTCAGCCGTTCCATCACAGCCAAGTCCCCGTGGGAATCGGAGAAGACCAGCACGTTCATAAAGAGGGACCTCCTTCATATATTTGGCATAGGATATCCGGGCGGCGTCCGGCCGCCGGAGGGAGGTGCCGCGCATGAACAGGGAAAAAAGCCCGCTGCCGGAGGCGGCGGATCCGGCCCTGCTGCGGAAGATCGGGGAGAGCCCGGAGGGAAAGAAGCTCCGCGCCGCCCTGGGGGACGAGCGGGCCCTGGCGGAGGCCGTCCGCCGGGGAGACCGGGAGACCCTGGAGGACGCTCTGAAAAAGCTCCTGGCCACGCCGGAGGGGCAGAAGCTCTTCCGGGAGCTGGGGGGCATGATGGGAAAGCGGAAATAAGCGGGCGGACGGCCGCCCCGGGGGGAGAAGAATGGACGGTTGGGAGGAAAAGCTCGGGGCCCTGCTCAGCGACCCCGGGGCCATGGAGCAGATCCGGCAGCTGGCGGGGACCCTCTCGGGCAGCTTTTCCGGCCCGGCGGCCGGGGAGGCCCCGCCCCCGGAGAAGCCCGGCGACGGGGCGCTGGCCGGGATCCTGAGCCGGGTCATGGGGGCTTACGCCGCCCCTTCGGAGGCGGCGCGGCTGGTGGCGGCCCTGAAGCCCTGGCTGCGGCCGGAGCGGGCCGAGCGCCTGGAAAAGGCCCTGCGGGTGGCCCGGCTGGTGCAGGCGGCGCGGACGGCGCTCCCGGGGCTGCTGCCCGGGCCGGGAGACCGGGGATGAGGGGGGCGGGGGATGTATAACCGCTTTCTTCAGCAGCGGGAGACCCCGGAGGAACGGACGCCGCCGCCGGAGCCGCCCCGGGGCCCGCTCCTGCCCCTGCCGGGAAAGCTGGACACCGGGGATCTGCTGCTGATCCTCATCCTGCTCCTGGCCTGGCTGGAAAAAGAGGACGAAGAGATGCTCATCCTTCTCTCCGCCCTGATCGTATTGAGTCTGTAGGTGCGTATCAGCCGCCGGGGACGAAGTATCCGTCCTCCGGGGCGGCCAGATCCGCCTGGCTGGCGGTCATGCTGTAAATGAGCTCGTCCCCGTCCAGGCGCTCGGCGGCCTCCAGCAGCCCCGTCTCGACGGAAACGTAGTAGCGCAGGAGGCAGCCCGTGGGCTTTTCCTCGGCGGTCACCAGGATGCAGCCCACGCCGCCGCGTTCCACGTAAGCGGCCTCCAGGATCTGCTCCGGGTCCAGGGCCAGCACGTCCTCGTAGCTGGGGATCATCTGCAGGGCGTCGGCCATGTCCGCCTCCTCCGTCCGGCCCAGGAAAAGGGAGTCGTTCCCCTCGTACCAGACGCAGACGTCCCCCTCCAGCAGGAGCACGTTGCGGACGGGCTCGTCCTCCCCGCTGCGGATGCGGATGCGGGTGGCGCCGTATTTCTGCCAGACCTGCACGTCCCAGGCGGCCTCGCCCCCCTCCCAGAGACTGCGCACCCGCAGCTCCCGGGAGTAGCTGTCCGGCCGGGAGAAGGTGGCGATCACGGCCTGCACGGTCTCCGGCGTCACCTCCGCCAGGGTCAGATGCCCGTCGGAGAGGCCGCCCGACCCGCCGGGGCGGAGGGGCGTGGTGTCCGGCAGGATCACCGGGGCCGTGGCCGTGTCGAACCAGCCGAAGCGCAGGGTCAGGAAGGCCGCGGCGGCCAGCAGGAGCAGGGCGGCCAGGAGATAGGGGAGGCTGCGGCGGAGCTTCATGGCTTTTTGTCCCCGTTCCCGTCCTCCTCCGGCGCGCCGTCCGGCGGCGTTTCCGCCGGATGCTGGCGGTGGCTGCCGGAGAAGACGAAGGCGGCAATGGTGCCGATGGCGGCGAAGGCCAGCAGGAGGACCAGGGCCTTCGTGCGGCCGCTGGTGGCCAGCACCACGGCGGCCAGGCCGAACACGGTGCTCACGCAGTAGAGGATGGCCACGGCCTGCTTCTGGCTGAGTCCCATGTCGATGAGCCGGTGGTGGACGTGCCCCCGGTCCGGGTGCATGGGGCTCTGCCCGTGGGCCAGCCGCCGCACGATGGCGAAGGAGGTGTCGAAGAGGGGCAGGGCCAGCACCAGGAAGGGCAGCAGGAAGGACACGATGGCGTAGGTCTTGAAAAGGCCGATGACGGACATGGTGGCCAGCACGTAGCCCAGCAGGAGGGCCCCCGTGTCCCCGGCGAAGATCTTGGCGGGGTTGAGATTATAGGGGATGAAGCCGATGCAGGCCCCGGCCAGGGCCGCCATGATGACGGCCACGTTCCCCTCGCTCACCAGGAGGGCGATCACCAGCATGGCTACGGAGCCGATGCCGCTGACCCCCACCGCCAGGCCGTCCAGCCCGTCGATGAGATTCACGGAGTTCGTCACCAGCACGATCCAGATCACGGTGATGGGCACGCTGAGCCAGCCCAGGATCAGCCAGCCCTCGGAGAAGAGGTTGGGACTGGTGAAGACCTCGATGCGGATGCCGTGGCCCACGGCGATGGCCGCCGCGGCCAGCTGCAGCAGCAGCTTCACCCACCACCGCAGGGGATGGATGTCGTCGATGACCCCGGCGGTCACCACAACCACGCAGCCCAGGAGCATCCCCCGCACCTGAGTGTCGATATTCGCGAAAAGAAGGGTGCTCAGCAGGAAACCCAGGAACATGGCCAGCCCGCCCAGCCGGGGGATGGGATGGTCGTGCATGCGCCGCCCGTCCTTCGGCACGTCCATGGCGCCCACCTTCCGGGCAAAGACCTTCACCACCGGCGTGGCGGCGAAGCTCATCACCAGGGCGGCGACCAGGGAGGCCAGCACCAGGATCAGCAGACGCAGATCGATCGGAGTGTTCATGCTCTCTCCCCGGAGCGGCTCACCGCTCCACGAAACCTACTTTTTTATAGACCTTGCGAAGGGTGCGGGCGGCCACGGCGGCGGCCCGGTCGGCCCCCTCCCGATAGACGGAGGCCAGGTAGTCCTTGTTTTTCAACAGATCCTCGGCCTTCTCCCGGATGGGCCGCAGCAGCTCCACGACGCTCTCGCCGACCTTTGTCTTGAAGTCCCCGTAGCCCCTGCCCTCGAATTCCCGCTCGATCTCCTCAAAGCCGAGGCCGGAGGCGCAGGAATAGATCTGCATCAGGTTGGCCACGCCGGGCTTGGCGGCGGGATCGAAGCGGACGCAGTTTTCCGTGTCGGAGTCCGTCTTGGCCCGTTTGAAGGCCCGGAGGACGTCCTCCGGCTTCTCCATCAGGTAGATGCAGCCGCCGGGGTCCTTGTCGGACTTGCTCATCTTGTTTTCCGGGGTGGTGAGGCTCATGATCCGGGCCCCGGTCTTGGGGATGAAGGGCTCCGGCAGTGTGAACACGTCGCCGTAAACGCCGTTGAAGCGGATGGCGATGTCCCGGCAGAGCTCCACGTGCTGCTTCTGATCGTCCCCCACGGGCACCAGGTCCGTCTGATACAGCAGGATGTCCGCCGCCATGAGGGCGGGGTAGGTAAAGAGGCCCGCGTTGATGTTTTCCGCATTTTTGGCGGATTTATCCTTGAACTGGGTCATGCGGCTCAGCTCGCCGAACATGGTGTAGCAGTCCAGCACCCAGCCCAGCTGAGCGTGGGCGGGCACGTGGCTCTGGATGAAGAGGGTGTTCTTCGCCGGGTCCAGGCCGCAGGCAATGTACTGGGCCAGCTGGCTCAGGGCCCGCCGCCGCAGGTCCGCCGGGTTCTGCCGCACGGTGATGGCGTGCATGTCCACGATGCAGTAATAGCAGTCGTAGGTCTCGCTGAGCTCCACCCAGTTGCGGATGGCGCCCATATAGGAACCCAGGGTCAGCTCGCCGCTGGGCTGGATGCCGCTGAATATGACCTTGCGCTTTTCGTCCATGATCCTTACCTCGATTCCGCTGATCGGTATTCTCGGTCACAATGCCGGATTTTATGAATCATACCACAAGCCCGCGGCGTTTTCAAGATTTGCCTGCATGCTTCGGCCGGGCGGCTCACTCGAGCCGCCCGGCGTCAGCGTGTCGACAGAATGTCGACACGCTGACGCCGCAAAATCAGAAAATGTTTCTGATTTTGCATGGATTTAACGTGAAGGGGGATTCCCGTCCCCCTTCACGGATCCCCCATGCTTGTCGGTACGTCGTTATTATACGCATTTGACTGTCTGTCGGCCGGGCGGCTCACTCGAGCCGCCCGGCCGTTTCAGACTGCAGACAAAGCCTCGCAGAGTTCGCGCCCGCAGGCGCGAATAGAGTCATACATTTTTTGCGAGGACATGTGCCTCGCGAAAAATACCTCTCGCGGAGCGGACTGTGCGAGCGAAGCGAGTGCGGGTAGCGGAGCGCAAGCCCTCTCAAAGCGCAATCCAGCGAAGCGATTGCGCTTTGAAGCGCTTGTCGTTCAGTATTTTCCGTATTCCCGCACGGTGTCGAACATGGCCTCCACGTTCTCCCGCTTCACGTGGCTCAGGCCGGAGCCGGTCATGAAAATGAAGCCGCCGCCGGGGGCGCAGGTGTCCAGCAGCTTCTTGGCCTCGTCCCGCACCTTGTCGGGGGTGCCGAACTGCAGCAGGTTCGTGTTGAAGCCGCCGGCGATGCAGGCGATGTCCTTCAGCCTGGACTTGGCGACCTCCATGTTCACCTCCTCGAAGTGATAGAAGACCTTGCCGGGGGTGACCTCCGTGAGGCAGTCCAGCCGGGTGTTGTATTTTCCCTCGCAGAAGATATAGGGCACCATGTCCGCCTTGATGATCTCCTCGATGATCATCTGCAGGTGCCGCCAGTAGTATTTGCGGTAGTGCTCGCCGCTCATGAAGCCGTCGATGCCCTTGTGGAGGGCCATGAAGACGTGCTTGCCCTTGGCGCCGGGCATCGTCCCCTGCATCCGGATCATCTGCAGCATGGGACCGATGGCTTCGTCGATGTACCGCTCCACCTCCTCCGTGTGGTCGTAGAGGTCCTGCAGGGAGAGGATCGTGCCCCGCAGCCCGTCGGAATAGCTGTCGAAGGGGACGGCGGCCCCGCCCCGGCGGAAGACGGGGTAGCCCATCTCATAGACGGTCTGGTCCAGCTTCGCCGCGTTCTTCCGGTATTCCAGGTTCAGCTCGTTGAGCTTCCACAGGTCCTCCAGCATGGCCTTGAATTCCGGCGTGGAGACCTGGGCGGCCACGCTGCGGGCGCTGACCCTGCCGCCCTGGAGGGTCCTGAGCAGGGGATTCAGAAAATCCGAATTGCGGGGGGTCTGCTTGAACAGGGTCCAGCCCGTGCGGTCGCTGAAGAACTCGTCGAACTCGTCGTCCAGCAGGGTGGGGTATTCGATGAACTGCTGGATGGAATTTCTGTCGATGATATCCCCGGGCATGCCCGCCCAGCGCATGTTCTTGGGCCTTTCCAGCTCCAGCATGGGGCCCTCGCCCGCATAGTTGGTGCCGGTGCCCAGGCCGCAGTCCGGGTCGAAGTCCTCCAGGTATTTGACGATGCTTTTCGTCATCTTCTCCAGGCTGGTGTCGTAGATCACCTCCGCCACCGTGTACCCCGCGTTCAGCATGGGGAACAGGGCGGCAGAGGGCATCATGGGTACCCGGTCCGGCTCCTTCAGGGCGATGGCGGCCTGGACCCTGGCCGTCTTTTCATCGTAGCGTTTTTGTGCTTCCGGTGTCATCCTAGTCTCCTCCTGTCTTAAATATTTGTTCAATATTAACATATCCCGGAGGAGAGCACAAGGGAATTTGCTGCAATACGCTGAAATTTCAGTTTTGAAAAACAAACTGCGATGCAGATTGCGTTTCGGCCTTTCCGGATGTCTCCATTATGGAGGCTTTTTTTCTGCCTCCGATCAGAGGAAAGGCGGAGAGACGTGATATACACAGGCAGCGGAATCAGGACGGGAGGAAAGTCCGGGAGCCTCGCCCGGCTGAAAAAGGGGCCGGCGGCGGAGATCGCGCCGTCGGCGGCGACCGGCGGGCTGAACCCCTACCAGTGGACGCTCCGGGATGCGGAGCGGAAGCTGGCCGAGCTTCCGGCCCCGGCGGGAGGAACGACGAGGTCCGGGAGTACCCGGGAGGAAACGAAAACGGAGACGGCCCCGGCTCCGATCGCAAAACGGACGATCGGGAGCCTCGCCCGGCTGAAAAAGGGGCCGGCGGCGGAGATCATGCCGTCGGCGGCGACCGGCGGACTGAACCCCTACCAGTGGACGCTTCGGGATGCGGAGCGGAAGCTGGCCGGGCTCCCGGCCCCGACGGGAGGAACGGCGAGGGCCGGCAGTACCCGGGAGGAAACGAAAACGGAGACGGCCCCGGCTCCGATCGCAAAACGGACGATCGGGAGCCTCGCCCGGCTGAAAAAGGGGCCGGCGGCGGAGATC
>JAFXUU010000129.1 GCA_017524845.1 Oscillospiraceae bacterium
ACGTGAAGGGGGACTCCCGTCCCCCTTCACGGATCCCCATGCTTGTCGAAACGTTGTTTTGAATTTTTGACGGTCTGGGGCGTCGGCTATGCCGCCGCCCGCGGTATGCACGGCTCTATATGCGCGCCACGCCGGAGGCTCTGGCTGCCGCCGCCACGGCAGAGGCCACCGCGGGGCAGACCCGGGGATCGAAGGCCGCGGGAATGATGCGCTCGGCGGCGAGCTCCTCCGGGGAGATGAGGTCGGCCAGCGCCCGGGCGGCGGCCAGCTTCATCGCCTCGTTGATGTCGGAGGCCCGGGCATCCAGGGCGCCCCGGAAGATGCCGGGGAAGGCCAGCACGTTGTTGATCTGATTGGGGAAGTCGCTGCGGCCGGAAGCCGCCACGGTGGCCCCGGCGGCCAGCGCGTCGGCCGGGAAGATCTCCGGGGTGGGGTTGGCGCAGGCGAAGACCACGGCGTCCTTCGCCATGCTGCGCACCATCTCCGGCGTCACCAGCCCAGGGGCGGAAACGCCGATGAACACGTCGGCTCCCCGCAGGGCGTCGGCCAGGGCGCCGCTGCGCTTTTCAGGATTGGTGACGGCGGCGATCTCCTCCTTGGCGGGGTTCATGCCCTTTTCACGCCCGGCGTAGATGCAGCCGCTGCGGTCGCAGAGGGTCACGTCCCCGGCTCCGGCGGAGATCAGGAGCCGGGCGATGGCCATGGCTGCGGCCCCCGCTCCGGAGATGACGATGCGTACGTCTCCCAGGTCCTTGCCGACTACCTTCAGGGCGTTGGAGAGCCCCGCCAGGGTGATGACGGCGGTCCCGTGCTGATCGTCGTGGAAGATGGGGATGTCGCAGCGCTCCTTGAGCCTGCGCTCGATCTCAAAGCAGCGGGGCGCGGAGATGTCCTCCAGGTTCACGCCCCCGAAGGACCCCGCCAGCAGGGCCACGGTGTTCACGATCTCGTCCACGTCCCTGCTGCGGATGCAGAGGGGGATGGCGTCCACACCGCCGAAGGCCTTGAAGAGAACGCATTTCCCCTCCATGACGGGCATGCCCGCCTCGGGCCCGATGTCTCCCAGGCCCAGGACGGCGGTCCCGTCGGTCACCACGGCTACGGTGTTCCAGCGGCGGGTGAGCTCGTAGCTCTTATTCACGTCCTTCTGTATCTCCAGGCAGGGCTGGGCGACGCCGGGAGTGTAGGCCAGGGAGAGACTCTCCCGGTCGTTCACCGGAGCGCGGGCGGTGATCTCGATCTTGCCTTTGAGCCCATAATGCAGCTTCAGGGATTCCTTCATGTAGTCCATAGCGTTCTCCGTTCCTTATATCATCTGTTCCGGGTGGAACAATTCATCGAATTCCTCCGGGCTCAGGTAGCCCAGGGCCGTGCAGGCTTCCCGCAGGGTGAGGCCCTCCCGGTGGGCCTTCTGCGCGGTCCTGGCCGCGTTTTCATAGCCGATGCGGGGGCTCAGAGCGGTCACCAGCATGAGGGAATCCCCCAGGTTTTTCCGCATCTTCTCCCGGTCGGCCCGGATGCCGGCGGCGCAGCGCCGATCGAAGGAGGATATGGCCTCCGCCAGCAGACGGCCGGACTGAAGGAAGTTGTAGGCGAGGACGGGGAGAAAGACGTTCAGCTCGAAATTCCCCTGGGAGGCGGCGAAGCCGACGGCCGCGTCGTTCCCCATCACCTGCACCGCCACCATGGTCAGCGCCTCGCACTGGGTGGGGTTCACCTTGCCGGGCATGATGGAGGAGCCGGGCTCGTTCTCCGGGATGCGGATCTCACCCAGGCCCAGCCGCGGCCCGGAGGCCAGCCAGCGCACGTCGTTGGCGATCTTCATCAGGTCGGCTGCCAGGGCTTTCAGGGCCCCGTGGGCAAAGACCAGCTCGTCCCGGCTGGTGAGGGCGTGGAACTTGTTGGCCGCCGTCGTGAAGGGAAGGCCGGTCAGGGCCGCCAGCTCTTTTGCGGCCAGCGCTCCGAAGCCCTTGGGAGCGTTCAGCCCCGTGCCCACGGCGGTGCCCCCCAGGGCCAGGGCGTACAGAGGCTCCAGGCTCCGCCGGATGAGGTTCCGGTCCAGCTCCAGGCTGCTCCGCCAGCCGGAGATCTCCTGGCCGAAGCTGAGAGGGACGGCGTCCTGCAGATGGGTGCGGCCGCATTTCACGGCGTCGGCATTCTCTTCTTCCAGGCGCAGGAAGGTGCCGATGAGGCCCTCCAGGGCCGGCAGCAGCGTTTCCTCCAGCTGGAGGGCGGCGGCGACGTGCATGGCCGTGGGGAAGGTGTCGTTGGAGGACTGGGAGAGGTTCACGTCGTCGTTGGGGTGCAGAAGCGCCCGGCCCGCCGCAGCGTTGCCGCAGTGGGCGATGACCTCGTTTGCGTTCATGTTCGTCTGGGTGCCGCTGCCGGTCTGCCAGACCACCAGGGGGAAGTGCTCCGCCAGCTCCCCGGCGGCGATCCGTTCGCAGACCTCCGTGATGCGCACCAGCTTCTCCTCCGTCAGTTTCTCCGGCAGGAGGGCCCGGTTCGCCCGGGCTGCGGCCAGCTTCAGGAGGCCGAAGGCCCGTATGATCTCCGGGGGCATGGGCTCCCGTCCCCGACCGATGGGAAAATTCTCCAGGCTCCGCTGGGTCTGGGCGCCCCAGAAGCGGTCCGCCGGCACCCGAACCTCGCCCAGAGCGTCGTGCTCGATCCGATACTCCATCGCCTTCCCTCCTTCGCAATGGACATATTATAATATGCCGTCCCCCGGACTGCAATCGGGAATTGCACAATTCCGAAAGTGTGCTATAATGCTGCAATAAAGAATCAAAAGTCTGCCGAAACAGAAGGAAAAAGGAATGAAACTGAGGCTCTCCCACGTTCAGATCATCGTTCTGGGGTATCTGCTCATCGTGCTGCTGGGTACCCTCTTCCTTCTGCTGCCCTTCGCCTCGGCCGACGGGGAGCGCGCCCCGGTGCTGACGGCGGCCTTCACCGCCGTGTCCGCCTCCTGCGTCACGGGGCTGATCCTCCGGGACACGGCCACCGGCTGGTCCATCTTCGGCCAGGCGGTGATCCTGCTGCTGATCCAGGTGGGCGGCCTGGGCTTCATGACCGTGGCCACCTTCCTCTATCATCTATTCAACAAGCAGATGGGTCTTCGGAACCGGGAGATCATGGTGGAAAGCATCAACACCACCCAGGTGGGCGGCATCATGCGTCTGGCCCGGCGGATCGTGCTCCTCACCGGCATCTTCGAGGGGACGGGAGCCCTGCTGCTGCTGGTCTTCTTCGCTCCCCGCCTGGGCTTTTGGAAGGGCCTGTGGTACGCGGTCTTCCACTCGATCTCCGCCTTCTGCAACGCGGGCTTCGATCTGCTGGGGATCTACGAGCCCTGCGGCTCCTTCACGCCCTTCGCCGGCAATGCACTGGTGAACCTGACGCTCATGGCTCTCATCATCCTGGGAGGCCTGGGCTTCCTGGTGTGGGACGATCTCATCCGCTGCCGTCTGCACTTCCGGCGTTATCGACTGCATACCAAGCTGGTGCTGGTCACCTCCGGGCTCCTGACCTTCGGCGGCGCCCTGCTGTTCCTGCTTCTGGAATGGCATTATACCGGTACGGACCTGGGTGACTGGGAGCGGGTGCTCACGGCCCTTTTCGCCTCCGTCACGGCCCGCACGGCGGGCTTCAACACGGTGAACATTCCGGACATGTCCGGCGGCTCAAAGCTGCTGACCATCATGCTCATGGTGGTGGGCGGCTCTCCCGGCTCCACCGCCGGCGGTGTGAAGACCACGTCCCTTGCCGTGATCCTGCTGTTCTCCTTCGCAAGCTTCCGGGGGCGGGAGCAGCCCCAGGTCTTCGGCCGCAGCATTCGGGAGGAGACCTTTGTCAAGAGCTGCTCCATCCTCTTCTTCAACGTCGGCATCGCACTGACGGCGGCCCTGATCCTCTGCGCCTTCCAGCCGCTGGACCTGGTGGACGCCGTATTCGAGACCGTGTCGGCCATCGGTACCGTGGGCATGACCGCGGGGATCACCCAGTCCCTGTGTACCTTCTCCGCCTGTGTGGTGGCGCTGCTGATGTTCCTGGGGCGGGTGGGGAGCGTATCCTTCGCCGTGGCGCTGCTGGAGCGCCGGGCGGATCCGGCGGTGTCCTATCCCGCCGAGGATATCACCGTGGGATAAGCACGGGAAAGGAGAGAATATGAAGAGCTTTCTCATCATCGGCGCGGGCACCTTCGGCCATCATCTCTGCCGGGAGCTTGCCGCGCAGAAGTGCGAGGTCATGGTGGTGGACCGCAACGCCAAGCCCCTGGAGGACCTGGTGAACGTGGTCACCAGCGCCAAGATCGCCGACTGCTCCAATATCGAGACCCTCCGCAGCTTCGATATCCCCAGCTTCGACGCCTGCTTCGTCAGCGTGGGCCGCAACTTCCAATACAGCCTGGAGATCACCAGCCTGCTGAAGGAGCTGGGGGCGAAAAAGGTCTTCAGCAAGGCCGACGAGGATATCCAGGCCAAGTTCCTCCTGCGCATCGGCGCGGACGAGGTGGTCTATCCGGAAAAGGACATGGCCAAGCGGATCGCCATCGCGGAGAGCTCGGACAGCATTTTCGACTGCATGCCCCTCACCGAGGATTTCGGTATCTACGAGATCAACGTGCCCAAAAGGTGGGTGGGGAAGACCGTCGTCAAGCTGGATGTGCGCCGCAAATACAATCTCAGCATCCTTGCCCTGAAGATCGGCGCCCAGCTGCGCCCCCTGCCCCCGGTGGACCACGAGTTCACCGATTCCGAGCACCTCATGGTCCTGGGGCGGGACGAGGATATCCGCCGGGTGATCGACCGCTGACGCTCCGGGTCCATCAACTTTGCACAAGGTTCCCGCCGGAAAGGGAACGGGCTTCGTCAGTATGCGAAAAAATGCGAAAGGCACTCGCATTCCCGCACCGGGTGTGTTAAAATATGCCCGGGTAAGTATAAACGCGGAATGCGGCATTCAGTATAAACACAAGGAAAGCGAGGAAATCACATGGTACCCAAACTCGATCCCAAGGAGCTGGAATATGTGGAGTCGATCGGCTTCATGGGCATGAAGACGAAGTCTCTGAACTATCCTCTCAACAAGCACGACCACGGCGTGGCGACCTTCAGCCGGGAGCCCTGGTGGCAGATGTATCAGGCGACGGACGCTCAGATCTTCACCCCCTCCGTCATTCCCGACAACGTAGCCCGGGGCTTCGTGTTCGAGGCAAAGCCCTTCAACGCCAACGAGCAGGGCGGCGGCCCCGACATGTTCGGCGTGGAATGGGAATACATCAAGACGGTGGGCGGCAGCATGGTGCGCCCCGGCAACCCCTACATGGAGGACATTTCCGAGTGGCGGGAAAAGATCGTCTGGCCCGACCTGGATTCCTGGGACTGGGAGGGCTCCGCCAAGATCAACAACGGCACCTTCCTGAAGAAGGAAAACTTCAACCAGATGTGGTTCCAGACCGGCTTCTATGAGCGGCTGATCGCTTTCATGGAGTTCGAGGGCGCCATCATGGCCCTTTTCGACGAGGATTCCCAGCCCGAGGTCCACGCCTTCTTTGACAAGCTGACCGATTTCTACATCGATCTCTTCAGGCACGTCATCAAGTATTTCCCCGATGTCAACGCCGTCTTTTTCCACGACGACTGGGGCTCCCAGAAGGAGACCTTCTTCTCCCCGGCCATCGCCGAAGAGATGATCGTGCCCTATATGCGCCGACTGACGGATTTCCTCCATGCCAACGGTATTTTCTGCGAGCTCCATTCCTGCGGCAACAACTACAAGCAGGTGCCCAACTACATCAAGGCCGGCTGGGATGCCTGGGCGCCCCAGCTGATGAACGACAGCTACAAGATCTACGACGATTTCGGCGACAAGATCCTCATCGCCACCTTCCCTCAGAATATCCCCGACGAGATCATGAAGCTCCCCAACACCGACGAGCAGGGCGCCGCCTTCGCCAAGCTGCCCGAGGAGGAGCAGCGGCGCATCGCCCGGGAGTACGCCGACCGGGTCTGTGTGGCCGGAAAGCCCAGCTTCTACAATTTCTATGCGGCCCACTGGCTGACCCCCGCCTTCCGGGAGGAGCTGTACAAGGAGTCCCGCATCAACTACAGCAAGTAAGAATCGGATACGCCGGGGACCGCTCAGACGGGCGGCCCCCGGTTTTTCCGTGCCCGACGGGGGAAAACGTATTTGCAGGAGGCCCCGTTTGTAGTATACTGTCAGACAAGAATCACAACGGGGAGGAATGACCGTGAACCGACTGCGCTACCCCCATATCTTCGAGCCCATCGTCCTGGGGCGGCAGCTGTTTCAAAACCGGCTTTTCGCCGCGCCTACGGGCTACCGCAACATGACCTACGACAGCATTTATCCGGAGGAGGCCCTGCAGTATTACCGGCGGAAGGCCATGGGCGGCTGCGCTTCCGTGTCCTCCGGGGAGCTGATCGTGGACACCGCCTGGGGCCGGGGCAGCCCCAATCAGATCTGCATCGACAATCCCGCCTGCAGGATCCCCCTGGGGAAGCTGGCCTTCGCCATCTCCCGCTACGGGGCGGTGCCCACGGCGGAGCTGACCCACGCGGGCATGTACGCCAACCGGACCCTGGCCATGTTCGGCGGCCAGTCCCAGGGGGAGGCCTTCGGGCCCGTGGAAATGGAGCTGAACGGCCGCCTGATCCGGGAGATGCCGGAGAGCATGATCGAGGAGACCGTCGGCAAGTTCGCCGAGGCCGCCGCCACGGCAAAAAGCTGCGGCTTCGGTATGATCCTCATCCATGCCGGCCACGGCTGGGGCCTCCATCAGTTCCTTTCCCCCTCGCTGAATACCCGGAAGGACAGGTGGGGCGGCAGCCTGGAGAACCGCTGCCGTTACCCGGCGGCGGTGTGCGAGGCGGTGCGGAAGGCTGTGGGTCCCGGTTTCCCCATCGAGGTGCGAATCAGCGCCAGCGAGTGCTACGAGGGCGGCTACGACATCGACGAGGGCGTCCGCATCGCCCGGCAGCTGGAGCCTTACGTGGACCTGATCCACGCCAGCGTGGGCAATCACGAGGTGGAGGAGGTCATGACCGTCACCCATCCCAGCATGTTCCAGCCCGACGGCTGCAACGTGAAGTATGCCGAGGCGGTGAAAAAGGCCGTGAGCATCCCCGTGGCTGCCGTGGGCGCCCTGGGGGATCCGGAGCAGATGGAGGAGATCCTGGCTTCCGGCAGGGCCGACGTGCTGGAAATGGCCCGCAGCCTCATTGCAGACCCGGACCTGCCCAACAAGCTGCGCCGGGGCAAGCCGGAGGAGGTGCGGCCCTGCCTGCGCTGCCTGCACTGTTTTTCGAATCAGCAGCTCCACGGGGTAAAATACTGCGCCGTGAACCCGGAGAGCGGCCATGAGCACGAAACCATCCATACCCTCCGGCAGAACGGGCCGCGGAAGAAGGTGCTGGTGGCCGGCGGCGGCATCGGGGGGATGGAGGCGGCCCTCACTGCCGCGGGCTTCGGCCATCAGGTGGTGCTCTGCGAAAAAACGGACGCCCTGGGAGGTTCCATCCGCTGTGAGGAGTCGGTGCCCTTCAAGCGGAAGCTGGGGATCTATCTGCGCCGCCAGGCCCTTGCCCTGGAGAAGGCCGGGGTGGAGGTGCGCATGAACACCCCCGTGACGCCGGAGCTGGCGGAAGCCCTGCAGCCGGACGTCATCATCGCGGCTCTGGGCGCGAGGCCGATCCGGCCCGCCATCCCCGGCATCGAGGGGGAAAACGTCGTATCCGCGGAGGAGGTCTATCTGCATCCGGAAAAAGCCGGAGACAGCGCCCTTATCCTGGGCGGCGGCCTGGTGGGCGTGGAGCTGGCCATCTATCTGCATATGCTGGGGAAGCGGGCCGAAGTCGTGGAAATGATGGACGCCATCGGCGACGGGGGCAACATCATCCATGCCTCCGCCCTGCGGGTGGAGATCGCCCGCCGGGGCATCCCCATGCACTTCGGCGTCCGGGCCGGGGAGATCACGCCGGAAGGAGCGGTCTGCCGGGACCGGGAGGGGAAAACCGTGTTTTTCCCCGCGGAGAAGGTGATTTACGCCGTGGGGCAGCGGCCCCTGCAGGAAGACGCCCTGGCCCTGCGGTCCTGCGCGCCGGAATTCTACATGATCGGCGATTGCCTGGGAGCCAAAAACATCGCCAACGCCACCGCCCAGGCCCACGACGTGGCTGCCAACCTGGGCCGGATCTGAACGATACGAAAGCATGAGAAAGGAAGCGATCCACCATGGGACGATATGACTGGCTGTTCTACCGCTTTCCCAAAGAGGAGACCCACATGGGCGGCATGCTGCCCCCCGTGCAGGCCTATTTCCGGGGTGAAAACTCGGTGCCCGGCTCCCAGGTCTGCCTGCCCTACCGCGCCTATCTGCAGCCCGGCGTCATCGACGACGAGCCCCACTATCACCGGGACGAGGAATACCTGGCCTTCGTGGGCCATGATCTGAGGGACGCCTTCGAGTCCTTCGACGCGGAGATCGTGTTCTACATGGGCGAGAGCCTGGACGATATGGAGAAGATCGTCATCACGAAGCCGACCATGATCAAGGTGCCCGGTCTCTTCTGGCACGGACCTTTGGAGATCACCCGCCTGGGCAAGCCCCTCTTCTTCCAGCCGGTGCTCTTCAACAGCCGCTACTACGCCATCCGCCGCCGCTTCGACAAGGAAGGGCGGCCCTATATGGACACCGTCTGCCACGGCGTCAGCCCCTGCAGACTGGACGGGACGAAGACCTGCAGCTTCTGCGGCCGCTGCCGGGAAGGAAAGGAGGCCTTAAGATGGGACGCTACGATCACCTGATCCACGAGTTTGAAAAGGAATACAACGGCACCCGCTGGGGGGACTTCATGCCCGAGTATCAGGCCTATTTCCGGGGCAAGGGCTGCATGGCGGAGGCCAATCTCTATGCCTCCTACCGCTGCTATATGAAGGAAGCCTTTGTGGACCGGGAGTCCAATTTCCACAGCGAGGAGGAATACCTCTGCTTCATGGGCTACGACGTGGCCGATCCCTTCGGCTCCTTCGACGCGGAGATCAGCTTCTGCATCGGCGAGGACCTGGACCACATGGAGGAGCACATCATCACG
This sequence comes from Oscillospiraceae bacterium, assembly GCA_017524845.1. Taxonomy (GTDB): domain Bacteria; phylum Bacillota; class Clostridia; order Oscillospirales; family Oscillospiraceae; genus UBA1774. Next base: position 9,120 of record JAFXUU010000129.1, read on the forward strand.
GAGCCCACCATCGTCCGCATCCCGGCCTACTGGTGGCACTGTCCTCTGGAATACCGGCGGGTGACAAAGCCGGTGTACTTCGAGGTGGTCCACCTCAGGGGCGAATTCGGCACCTTCGCCTACCGGGAGATCGATGGGGAGAAGAAGCTGATCTACACCGGCTTCACCACCTTCACCGGCCGGGTGCCCTGCGTGAAGAACGCCAGCAAGAAATGCGACTACTGCGGCGCCTGCGGCAAAAAAGCCCCGGCGCCCGGTGAAAAACCGGCCTTCATCCCCATGAGCAAGGAAAACCGGTGCGTTTTCGATCCGAAGAAGACCTGCGACTACTGCGGGAAATGCGGCAGGAAAAAGCCGGAGGAAGAAAAATAAGCGATCCCCCAAAACAAGCAAAAGACGCGAGCGGGCCCAAAACAGGATCCCCTCGCGTCTTTGACTGTTTGTTATTTGTTGCTTTCGTACGCCTTTATCCCCGCCTCCGTGTCCGGCTTCAGGACAAAGCGCCGGAACAGGCGGTTCCCCGGCAGGATATCGTCTCCGTAAAAGCGGATGTCCCGGACCCGCCGTTTGGAATGGATCTTCACCTCTGCGCCGACGGCCTCGGGCATCTCCCCGGGGATGGGGACGGCGTCCGGCGCATAGATCCGGGTCATGCCGTTCATGCGGAAGCCGCGGCGGCGCATCATTTCCCCCATCTTCCCGGGCATGGGCTCCAGGCTGCCGCGGCTGTTGACGTAGACCACCGGCACGCCCCAGGCGTCGGCATAGAGGGTGCAGCGGAGATCGTTTTCCCTGCGCTCCTTCTCCGGTTTCTTCGGGTCGGCGGGAGCGCCGTGGGGAAAGAGGATCATGCTCAGGGAGGCGTCCTTCACGTTTTCGTAAAAGTGTCTGCGCCGGGAATCGTAGCAGATGCCCACGGCGACGTTCCCGAAGGGCGTCGGAATGAGGCTGCCGAAGCTGCCCCGGCGGAAAACGGCGGCTTCCCCCTCGGATTTGGAAACGGCGCCGAAGACCTTCTCCGGCCCGGCGATCAGATAGCGGTTGTAGTAATCTCCCCCGGAACGCGCCAGGAAGCCCACTCCCAGGAAGGTGCCGTAGGTCCTCGCGGTCTCCACGGCCCAGGCTCCCGCGTCCCGCCCCTCCTCATCGGCATACTGCCAGATGGCCTGGCTCGCCATATAGCTGCACAGGGCCAGCTCCGGAAGGACCACCAGCTCCGGAGAGGGGAGGCGGGCGATCAGTCCCTCGATATAGGCCTTTCGTTCCGGAATGCCCTTCAGGTCGTTGTCGAGCTCCAGAGCAAAAACACGCATGCGCCCCGCCTCCTTCGACGCTCAGACGTCCGTCGCCGCCAGGAAATCCGCCAGCAGGGCGTCCTGGATCCGCTGCAGGGTTTCGCCGTCCCGGCCGCCGACGGCCTTTCCGTCCACGGCGGTGACCCGAAGGCAGAATTCCCCGGAGCTGGAAGTAAGCACCTCGTCGGCGGCCATGAGCTCCGCCATGCTGAAGGGGCGCTCCTCCACGGGGATCCCCAGGTCCCGGCAGATGCGGATGAGGTTCATCCGGGCGATGCCGGGCAGGATCAGGTTGTCCGTGGGAGGCGTGATGAAACGGCCGCCCGACAGGATGTGCACGTTGGCGTGGGCGCATTCCGTCACCCGCTCGCCCCGGTGGAACAGCGCCGTCGAGGCCCCTGCGTCCTTCGCCTCCTGCTCCGCCAGCACGTTGGGGATCAGGTTCAGGGTCTTCACGTCGCAGTGCAGGAAGCGGGTATCCTCCACGCTGTGCAGGGTGAGGGTTTCCGCCAGGCTCTTCACCGGCTGGGGCCGCAGCAGCACCCAGAGGTTCGCCTCCGTTCCCACGGGGAAAGCGTGCTCCCGGGGAGCGGTGCCTCTCGTCACCTGCCAGTACATGATCTGCTCCGGCGCGTCCACCTTCCGCACCAGCTCGCAAAGCAGCCTGCCCAGGGCTTCCCGCTCCAGGGGCACGCGGATGCGCAGCTTCTCCGCGCTGCGGTAGAAGCGGTCCAGATGGGCCTCCAGACAGTAGGGGATATAGTTCCGGGCGTAGGTCACGTCGTAGACCCCGTCCCCGAAAAAGCTGGCCCGGTCGTTCATGGGCACCGTCATGTTCTCGATGAGGTCGATCTTCCCGTTGTAGTAGCCGAGGTTCTTCATCTCTGTCCGTCCTCCCCGTTCCTCAGCAGCCTGCGGCCTCGTTGAAGGCCTCGATCAGCCGGTCGATGTCCGCAGCCTGGGCATGTACCTTTTCAAATTCGTCGCCGTACCAGAGCTCGTCCAGCTCCTGCACGGTCCGGCCCCGCTGCTCCACCCAGGTATAATACTTCAGATTGTGCACCCGCCGTCTGCCCCGGTAGCCCAGCTCCTCCATGGCGTCCGTGTTCTGCCCCAGCAGGTGGCGGGCGAAGCCGGCCATGGCCTCCGCTTCGCCGTATTCGCCCTCTCTGGCCCGCAGCTCGTCCAGGCGGCTGCCGTAGAGGTCCATGGAGTCGGTCAGCACCGTGGCGATCACGTCGCGGCTGCCGAATTCGTAATACCGGGCCATTTTGATGCAGCAGATCAGGTTGGAGATGCCGCTGATGCCCAGGAGGGAGAGCTTCTCCAGCCATTCCGGGGACAGGCCCCGGGCCTTTGCCAGAAACGCCCGCCCGGCGGGCTCGTTGAACAGGCGCAGCAGACCCATCGCGTCTGCATCGTCCACGGCGATCACCAGGTCCGTATTGCGCAGGTTGTGGATCCAGGGCACGTGATTGTCCCCGGTGCCCTCCAGCCGGTGGATCCCGTAGCCTCCCGTGAGCATGGTGGGGCACTGCAGAGCCTCCCCGGCCCCCAGCTGCAGCCGGGGCCAGACCTCCTTCAGCCGGTCCCCCGCGCCGATGGTCCCGGCGGAGCCCGTCATGAAGCAGGCGCCGGAAAACCGGTCGCCGGGCCGGGCGCAGTTTTCAAAGGCCTCCAGCATGGCAGCGGCAGTCACCTCATAATGCCACAAATGGTTCCCCATCATGGAAAACTGATTGAACACGGCGTTCCGGGGATCCGCCGCCAGCTCCACGGTCTTGTCGAAGACGCCCTTGACGTTGCTCTCCTTGCCGGGGGTGGTCACGACCTCCGCGCCGATGGACTGCAGCCACTCGAAGCGCTCCCGACTCATGCCCGCGGGCATGAGGCCGATGGAGGGGACCCCCAGGAGCTTGCTGTTGAAGGCGCCGCCCCGGCAGAAATTCCCTGTGGAGGGCCACACGGCACGCTGACGGGAGGCGTCGAAGCGCCCCGTCACCAGTTCCGGCAGCAGACAGCCGATGGAAGCGCCTACCTTGTGGCAGCCTGTGGGGAACCACTTGCCCACCAGGGCGATGATGCGGCAGGGGACCCCCGTCAGCTCCGAAGGGAACTCGATGACGTTGGGCTTTCCGAAGAGCCCGCCCGTTTCCTTCGGCTCGTTGTGCCAGCTGATGCGGAAGAGATTCACCGGGTCCAGATCCCAGAGGCCCGTGCGGGAAAGCCGCTCGAGGACGTCTCCGGGGATGCGGGAGGGATCCCGCATCTGGGCGAAGGTGGGAAGACGAATGCCCCGTTCCCTGGCGCAGGCGATGTTGTGCTGCAGCCCCTCGGGGCGAACGGTAAGATCGATCATATGCGCTCACTCGCTTTTTTTGAATATATCCCTGATTATAGCGGCTTCCCGGCCCGCAGGCAAGCGGAAATCCTCTTCTTTCCCATTTATGTTTCCGGGGAGCCGCGCGGAATTGACAAGTGTTGACAATCCGGGTTCCCATGTTTATTATTTAATAGTGCGAAAGGAGAGATGGGGATGAAGCGGAGCGTTTCCAGAGTGGTCCTGGCCGGGTCCGGAAGCGGCTGCGGCAAGACGACAGCCGTCTGCGCCGTGCTCCAGGCCCTGGCGGACCGGGGACTGGACGTGGGCGCCTTCAAGTGCGGGCCGGATTACATCGATCCCATGTTCCACCGCCGCATCACCGGCAACAGCGGCAACCTGGACCCCTTCTTTTTCGACGCCGACACCCTGTCCTGGCTCCTGGCCCGGTACGGGGGAGGGCGGCAGGTGAACGTGGTCGAAGGGGTCATGGGCTACTACGACGGGCTGGGCCTCAGCGACGAGGCCAGCACCTGGACCGTGGCCCGCGCCACCCGCAGCCCCGTGGTGCTGATCCTCAACGCCAAGGGAGCTTCCCGCTCCCTTCTGGCCGTGCTGGAGGGCTTCCTGCGCTTCCATGAGGACAGCGGCATCCGGGGCGTGATCTTCAACCGCTGCAGTCCCTCCCTCTATCCCCTGCTGGCGGAGGCCGTGCAGGAGCGCTTCGGGGAGGGGATCCTGCCCCTGGGCTACCTCCCCTCCATGCCGGACTGTTCCCTGGAGAGCCGGCATCTCGGCCTGGTGACCGCCGCGGAGGTGGAGGATCTCCAGGAGAAGCTCCGCGCCCTTTCCCTCCAGGCGGAAAAGACCTTGGACCTGGACGGGCTCCTACGGCTGGCGGCCTCTGCGGAGGAGCTCAGCTGCGAGGGACCGAAGCTGCCGGAACGGGCGGAGGGCGTGCGCATCGCCGTGGCCATGGACAGAGCCTTCTGCTTTTATTATGAGGAAAGCCTGGACGTGCTCCGGGACATGGGGGCTGAGCTCGTCCCCTTCAGCCCCATGGAGGACGCCGCCCTGCCTGCGGACATCCACGGCCTCTACCTGGGCGGCGGCTATCCCGAGCTCTATACGGAGCGCCTGTCGGCCAACGCTTCCATGCTCGCTTCCGTCCGCGCCGCCCTGAACGGGGAACTGCCCTGCATCGCGGAATGCGGCGGCTTCATGTATCTGACGGAGCGCATCGCCGGCGTCCCCATGGTGGGCTTCCTGCCAGGGGACTGCCGGGATACCGGGAAGCTGACGCGTTTTGGTTATGTAAACCTGATCGCCGGGGAGGACAACCTCCTCTGCCGGGCCGGGGAGTCCATCCCCGCCCACGAGTTCCACCACTGGGACTGCAGCGAGCCGGGCAGCCGCTTCACCGCCGCGAAGCCCTCCGGCCGGAAGTGGGCCTGCGCCCAGGCGGGGAAGCGCCTGTATGCCGGTTTCCCGCATTTTCATTTTCTGGCAAATCCCGCCTTTGCGGAGAATTTCTATCATGCCTGTCTGGAGGTGAAGCGCGGCCATGCCTGAGATCATCAAGCCCATGGACATTGAAAAACGCAGCTTCGAGATCATCACGGAGCTGCTGGGGGAGCGGAAGCTGGATCCGGAGAACGAGCTTGTCATCAAGCGGGTGATCCATACCTCCGCGGATTTCGACTATGCGGACAATCTGGTTTTCTCCGAGCACGCGGTGCGGAAGGGGATCGAAGCCCTGAAGGCCGGCTGCGATATCGTGACGGATACGCAGATGGCCCGGGCCGGGATCAACAAAACCGTGGTGGAGAAGCTGGGCGGCGCCGTCCACTGCTATATGTCCGATCCGGACGTGGCGGCGGAAGCGAAGGCGCGGGGCGTGACCCGGGCCGTGGTGAGCATGGAGCATGCCGCCCGCTCGGAGAAAAGGACGATCTTCGCCATCGGCAACGCGCCCACCGCTCTCATGCGCCTGCGGGAGCTGATCGACGGGGGGCAGGTGGCCCCGGCCCTGGTGATCGGGGTGCCCGTGGGCTTCGTGAACGTGGTGGAGAGCAAGGAAGAGATCATCGCCTGCGACGTGCCCTATATCGTGGCCCGGGGCAGGAAGGGCGGCAGCAACGTGGCGGCCGCCATCGTCAACGCCCTGCTGTATCAGATCAGCCGCTGAGATGGACAGATACGTTACGGTAGACGGCAAACGCATGCGCATGGGCTATACCACGGGCTCCTGCGCCGCCGCCGCCTCCAAGGCGGCAGCCTGCCTTCTGCTCACGGGACACGCCCCGGAAACCGTCTCCCTGCTGACGCCCAAGGGCATCCCGCTGGAGCTGCCGATCCGTGAGGCGGAGAGCGGCGGCGGCTGGGCCCGCTGCGCCGTGGAGAAGGACGGGGGAGACGACCCGGACGTGACCACCGGCGCGCTGATCTATGCCGAGCTGCGCTATGCGGAAGCGCCCGGCGTGGAGATCGACGGGGGCGTGGGCGTCGGGAGAGTGACGAAGCCGGGCTTGGACCAGCCTGTGGGAGCCGCCGCCATCAATTCCACCCCCCGGCGGATGATCCGGGAAAACGTGGAGGAGATCTGCCGCCTCGTGGATTACCGGGGCGGCCTCCGGGTGGTGATCTCGGCCCCGGCGGGGGTGGAGATCGCCAAAAAGACCTTCAATCCCCGGCTGGGCATCGTGGGGGGCATCTCCATCCTGGGCACCACGGGCATCGTGGAGCCCATGAGCGAAAAGGCCCTGGTGGAGACCATCCGGGTGGAGCTGCGGCAGCGCCGGGCCGAGGGGCGGGAATACGCCCTCCTCACCCCGGGGAACTACGGCTCCGATTTCCTCAAGGGCAGCCTGGGGGTGGAGGAAAAGCTGGCGGTGCAGGTGAGCAACTTCATCGGGGATTCCCTGGACATCTGCCGGGACCTGGGTTTCCGGGGCGCCCTGCTGGTGGGCCACGTGGGCAAGCTGGTGAAGATCGCCGGGAACATGCTCAACACCCATTCGAAGTACGGAGACTGCCGAGTGGAGCTCCTGGGGGCCCATGCGGGCGCGGCAGGCCTTACGCCGGAAGCTCTCGGCCGCGTGCTGGACTGCGTCAGCTGCGACGAGGCGCTGCGCATCATCCGGGAGGGCGGCTTCTGGGACGAGACCCTCCGCCGGGTGACGGAGCGCGTCGCCCATAACCTGGCCCACCGGGCGGGGGAGGGACTGGAGACCGGCGCCATCCTGTTTTCAAATGTTTACGGCGTCCTGAGTGAAACGGAAAACGCCCGGGCGCTGATGAAAAAAATCACGGAGGGATAGACAATGGTGCATTTCGTCGGAGCCGGCAGCGGCGCGCCGGACCTGATCACCCTGCGGGGCGCAAGGCTGCTGCGGGAGGCGGACGTGGTGATCTACGCGGGCTCTCTGGTGAATCCGGAGCTGCTGAAGGAAACGAAGCCGGGCTGCGAGATCCACGACAGCGCGAGGATGACCCTGGAGCAGGTGATCGAAACGGTGCAGGCCGCCGAGGCGGCGGGGAAGACCACCGTGCGTCTGCACACCGGGGATTCCAGCATCTACGGCGCGGTGCGGGAGCAATTCGACCGGCTGGAGGCCCTGGGGATCGCATACGACGTGACCCCGGGCGTCAGCGCCTTCTGCGGAGCCGCGGCTGCGCTGCGGGCGGAATATACTCTGCCGGACGTGAGCCAGACGGTGATCATCACCCGGGCCGAGGGCAGGACGCCGGTGCCCGAGCGGGAGTCCATCCGTTCCCTGGCCGCCCACGGGGCCACCATGGTCCTCTTCCTCAGCACGGGGCTCACGGATAAGCTCCAGGCGGAGCTCCTGGCCGGAGGCTATGCCCCGGAGACCCCGGCTGCCGTCGTCTACAAGGCCACCTGGCCGGAAGAACGGCAATTCCGATGCACCGTGGGTACCCTGCACGAGACGGTGACGAAAAACGGCCTCACCAAGACCTCCCTCATCGTCGTGGGGGGCTGCCTGGGGGATACCTACGACCGGTCCAAGCTCTATGATCCGGGCTTCACCACGGAGTTCCGGCAAGCGGAAAAGTGAAGCTGGCCGTATTTGCCTACAGCCGCAGGGGCTGCGCCCTGGCAAGGCGGGTGCTGGCCGTCTTTCCGGAGGCGGAGGGGGAGGCTTATGCCCCCGAGCGCTTCGGCGAGGCGGGCTTCCGCCCCGTGGAAAAGCCCTCCGCCCCCTTCTACGGCGCCCTCTTCCAGGACAAGGACGCCCTGATCTTCGTGGGAGCGGCGGGCATCGCCGTGCGGGAGATCGCGCCCCACGTCCGTTCCAAGCAGACGGACCCGGCGGTGCTCAGCGTGGACGAGCTGGGGCATTTCGTGATCCCCCTTCTCAGCGGTCACATCGGGGGCGCCAACGCCCTGGCCCTGCGTCTGGCCGAAGCCCTGGGGGCCACGGCGGCGGTCACCACGGCGACGGATGTGAACCGCCGCTTTTCCGTGGACGCCTGGGCGACGGAGCAGGGCTATGCCATCGGCAGCATGGCGGCCGCCAAGGCCGTGTCCGCGTCGATCCTGGAGGGGGACGTGCCCATTATGAGCGAGCTCCCGGTGTCCGGAGGCCTGGCTCCCGGCCTCGTTTTCGGGGAGAGCGGGCCCGTGGGCATCTACGTCGGCTGGGAGAAAAAGGCCCCCTTCGGGACCACCCTGCGCCTGGTGCCGCGGGTGCTGCACCTGGGCCTCGGCTGCCGCCGGGGCACGGCGAAGGAGGCTGTGGCGGCAGCGGTGGAAACGGTGCTTGCCGCCGGGGGGATCGACCCCGCCGCCATCCGCTGCGCCGCCTCCATCGACCTGAAAAAGGACGAGAAGGGACTGCTGGACTTCTGCGGGGAAAGGGGCTGGCCCATCGAGTTCTACCCGGCGGAGACCCTGCGGGCGGTGCCGGGCAGCTTTACCCCCTCCCCCTTCGTGGAGAGCGTCACCGGCGTGGACAACGTGTGCGAGCGCTCCGCCCTGCTGGGGGCGGACCGGCTCATCGTAAAGAAGACCGCCGTGAACGGCGTGACCGTGGCCCTGGCCGCGGAGAATAGGGAGGTGCGCTTTGGCTAAGCTCTGTGTGGTGGGCCTCGGCCCCGGAGACTACGACGATATGACCGTCCGGGCCGACCGGGCGTTGCGGGACTGCGACGCCATCATCGGCTATCACGTTTACGTGGATCTGGTGAAGGACCGCTATCCGGACAAGAAGACCCTGACCACCCCCATGACGAAGGAGACCGACCGCTGCCGCATGGCGCTGGAGGCCGCCCGGAACGGGGAAAACGTGGCGCTGGTCTGCTCCGGAGACAGCGGCATCTACGGTATGGCCGCCCTGGTCTACGAGCTGCGGGGAGAGGCGAAGGAACCGGAGATCGAGATCATCCCCGGCCTCACCGCCGCCTGCAGCGGCGCAGCCCTCCTGGGCGCGCCCCTGACCCACGATTTCGCGGTCGTCAGCCTCAGCGACCGGCTCACGGCCTGGGAGACCATAGAGAAGCGCCTGGAGGCCGCGGCTGCGGCGGACCTCTCCATCGTGCTTTACAATCCCGCCAGCCGCGGAAGGCCGGACCATCTCCGCCGGGCCTGCGAGATCCTGCTGAGGAGCCTTCCGGCAGAGCGGCCCTGCGGTATTGCCCGCAGCATCGGACGGGCGGGGGAGAGCCGGGACCTGCTCACCCTGGGGGAGCTGAAGGACGCTCAGGTAGATATGTTCTGCACCGTGTTCATCGGAAACGCCTCCACCCGCGTCGTGGGCGACCGGCTGGTGACCTCGCGAGGATACCGGGATGTATAAGCTCTGCATCTTCGCCGGTACCACGGAAGGCCGGGAGCTGGCGGAATTCCTCAGCGCCCAGGGAGCCGCGGCCGCCGTCACGGCCTGCGTGGCCACGGATTACGGGGAGACCCTTCTGGGGCCCGCGGAAAACCTGCGCGTCCTTTCCGGGCGGCTCAACGGAGAGCAGATGACGCAGCTTCTGCGGGAAGGGGGCTTCGACCTGGTGCTGGACGCCACCCATCCCTATGCCGCCGAGGTGACGGAGAATATCGCCCGGGCCTGCAAGGCGGCGGACACGGAATACCTGCGGGTGCTGCGGGAAGCCTCCGTCGTGCCGGAGGGCACCGTTTTCGTCCCGGATATCCCGGCGGCGGTGGCCTGGCTCAGCGAAGCGCCCGGCAATATCCTCCTGACCACCGGCAGCAAGGCCCTCAGGGAGTTCACCGGCGTCCGGGACTTTGCCGAGCGGGTCTGGGCCCGGGTGCTCCCCATGCCCGCTTCTCTGGAGGCCTGTCAGGCGGCCGGGCTGCCCCCTGCCCACGTCATCGCCATGCAGGGCCCCTTCACACTGGAGCTGAACATCGCCATGCTGAAAAGCATCGGAGCGGCCTGCCTCGTCACCAAGGACAGCGGCGGCGCTGGCGGCTTCCGGGAAAAGGCGGAGGCGGCCGTCGCCGCCGGCGCGCGGCTGCTGGTGATCGGGCGTCCGCCCCAGCGGGAGGGCCTGGATCTGGCGGAAACGGTGAATGAACTCTGCCGCCGCTTCGGCTTCCGGGCGGAGCCCCAGGTAACCGTGGCGGGCATCGGCCCCGGCAGCCACGGCGGCATGACCGGGGAGGTGCGGGAGGCCATCGGAGAGGCGGAATGCCTCATCGGCGCGAGACGCATGCTGGAGGCGGTGGCCCGCCAGGGTCAGACCGTCTACGGGGCGGTGGCCCCGGAGGATATCGCGGGCTACATCCGCGCCCACGGGGAATACCGCCGCTTTGCCGTGGTGATGTCCGGGGATTCCGGCTTCTTCAGCGGCACGAAAAAGCTGCTGCCTCTGCTGGAGGGCTGCAGGGTGAAGGTGCTGCCGGGCCTCAGCTCCCTCAGCTGCCTCTGCGCCCGCCTGGGCCTTTCCTACGAGGACGTGACGCCCGTGAGCCTGCACGGGCGGGAGCGGGACATCGCCCGGGACGTGCGCGCCCACAGCCGGGTCTTCGCCCTGGTGGGCGGGGATAACGGCGCCGGAGCCCTCTGCCGCCGCCTGACAGAGGCGGGCCTGGGCGGGGTGCGCGTCCACATCGGGGAAAAGCTCAGCTACCCGGAGGAAAAGCTCACTTCCGGCACGGCGGAGGCGCTGGCCGCCGGGCACTACGACAGTCTCAGCGCCGTCCTCATCGAAAACGACCGGCCCGACGCGGTGGTGACCCCCGGCCTGCCGGATACCGTGTTCCAGCGGGGTGAGGCCGTCCCCATGACCAAAAGCGAGGTCCGAGCGGTCTGCCTTTCGAAGCTGCGCCTCACGGCGGACGCCGTCTGCTGGGATATCGGCGCGGGCACCGGCTCCATCGCCATCGAGATGGCCCTGCTGGCCCCCCGGGGAAGGGTGTTCGGCATCGAGCGGAACGAGAACGCCCTGCAGCTCATGCGGGATAACGCCGGGCGCCTCAGCGCCGACAACCTCACCGTCGTCCCCGGCTCCGCTCCCGCGGCCTGCCGGGATCTCCCCGCCCCCACCCACGCCTTCATCGGCGGCAGCGGCGGCGGCATGCGGGAGATCATCCGCCTGCTGCTGGAGAAGAACCCCCGGGTGCGCATCGTGGCGACGACGGTCACACTGGAGACCCTGGCGGAGCTCACCGCCTGCCTGAAGGAATTCTCCTTCACGGAGACGGAGGTCGTTTCCCTCACCGTGGCCAGGGACCGGAAGGCCGGACCCTACCGGCTCATGACGGGGCAGAATCCCATCTACGTGTTCACCATGCAGGCAGGGGAGGCGGCGGAATGAAGGCGTCTCTGCTGGCCCTGCTCATCGGCTTTGTCATCGACCTTATCCTGGGGGATCCCCACGGCTGGCCCCATCCCGTGATCTGGATCGGAAAGCTGATCTCCTTTTTGGAAAAGCGCTTCCGCAAAGCCTTTCCCAAGACCGCAGGCGGGGAGCGGGCCGCCGGGGCCTGCATCTGGATCGTCACGGCGGGGGTCTCCCTGCTGCTGCCCCTCCTCATCCTGCGCCTCTGCGGCCGCGTCAGCCCCTGGCTGCGCCTTGCGCTGGAGAGCGTTATGTGCTGGCAGATCCTGGCGACCAAATCCCTGCGGGACGAGAGCATGAAGGTCTACAAAGCGCTGAAGACCGGCGATCTGGCCGCTTCCCGCTACGCGGTGTCCATGATCGTGGGCCGGGATACGGAGCGGCTGGAGGATGCGGGCGTGACCCGGGCCGCGGTAGAGACCGTCGCGGAGAACACCTCCGACGGGATCGTCGCCCCCCTGATCTTCATGGCTCTGGGCGGCGCGCCCCTGGGCTTCTTCTACAAGGCTGTGAACACCATGGATTCCATGCTGGGCTACGTGGAGGAGCCGTATAAGAACGTGGGCCTGGTGCCCGCAAAGCTGGACGACGTTTTCAACTGGATCCCCGCCCGGGTGTCTGCTCTGCTGATGCTCCTGGGGGGCGGTCTTCTGGGCTTCAATATGAAAAACGGCTGGCGCATCTTCCGGCGGGACCGCTACAAGCACGCCAGCCCCAATTCCGCCCAGACGGAATCCGTATGCGCCGGGCTTCTGGGCCTCCGCCTGGCGGGCGACGCCTGGTATCACGGCGTCCTTCATAAAAAGGAATACATCGGGGACGAGCTGCGGCCCGTGGAGCACGAGGACATCCCCCGGGCCTGCCGCCTGCTCTACGCCACGGCGGTGCTGGCTCTGGTCCTGGCCCTGCTGGTCCGATTCTTGATTTTGCGGTGAAACGGCATGTACTACCAGAATGAAAACCCCCACGGAGGGGATATCTACGGGGAACCGGTCTTGCTGGACTATTCCGCCAATACGAACCCCTTGGGGACGCCTCCGGCGGTGATCTCCGCGGCGGAAAAAGCCCTCCGGGAAGCCGACCGTTATCCCGACCCCTACTGCCGGGCGCTGGTGAAGGCCATCGCCGCGGCCGAGGGCGTGCCGGAGAGCTTCATCCTCTGCGGCAACGGCGCTTCGGAGCTGATCCTCGCCTTCTGCGCCGCCCTTCGGCCCCGGCTGGCGGCGAGCCTGGCGCCGACCTTTTCCGAGTACGCCGCAGCCGTCGCCCTTAATGGGGGCGAAACGGTTTTCTACCCTCTGCGGGAGGAAGCGGATTTCCTGCCGGAGGGGGACTTCCTGCCCTGGCTGCGGGAGCAGGGCGCGGACGCGCTCTTCCTCTGCAGTCCCAACAACCCCACCGGGCGGCTGCTGGAGCCTGCGCTTCTGGGGGAAACGCTGAAGCTCTGCCGGGAGGCGGGCGTCCGCATCCTGCTGGACGAGTGCTTCCTGGATTTCACGGCGGGGGAGAGCTGCCGGGAGCAGCTGCGGGCCTGTCCGAATCTCACGATCTTAAAGGCGTTCACCAAGAGCTACGGCATGGCGGGGCTGCGCCTGGGCTACTGCCTCTGCGCCGACGGGGATCTCCTCCGGTCCATGGCGGAGCGGACGGCCCCCTGGAACGTCTCCGGCCCCGCCCAGGCGGCGGGAACGGCCGCCCTGGGGGAGCGCGCCTTCCTGGAGGAGGCCCTGGCCCTCGTCGGCCGGGAGCGGCCGCGGCTGAAGGCGGGCCTGGAGGACCTGGGCCTGTGGGTCTGCCCCTCGGAGGCGAATTTCCTCCTCTTCCGCGGGCCGGAGGACCTGGGTGACAGGCTCCGGCAGAGGGGCGTCGCCATCCGAAACTGCGCGAATTTTACCGGGCTCGGCCCGGGCTGGTACCGCATCGCGGTGCGTACGGGAGAGGAAAACAGCCGCCTGCTGGCGGCCATGGGAGAGTGTGTGTAAAATGGCAAAATGCATTATGATCCAGGGCACCATGTCCAATGCGGGCAAGAGCCTCCTCTGCGCGGGACTCTGCCGGATCTTCCGGCAGGACGGCTACCGGGTGGCCCCCTTCAAGAGCCAGAATATGGCCCTCAACTCCTTCATCACCGCCGACGGCGGGGAGATGGGCCGGGCCCAGGTGGTGCAGGCCGAGGCGGCGGGCATCCCGCCCGACGTGCGCATGAACCCCATCCTCCTGAAGCCCACCACGGACGTGGGCAGTCAGGTCATCGTCAACGGGAAGGTGCTGGGAAATGTTCCGGCCAAGGAGTATTACCGGCGGAAGCGGGAGTTTATCCCGGCCGTGATGGAGGCGTACCGGAGCCTGGAGGAGGAATTTGACGTCATCGTCCTGGAAGGCGCGGGAAGCCCCGCGGAGATCAACCTGAAGCAGGACGATATCGTGAATATGGGCATGGCCAAAATGGCCGACGCCCCCGTGCTCCTGGTGGGAGATATCGATCGGGGCGGCGTTTTCGCCCAGCTCTACGGCACGGTCGCCCTGCTGGAGCCCGACGAGCGGGCCCGCATCAAGGGGACCGTCGTCAATAAGTTCCGGGGGGACGTATCCATCCTGGAGCCCGGCATCAAGCAGCTGGAGGAGCTGTGCGGCGTGCCCGTGGCCGGCGTCGTGCCCTATCTCCACGTGGATATCGACGATGAGGACAGCCTCACCGAGCGCTTCAACAGCTCCGGCCTTCGCAAGCTCATCGACGTGGCGGTCATCCGTCTGCCCCGCATCTCCAATTTCACGGATTTCAGCCCCTTCGAGCGCTATGAGAACGTGTCTCTCCGCTACGTGGGCAAGACGGAGGACCTGAAGGACCCGGACCTCATCATCCTCCCGGGCACCAAGAGCACCATCGCCGACCTGCTGTGGCTCCGCCAGAGCGGGTTGGAGGCCTCGATCCTGAAGGCCGCCAGCAACGGCGTGCCGGTCTTCGGCGTCTGCGGCGGCTATCAGATGCTGGGCCGCAGCATCTCAGATCCGCAGGGCGTGGAGGCCGCGGGGGTCACGGAACTGGCCGGCATGGGTCTGCTGGACATGGATACCGTGTTCTACGGGGAAAAGGTGCAGACCCAGACCCGGGGCGTCCTCTCCGGCGTGGAGGGCATGCTGAAGGGCCTCAACGGCCGGGAGTACGAGGGCTATGAGATCCACATGGGCCGGGGCGGCGAAAAGGGCGCGCCGGTGGTGGGGAAGGGCTGCATCTATGGCAGCTATGTCCACGGCATCTTCGACAAGGGCGGCATCTGCGACGAGCTGCTCCGGGCCCTGTGCGAGCGCCGGGGCGTGGACTTCTCGGCTCTGGGCAGCTTCGACGCCGACGAATACCGGGAGCGGCAGTACGATCTTCTGGCCGACGGGGTGCGGAGCGGCCTCAACATGGACTTTGTCTACAAGGTCCTGAACCGGGAGGTGTGACCGTGGCGGGCTTGATCCATCTTTACTGCGGCGATGGGAAGGGGAAAAGCACCGCCGCCGTGGGGCTGAGCGTCCGGGCTGCCGGAGCGGGGAAGCGGGTAGTATTCGCCCAGTTCTTCAAGGACGGAAGCTCCTCGGAGATCTCCCTGCTGCGCTCGATCCCCGGGATCCGGGTGCTGGTCTGCGAGAAGCACTTCGGCCGCTTCCGCAACATGAGCGAGGAACAGCGGGCCGAAGCGAAAGCGGCCTACGGCGAGCTGTTCGCCGAAGCCTGCCGCCTGGGGAAGGCTGCGGACCTCCTGGTGCTGGATGAGGCGGTCTCCGCCTGCAACCACGGCGTGATCGACGAGGAGGCGCTGCTTGCCTTCCTCCGCGGCAGACCGGAGGAGCTGGAGGTGGCGCTCACCGGGCGCGCGCCCTCGGAAACCCTGCTGTCCGAGGCGGACTACGTCACCGAGATGAAAAAAGTCCGCCATCCCTTCGACGCGGGCATCCCCGCCAGGGAAGGGATCGAATACTGAACGCTCCGGAAAGCTCCGGGTCTCGGCCCGGTGCTTTCCGGGATCTGGAAGTTAGCCAAAGAGAATAGCAAAATATGTAATTCCTGCTTGACTTCGGGAATCGTTTCTGTTACATTACAGACACAAGTGAATCGTCGGCGCAGGTGACGTTTCCCACGGGAAACGCTGAAAAAGGAAGCGGGTGCGAATCCCGCACGGAGCCGCCGCTGTATTTGGCGAGCCGAAGCAAAGACGTCACTGGCTTTCGGGCTGGGAAGACTGCCGAGGCGATGACCCATGAGCCAGAAGACTTGCCTGCAGCCGTATACATCCTCTCCACGGATCCTTGGAGGAGGGTGTCCCTGTCAGGGGCTGCTGAAAACGGATTGCTGCCGCTTTTTTTTTGCGGGAGCAATCTTTTTTATTTGGAACATAAGCATAAAAACAGAATACGGATCGGTCCTCCGCAGCTGCCCCGCGCAGCGGCACGGAATGGGGTAACGCCCCGCGAGCAGGTCACTGTCGGGCTTCGGAAGAAGCCTCAGTCAGATACGTGGCGAAGGACTGCACACTATTCCAGTGCAGTAAGTGTGGCAGAGAAGGCAGGGGGAATATACC
>JAFXUU010000014.1 GCA_017524845.1 Oscillospiraceae bacterium
GTACCGGATCCGGGGAGGGGTGGTCACATTGCTGCGGGTTAAGTATATAAAGCGGGAGCGTCCCACGGGAGCGCCGCCCATGGGCCTCTGGTTCAAAACCCTGCTGCGGAGCCCGGTGAAAACGGCGCTGACGGTCCTCCTGCTGGCAGCGGCAGCCTTTCTGCTGCTGGACAATCTTTCCTCCTACATGATGCAGACGGAAGCCCTCAAGCAGGCGGAGGAAGCGGTGGAGGGCGTGCTGACCGTGGAGCGCAGCCCGGTCCTGCGGCCCGAAAACGGGCGAAACAGCTGGTTCCTGCTGACGGAGCTGGGGGAGAGCTACCGGGACCGCGACACCTATGAGAGCATCCACCACGAGGCCCTGACGGCTTCGGACCTGGAAGCCCTGGAGGCCCTGCCCTATATCGACGCCGTGGACCGCCGCTACATGACCGCCGGGGTCTCGGCGGACTATACCCGGAACGACGGGCCCTACGGGGACTACGGCTACATGGACCGGCTGGTGATCGAGGCCACCGTGAAGACCGTTCTCCACAGGGACATCGTCGCCACCTACGACAATGACGATTACGACAGCAGCCGGATCCTCCGGCTGACGGACGTGAAGCTGCTGGCAGGGGACCCCAGGACCCTGAACGAGCAGCTGGAGGTCCTGGAGGGGACGGTGAACCTGATCGCCAAAACCGTGTCGGAAAAGCGGGTGGGGACGGACCACTGGATCTACGACGGCATCGGCGCGGGCTGGAGCGTAGACTGCCTGGGTTTCGACCTCACGAAGGCGCAGATGGACGCCGTGGAAAAGGGGCGGCGCTGCGTTTTCGTGGTCCGTGCGCCCCGGTACGTGGTGCCGGACAGCGGCAGCTACGGCTTCTGGCTGGGGGACGACAGCCTGAAGGGCTGGTGGCCCTACGTCACCGATGTCACCGATCTCCCGGAAAACTACCTGGAAATGGAGGACTTCGCCCCGCTCCGGGAGCTCATTCAGGTGACGAACGACGATATCCATACCTTCGACGTTGTGTACACCGGCGACATGGCCTCCATCCGCCGGGTCTCCCGGCAGCAGCTCGTTCCCGTCCGGGGTCGCTTCCTCGGCCCGGCGGACGCGGAAAGCCCCGTCTGCGTGGTGAGCGAGACCTTCCTGACGAAAAACGGCCTCAGCCTGGGGGACAGCGTCACCCTGAAGCTGGGGAACCGGCTCATGGAGCAGTTTAAGCCCCTGGGCGCCGTGGCGGTCGCCCGGGACCGCTATGCACCGGCGTGGACGGAGCAGAGCTTTACCGTCGTCGGGACCTGGCGGGACGTCGGGGACCGGCGCTGGCAGGAGCAGGAGCATTACAGCTATTACTCCGTGGGCTCCTGGCAGGAGCAGGACCCCTATTGGGCCTATTCCGACAACGCGATCTTTGTCCCCGTCTCCTTCCTGCCGGAAAGCTGCGACACCGAAAACCACCTGTTCCGCCCCGCGGAGGTAAGCTTCATCGTCCGGAACGCGGCGAACATCGGCGCCTTTGGGGAGGAAGGCCTGCCGCTGGCAGAGGCTTTGGGTCTGCGCTGCGCCTGGAACGACGCGGGCTGGCCCATCGTGGCGGAAAAGCTGGCCCAGACCCGCAGCCTCACGATGATGAAGCTCCTCATCTTCGCCGTGGCCGCCCTGCTTGCGGCAGGGCTGACCATCTATCTTTTCCTCCACCGGCGGCGCAGGGAATACGCCGTGCTCCGGGCCCTGGGCACGCCGAAACGGGCTGCCGCCCGGGCGCTGCTGCTGCCCCTTCTGGCCCTTGCGGCCTTCTCTTCCGCCCTGGGTCTCCTGCTTGCCTGGCTGCGCAGCGGCGCGGCGGCCGGGCAGAGCGCGGCGGAATTTGCCGAAGCCGGACTGGAGGCTATGCCCGACGCCCGCTTCGGGGTCTATCTCCTGGGTTTCTTCGGTCTCCTGGCGGCGGTCGGCCTGCTGGCCGCCCTCTATCTCCGGGCCCTCGGACGGCGCAGCCCCCTTCGGCTTCTGCAGGACAGCGAGCGCCGGAGAGAGAGGGGCAGGACGGAGCTCTCCGGGGCGCTCGGCGCGGAGGAGCTGGTCCGCGCCGCGGCGGTGCTGGCCCTCCCCGCGACCGTCACGGGAAAGCCGGTCCGAGGCTTCCTGCGGCGCTACGTCCTGCGCCACATCCGCCGGGCCGGGCTGAAAACGCTGCTGACCCTGCTGCTGGCGGCCCTGCTGGTGGGGGCCGTAGGGCAGCTCACGGTACTGCGCTCCCGCTACGCGGAGATGCTGGACACGGTCCGGGTGGAGGCCGGTTTCTACGACGGCCTCTCTCTGGGAAAGGCTGAGAATTTCGTCAAAAGCGGGCTTCTACACGAACCCAGGTATCAAAAGACCTTCACGGAGGAGGAAGCGGAGCTGGAGCTGTCCCCCGCCCGGCTGCAGTTCAATAACCGGCTGGACAGCGCGGTCTCCGAGCCTGTGACCTGGCTGGAGGGCTGGGACGGCGAGCGCTTCGACGCCGCCTGTGATCTGGTCTGCGTCCTGCCCGCCCCGGTGATGGAGGAATTGGGCGTGGAGCTGGGCGGAAAGGTGCGGATCGACCCCCGCATCAAGGAAATGAGCGCCCTCGCCATGCTCCTGCAGGGACATCCGGAAGCCCACCCCAAAACCTGGGAAGAAATGGTGGCCCTGCGGGATCAATACCGCAGCTTTTACACCGTCGTGGGCTGTGTGGAGACAGAGTCGGATAACCGCGTCGTCTATGCCTCCGTGGCGTCCTTCTTCTACTATGCCGGCTTCGGCACGACTCTCTATCTGGACAGCGCGGCCTTTACCCTGAACGACTACCGGGATGCGGACAAAGTCCGCCAGCTGGCCGCGGAGATACAGTACACGGCAAAAAGGCCGCCCACCTTCAGCATGGATACCTCCGACGCGGACCGCATCTATCGCATCTACCGGCTGATTGAAACGCTCTATCCGCTGACGGTGGCCGCGGCGCTGATCCTCGGTACGCTGCTGCCCGTGCTGATGATTCTCCAGGAGCAGAAGGAGGCGGCGGTGCTGCGGGCCCTGGGCTGGTCGAAGAAGCTCACGATCCGGCGGCTCACGCTGGAGCAGGCGGTTTTGTGCCTCATGGGACTCGTGCTTGCCGTCGTCGCCCTCTTTGCCGTGAACGGCGCGGGCTTCCTGGGGGTGATCGTGTTGATGCTTTTGTTATTTGTGTCGTATTTAGTTCTGTGAGTAGGTTCTATTGGCGTTATGTTTGGTTTTTTGA
>JAFXUU010000130.1 GCA_017524845.1 Oscillospiraceae bacterium
CATCCGCCTGGACGCGCTGTCCCTGAGCGTCCAGCACCTGCTTGGTGATCTCGATGCTGATGGCGTCGGCCAGTCGGTTCTTCGCCGGGAGCGGCTTCACCAGCCGCCCCACGTCGGTGTAGGCGTAGCTTTCCCCGACGGTGACTCTCTGGGCGTTGACCGGCACGCCGTCCACCAGCATGGGATAAAAGCTGTCTTCCTCCAACCGAAACGGGTAGAGCGAATTGGGCAGCGTCTCCGTAACGTGGTAGCTGTAGCCCTCGTTCAGCAGGACGTAAGGCTCGCCGTCAAAGGTGACGGCCTTGCCCCAGCTTTCGGTCTCCTCCGTCCGCCTGACCATCATGCCGGGGGAGATGGAAAAGTCCGCGCTGAGCCAGCCGCCCGTACCGGTCAGTTCAATCTCTCCGATGTAGTCCGTACCACCCTGCAAGAGATGCAGGGTCAGACGGTCGATATCGCTGTGCTCCGTCCCGCTGTCCATCCAGACTTTCCGGGCGTTGACGGTCCACGCGGCCAGCTCCACGGGGTCGGGATTCTCGATCTCCTCCCGGCTGGAAGGGAAGTTCCGCCACTCCGGGGGTTCCCCGTTCTCCTGGATCCGCAGTTGTGGCTTATAGTTCACCGCCGTCCCCTTGGTGTTGGTGGACAGCTTCCAATGCCGCTCCAGCTTTTCTGCGGACGCCTCCGCAGAGCCTGACATATTCACAACGAGCACGCTTCCGTCTTTCAGGGTGATTGTAAGGGGTATCGTGCGATCCAGGCCTGCAGCAACAGCCAGCGTCCAATTACCCGGAGACGCCTCCGTCACGGAGATCCCCTCCGGGTCACCGGATTTCACGCTGTCCACATCCGCTCCGGAGATGTTCAGAAAAGCGAGCAGATCGGAAAGAGACGTCGGCGGAGTGTCGGAAGCGAAGGTATAATTGTATTCCTCCAGGGGATACAGGCCCTGCGGCAGCTCTATGTCGGAGCCGTTGTTCTCCCGCCCGGAAATGGCGTCATAGGTCTCCTGGGTGGGCCAGACCGGGAAGCTGACGGTATAGGTCGCGTCCTCGATCAGGGTATAATGCGCACCGTCTTCCGCGTTGGGGGGCTTGATGTCCCAGTTGACCGTGCGCGTGGAGCCGTTGTATTCGGCCTTCCCGAGCAGGAGGGCTTCCTCCGCGTTTGCGGTCTCCGAACCGTCGGCGGCCAGATACTTGATCCCGTCATCCGTGTTTCGACAGAAGCGGAGCGCCGTTGTCTCTCCCGCCGGGAACTCGCCGATGTACTCGGTTCCGTTCTTCAGCGTGATCGTGTAGGAGAAGTCCGGGACAGCCCCCTCCGGGGCCAGCCCGGTGGTCCCCGCCAGCGCCGTGCCCTCGGTCAGTCCGTCGGTCAGGCTCACATCCTGATAGAGGAACTTTCGCAGGATGAAGCGGGTGGCGGAAATCAGCTCCCCTGCGATCTCGCCGTCGTTGGCCGCGTCGGCCCAGTAGTAGGTGCCTGCGGGCGGCTCCTGCGTATAGATCCCGCCGGCGTAGGCGATGTTCGACATCCGCTTCATCCACTTTGGCCCTATGCCGTCTTTCTCGTTGCTCTGGATGAAGACGTTGATGACGTTGGCCCCGGCCGCCACCAGCTTCTGCTCCAGCAGAAGGGGCCTCATTTGAATCTCCACGCCGCTGTTGCCGGTTTCCGACTGTCCTTCCTTGTAACCCCAGCCGGAAACGCGCTTGCCGCCGAAACTCTGATCAAAATATGTGATTTGGTATGGGTTATCTACGTCGGTATCCCTGACATGTAGGTTTGGCTTGCCGTCGGAGATGAACATGACGTATTTGTCCTTGTAGTTCACATCTGTACTTGCGACTTCCGCAGCGTCGATCTGCTTCAGGACCCTGCCCGCCAGATGCAGAGCGGCCTCCCAGCAGGTAGCGCCGCCCAATCTTGTTGTGAGTCCGTTGACCATCACCTCAAATTCGCCGTAGTTCTGCGCGGTATAGGTTTTGCCGTCGGTCCAGGCGCCCGTAGAGAACAGAATCACGTGGAACGGCACTTGCTTTTCCTTCAGCATTTTGCCGATTTGCAGCAGCACCTCCCGTTCCTGTGCGATCGCGGGCCTCACATCAGGGTTGTTCTTTGGGTTGTCCATGCTTTCGGACACGTCCACCACCAGCACCACCTCCGCGCTGGCGTCCGGCATGGCGTTCTCCCCTGCGTCGGCGGTCACGCTGAGGGAAAGCTCGTAGCTCCCGTCACCCTGGGGGGTCAGGGTCTTTTTCGCAGCGGGGGGATCGGGGGTGATCGACGGGGGAAGCGCGTCGTTGTCCGGGTTGTCGGCGTAGGTGTGGAAGGAATAGGGGTTTGTGTCTCCGTAGGGGTCTTCGGCTTTGTAGGCGTTGTCGCCGGAACCGTAGGAGTTCACGGCGTCGGGATCGTATGGAAATGTTGCCGGCCTCAGGATCTCCTGCCCGTTGATCCGGATCTCTGAGGCGAAATAGAATTCCAGTACGCCGTCGGGAGGTAAACGATCAGGAGCATTCACTGAATTAGTAGCGCTGTATTCTTTCTTGTTTGTCACCCCTTTCAGGTAATCTTCGTCTTTCATAAAGTACCAGACGTACTTGTTCCCGGGATTCTTCAGACTGTTCTGGCTGTACAGGCGCCGGGTATAGCGATCATCACTTCCAAAACCGGGAAATTCGAGGTAAAACGCATCGTTTGGATACTGCCCTTCCTCGACGGACACGGTTCCCGCGCAGTATTCGGTCGTCGAGGGCCTATTGGTTACCACGGCGGTTCCCAGCAGGCAACCGGTGGCCGCGTTTACCAGATTATTTCCCTTACGAGAACTACTATATCCGGTACCGCCGTACTGATGATGAAACCAGATCCATTGGTCGATGTCTTCAAAGGAGCTGTAGTACACGCCTTCCTCCGGCTTGTCGTCAAAGCATAGGCTGAGCGTTCCGTCCGCTTCCTCCTTCACGTTCGCCTCTACAAGCTTAACCCTGTATCGGGTATAGGTGCGGGTGGAGGATACTTCATCCACATGCTCAGTGCTTGTGTCCACCTCCAGCATATAGAAAGGCCGTTTCGGGTCGGGATTTCCCGATTCCGGCTCCCGTACCAGCACCACATAGGGAAGCCAATTCTCGGTAACAACATATAGGTGTTCATTGTGCCATACTTCTGGCCACCATCTGCTGCCGCTGACATATGCACCCATCAGCACCGTCCCCGTAGCGGAAAAGCCGCTCTGGGTGAAGGACAGCTCCGTCCCGTCCTCGTTCAGCGCCGCCTCGGAGATCTCCGGCGCCTCGTCGGGGCCGTCGGGGAAGTGGACGGCGTAGAGCGCGCCGCCCGCCGCGTCCTCCAGTGGCTCGTCCAGCGTCACCGTCACGCGCACGTCGCCGCCCAGCTCATGGTATTCTGTCCCGTCCGGGGCGGTCAGGCGCACGTCAAAGAAGCGGGCCCAGGCCAGGCCGCGCCCGGCCTCCTCTCCGGCTTCGCCGGGGTCTTCCGGTTCGTCGCGGCCTTCGGACTCGTCCGGAGCTTCCGGCTCATCCGGGTCTTTGTCCACGGCGGCCAGCGCCTCCGCTGCGGCGGCGAGATACCGCTCCAGCTCTTCGCCCTCCAGCTCCCGCACCTCCAGCGAGGCGTCCCGCAGGAAGCCGAAGCGCTCCGGGTCATAGGAGACGGTGACGGAGGCCGCCCCGCCCCGGGCGCTCAGGTGCTCGAAGACCACGGCCTCCGTGCCTACGATGGCGTAGACGCCGGATTCGTACACCGCAAAGCCGAGGGACGCCAGATTCTGCGTGGTTTCCACCACATCGGTCCAGTCGTCCAGGACGCTGACCAGCTCCAACTCCCGGAAGCGGGCCGCCCGGTAGGAATACAGCGTCACGCGGACGGGGCCCTCCGGCTCCAGCGCCGCCCCATCCGGGCCGAAAAAGCCCAGCTCCAGGGCCTGCACCAGCGCCACCCGGCGGTCCGCCGACTCCACCGCCTCCCGCGCCCGCCGCAGGATGTCCGGGTCTTTGACCGCCGCAGCCCGCAGCAGGGTATCCGGCGGGAGGACGCCCGCGTCCGCCTCCACGACCACATGGATGTTGTCCAGGCTGTTCCAGCGCGTGTCCGCCGTCAGGCGGAGCAGCTCTCCCTCCGCCACAAGCGCCGCGTCCGTCTCCGGTTCCTCCCAAAGGCCCGGGAACTCCGGCGGGGGCGCTTCCCCATCGTCGTCCCAGTGCGGCGCGTCCGCCTCCGAAAGCGCCGCGTCCTCGGGCGCGGGCGCTTCTGCCGGGTCCGCTTCGTCCCCTGCGGGGCCGTCGGTCTCCGACAGCTCCGGCAGCTGGGCCTCCGCCGGATCCGCCTCCGCTCCGGCGGGTTCGTCTTCCTCCGAAAGCGTGGCAAATTCCGTCGGGTCCGCTTCCGCCGTGCTTTCGGCGTCTTCGGCCTCCTCCGGGAACGCCGGGAACGCCGCCGAGGGCGCGTCATTTGCGTCGTCGGCGTCTTCCTGGAGCGCCGGGTACACCGGTGCGGGCGCTTCCTCCCCGTCTCCCCGGGGCTCCGCTTCCTCCCAGGGGTCCGCGTCTTCCGCCGCGTGTTCGACAGACGCCTCTACGGGGCTCCGCGCCCCGTCCTCCGCCTGGCCGGACTCCGCCATGGAAAGCGAAGGCAGACTCAGGAACAGCAGCAGCGCCAGCGCCGCCAAAAAACTGAAAAACCGTTTGCAATGCTTCATGTCGTTACGCTCCTTGCGATTCCGATCGGGCTGTGCTCAGACCCCGCTGCATCGCAGCCCTTGCCTTTTCCCGATGCGAATGCGTCAGAAAAAACATCAAATTTACATGTCTCGTTAACAATTATATTATATTTTGGAAAAGGAGGAAATGCAAGCATTTATTTCAATTTTTTAATAATTTAAGTTTTAACAAACTTATTCGGTAATGATTTGAATTTGTGCTGTTTCCTGACAAAATATTTGATGTTTTTCTGTTTTTGCGCAGCTTTTCCACAAAATACGTTCCAATCTATCCCAGCTCCCAGACTTCACACGCGGCGCGGACGCGGAAGAAGGAAACGGTATGGCCGTCTGAAGGGGCATGGGCAAAGAAAGAAAACAACAAAATGGAACAATTTGGAAATGATTGAGCGCGCCGCAGAGAGAACTCCGCGGCGCGCTCAGATGGTTTGCCGCCTTGCAACAGACGGCAAAAGTACGAAAATTCCGGGCATGATACGTGAAAGATTCGTAAATTTTTTCAAACTTCATCCGGGTATCCTGCCGCCATTTTTTGCAGCATGCAAAAGCCCCCCGTACCGGGCGATCCCGGTACGGGGGGGCTTGTGATATGCCTGGCTTAGAGCGCGTTGGTCCGGCCCACCAGGACGCTCAGGTCCACATAGTCGGCGCTGGACGGGTCGATGCTCTCATCGGTGTCGGTGCGGATGTTGCGGTAGACATCCAGGCCGCTGCCGGCGGGGATCAGCTTGCCGATGATGACGTTCTCTTTCAGGCCCACCAGGCGGTCCACCTTGCCCTTGATGGCGGCGTCGGTGAGGACCTTGGTGGTCTCCTGGAAGCTGGCGGCGCTCATCCAGCTGTCAGTGGCCAGGGAGGCCTTGGTGATGCCCAGCAGCATGGGCTCGCAGGTGGCCAGGCGCGGGGGCTCGCCCAGTTCGTCCACCTCGGCGGCGTCGATGCGCGCCTGGACCGCGGCGTTGGCCTGGCGGAACTCGTACTGGTCCACCGTGGCCCCGCTGAGCAGTTCGGTGCTGCCCGGGTCGTCCACCTTGACCTTGCGCATCATCTGGCGGACGATGACCTCA
>JAFXUU010000131.1 GCA_017524845.1 Oscillospiraceae bacterium
ACCCGCTTCTCCAAGTCCAGCATCACCGCCGCCACCTACAGCGTGACCCTCACGGAGGCCAATTCCGGCCGCCAGCTCTACTGCGTGGTGACGGACGCTTTCGGCGATTCCGTGCAGACCAACACTGTGACCATGACCGTCGGCGCGGCCCTCACCGTGGCCGACCTCGCGGACTACGTCGGCCCCCTGGGCAGCACCGCCTCCTTCACCGCCGAAGCCACAGGTACCGGCCTCACCTATCAATGGTATGTGAAGAAGCCCAGCGCCTCCTCCTTCTCCAGGTCCAGCATCAAGACCGCCACCTATTCCGTCGAGCTCACCGAGGCGCGGAACGGCAATCAGGTCTACTGCGTGGTGACGGACGCCTACGGCGATTCCGTGCAGACCAACACCGTGAGCATGACGATCGGCGCGGCCCTCTCCGTGGCCGACCTCTCGGATTACGTCGGCCCCGTGGGCAGCACTGCCTCCTTCACCGCCGAGGCCACCGGCACCGGCCTTACCTACCAGTGGTATGTGAAGAAGCCCACCGCCGCCTCCTTCTCCAAGTCCAGCATCAAGACCGCCACCTATTCCGTCGAGCTCACCGAGGCCCGGAACGGCAATCAGGTCTACTGCGTGGTGACGGACGCCTACGGCAGCACGGTCCAGACCAACACCGTGAGCATGACGATCGGCTCGGCGCTCTCCGTGGCCGACCTCAGTGATTACGTCGGCCCCGTGGGCAGCACAGCCTCCTTCACCGCCGTGGCCACGGGCGACGGCCTCACCTACCAGTGGTATGTGAAGAAGCCCAGCGCCTCCTCCTTCTCCAAATCCAGCATCAAGACCGCCACCTATTCCGTCGAGCTTACCGCCGCCAGAAACGGCAACCAGGTCTACTGCGTGGTGACGGACGCTTTCGGCAGCTCTGTGACGACCAACACCGTTACTATGACCGTCGGATAAAAACCGCAGCGCATTTTGCCGCCGCGGGCCTGAGGCCCGCGGCGGCGCTGTTTGGCGCGAAAGGACGGCAAACGCCGCCCAACCGCTCCCCCGTCGGGAGCCTGCGGCGCAGCCCCCGGAAGAAGGGGTGGAAATCCCCGGCGGAAGATGATACAATGCGATAAAGTGATATCGACGTACGGGCCTGTCCCCAACCGGGGACAGGGAAAGGAGAACGAAATGAAAGGAACGAAACGGCTGCTCAGTCTTGCCCTCGCGCTGCTGCTGGTCCTGGGCCTTCTGCCCGGCGCAGCCCTGGGGGCCGACGCGAGCCCTGAGCTGAATGCTGCTTTGAACAAGCTCGGCAGCATCCTCCGCTTCACCACCGACGAAGACTGCGATTCCCCGCTCACCCGGGCCTGGATCACGGCGGAGGAGGACGGGCGGGTCTACGCCATGTCCGGCAACGCCGGCCTCTCCAGCAGCTCCTCGAGCCTGCGCATGAGCTGCATGCTGACCGAGGAACAGGCCTTCTCCTTTGATTACAAGGCCCAGGGCGAGGGCAGCAATTACGACGTGTGCGTTTTCGCGGTGGACGGGGAGGAGCTCTTCCGCTGCGGCGCCGAAGGCAGCGACTGGGCTACCTTTTCCACCACCCTGAGCGCCGGGTCCCACACGCTGGTGTGGTCCTATACGAAGGACAGTTCCGTGAACCCGACCGGGGACTGCTTCGCTGTCGACAACGTGCTTCTGGCGACGGGGCTGACGATTTCCTACAACAAAAGCGAACTGGACGACTTCTACGGCTACGTCGGCGACACCTTCTCCTTCACGGTGGACGCCAGCGGCACGCTTCCCATCTCCTACCAATGGCAGTACCGCGCGCCCGGCTCCAGCGAATGGCTGCCCTGCACGGAGAGCAGCGCAGATTCCCCCATCCTGACGGGGGTGATCACGGAGGAGAACCTGAACTGCCGCTTCCGCTGCGTGGTGAACGACGGGTACCGGCAGCTGACCACGAAAATGCCGTATCTTTATGAGCGGGCCCCGCAGGCGGTCGGCATCACCGGCAGCCCCCAGGTGAACGTGGGGCAGGTCTCCGTTTTCGAGGCGGAGGCCTACGGCTCCTGCCTCAGCTACCAGTGGAAGATCCTGCTGCCCGGGGCGGCAGCCTGGATGAACGTCAGCGATCCCAGCGCCCAGACCGCCCGCCTGGAGCTGACGGTCACGGCGGAGATGATCGGCGCGACCCTGGCCTGCATGGTCACGGACCGGCAGGGCAACACCGACTCCTGCGAATACGGCAGCATACTCACGGAGGGCGCCTTCACCATCACGAAGCAGCCCGAGGATTTTTGGGGCGGCGTGAACGAGGATTTCCGCTTCACCGTGGCGGCCCGGGGCTCCGGCCTCAGCTACCAGTGGCAGGTGAGCACCGACGGGGGCGAGACCTGGGCCGACAGCAGCCACGCGGGCAACAAGACCGCCACCCTCACCGGCAAGATCACGGCGGCCCGCTTCAGCTACCTGTATCGCTGCGTCCTCACGGATATGCACGGCGACACGCTCATCACCGATTCGGTGTGCCTGGTCGAGCGGTCCCTTTCCTTCGACGGGGAATCCGCCCGGTACCGCAACGTTTACGCAGACCTGGGAGAGACCGTCGAGATCGCGGTGGTGGCTTACGGCAGCGGCCTCAGCTATCAGTGGCAGATGATGGACGGCAGCGGCGCGTGGATCGACTGCACCCTGCCGGGAGCTGACAGCGCCGCCATCACCGTCACGGCCACAGAGGAGCTTTTCGCCACCGGCTTCCGCTGCGTCGTCACGGACCGGCGGGGCAACCAGCGCATCAGCGGCACAATCTGGCTGGGGGAAACGCTGCTGAGGATCCAGAGCCAGCCGACGAGCCAACGGGCCGAGATCGGCGAAACCTTCCGCTTCCACATCGAGGCTGAGGGCTCCGCGCTCCAATACCAGTGGCAGGTGAGCACCGACGGGGGGGAAACCTGGCTAAACAGCAGCCACACGGGAAACAAGACCGCCACCCTCACCGGCAAGGCCACCGCCGCCAGGATCGGCTATCAGTACCGCTGCGTCCTCACGGACCGGCACGGCTGGACCAGCACCTCCAATGCCGCCGTTCTCTACGACGGCGCGCTGCTGGACAGCGTCCTCAACGCGCCGGGGGGCAGCCTCCACTTCACCGCCGGCGGGGATCATCCCTGGACCATTGAGCCGAAAGACGGGGTGCTGACGGCCCGTTCCGGCATCCGGACCGAGAAAAACGCCGAATCCACCCTCACCCTCACCTTCACCCTGGACGAGGCGGCGACCTTCGGCTTCGACCATAAGGGCGGCATCGTTTCCTACGCGAACCAATCCGCCTTCGTTACGGTGGACGGAACGGAATTGCTGCGCCTGTATGGGTTTTCAAACGATTGGGAACGCTATGAACGGCAGCTCGGCCCCGGGGAGCACACCATCGTATGGACCTTCCAGACGGCCGACCGGAGCGGCGCGGACTGGCACGGCCTGTCCCTGCGGAACGTATATGTGGGAGACGGATCGCTCCTGGAGATCATGGGGCAGCCGGCGGATTACATCGGCGCGGAGGGCGACGCAGCCTCCTTTTATGTGGATGCATTGGGCGACGGGCTCACCTATCAATGGTACGTAAAGGGCCCCAACGCGACGAAGTTCTCCAAATCCAGCGTGACGGACCCGTATTACGACGTCATTCTCACGGGGGCGAATTCCGGGCGGCAGCTCTACTGCGTCGTTACCGACAGCCACGGCAACAGCCTGCAGACGAACACCGTCACCATGTCGATCCTGCTCTTCACCGAATATCCCGAGGATTATTACGGCTCCCCCGGGGAGACCGCCGTTTTCACCGCTGCCGCCGAGGGGGCCGGGCTCAGCTATCAGTGGCAGGAAGCCGACTTCGTGGAGGGTGCCGGCACCTGGGCAGACTGCAATTATCCCGGCAGCGACAGCGCCGTGCTCTCCGTCCCCATCACGGCGGATAAAAACGGCTATTTCTACCGCTGCGTGGTCACGAACCGCGACGGCCTCAGCCTGACCTCCGAAGCCGCCTGCCTGTATGTATACTACATCTGTCTCTGGGAGCAGCCGGAGGACTTCATCGGAGCCGAGGGGGATGAAGCCCGGTTCTCGGTGACGGCAGACGCTGTCTTTGGCGATGGGATCAGCTACCAGTGGTATGTGAAGAACCCGGGCGCGACGAAGTTCTCCAAATCCAGCATCACGACGCCCACCTACGTCGTCACGCTCACGGCGGCGAACTCCGGGCGGCAGCTCTACTGCGTCATTTCCGATACGCACGGCAACACCGTGCAGACGGACACCGTCACCATGCGCATCCGGTCCGCCGTGGAGATCGTCAGCCAGCCGGCGGACTACGTCGGCCCCCTGGGCAGCACCGCCTCCTTCACCGCCGAGGCTGCGGGCGACGGCCTCACCTACCAGTGGTATGTGAAGAAGCCCAGCGCCTCCTCCTTCTCCAAGTCCAGCATCAAGACCGCCACCTATTCCGTCGAGCTCACCGAGGCGCGGAACGGCAATCAGCTCTACTGCGTGGTGACGGACGCTTTCGGCAGCTCCGTGCAGACCAACACCGTGAGCATGACCGTCGGCGCGGCGCTGACCGTGGCTGACCTCTCGGACTACGTCGGCCCCCTGGGCAGCACCGCCTCCTTCACCGCCGAGGCTGCGGGCGACGGCCTCACCTACCAGTGGTATGTGAAGAAG
>JAFXUU010000132.1 GCA_017524845.1 Oscillospiraceae bacterium
GGGCTTACCTATCAGTGGTACGTGAAGAAGCCCACCGCGACGAAGTTCTCCAAGTCCAGCATCACCGGCCCCGTCTATGAAGTGGAGCTGACGGCGGCCCGGAACGGCAACCAGCTCTACTGCGTCGTGACCGACGCTTACGGTGATACCGTACAGACGAACACCGTCTCCATGACCGTGGCTGAAGCCCTCGCCATCACCGCCCAGCCGGAAGACTACGTCGGGCCTCTGGGGAGCACCGCCGCCTTCACCGTGGAGGCTTCCGGCGAGGGGCTTACCTATCAGTGGTACGTGAAGAAGCCCACCGCGACGAAGTTCTCCAAGTCCAGCATCACCGGCCCCGTCTATGAAGTGGAGCTGACGGCGGCCCGGAACGGCAACCAGCTCTACTGCGTCGTCACCGACGCCTTCGGGGCAACGGTGCGGACGAATACCGTCAGCATGACGATCGGATAAGGTCCCTCAGTCTGATATCTGCTCCCCGGCGCAGGAAGCGCCGGGGAGCCGCAGCGTATCGACACGCTGAAACCCGGCGGCAGCCAGAGGGCTGCCGCCGAGTCTTTTTCGCTTCGCCTCATCCATCATACCAACTGTACGCTTGATTCCTCCATGATGGTGATTGCCCGCAAAACCATTTGCGCTTTTATATCGCTTGTGTTATTTTAATAATTGAATTAACGCATCATTTCCAGACGGTCGCGGCATACGATCCGTCTGATCTGGCAGGAAAGGAGTCCAAGTTTATGAAGCGCACTGCTAAATGTATCCTTGCCATGCTCATATGTCTTCTTTTCCTGGTACCTGTCCTTTGGACGGACGCCGGGGCGGCCAGCGGGACCTGCGGTGAAAACCTGACCTGGAACCTCACCAACGGGACCCTGACCATCAGCGGCCGGGGAGAGATGACCGACTTTGACAGGGAGGGCGCGCCATGGTACCGCAGCCGGACCAGCATCCGGCAGATCGTCGTAGAGCCGGGGGTGTCCGGCATCGGGAACTACGCCTTCCAGGACTGCACGGCGCTGACGAGCGTCTCCATGCCCGGCGGCGTGCTGCGCATCGGCCAGTGGGCGTTTGACGAATGCACCGCCCTGACCTCCGTCGTGATCCCATACGGCACCGTGACCATCGACACGGGCGCCTTCTACGGCTGCACCAAGCTCGCCGAGGTGGTCTTTCCCACGGACCTTCTGACCACCATTGGGGACAGCGTCTTCTCCAACTGCAAGGCGCTGACCTCCATCGAGCTCCCGGACACCGTCACCAGCATCGGCTACAACTCCTTCGGCTACTGCGACGCGCTGGAGGACCTCGTGCTGTCGGAAAACCTCTCCTATATCGGCGCGGCCGCCTTCTGGTACTGCTACGGCCTGAAGGAAGTCGAGATCCCGGCCTCCGTCACCTATATGGGGGATTACGCCTTTTATTACTGCCAGAACATCCGGGGCGTGTACATCTCGGACCTGGCGGCCTGGTGTGGCATCCGTTTCGCAACCGCCAACGCCAATCCACTCTTCATGAGCTGGGGAAACCTCTATCTGAACGGCGTGCTCGTGGAGGATATGGCGATCCCGGCGGGGATCACCGCCATCCGCGACTATGCGTTCGCCAACCTCAATTCCCTCCGGAGCCTGACCCTCCCGGCTAGCCTGACCTCCATCGGAAGATCCGCGTTCTTTGACTGCAGCAAGCTCGAATCCGTCGTCATGACAGACGGCGTGACCTCCATCGGACCCGGCGCGTTCCAGGGCTGCGGGAAGCTGACGGAGATGACCCTCGGCGCCGGCGTGACCGAGGTCGCGGGCACGGCCTTCAACTCCTGCACGCTGCTGGAGTCGATCGGCGTCGCCCCGGCGAATCCGGCGTTCGCTTCCGTGGACGGCGTTCTCTTCAGCAAGGACGGGACGGCGCTCCTGCGGTATCCGGAGGGCAAGGCTCCGGCGGACGGTGCCTACGCCGTTCCTTCCGCCGTTACCCGGCTGGGGGACTGCGCCTTCACCTCCTGCGCCGCCGTCACTTCCCTCACGCTGCCCGAGGGCCTGGAGAGCATCGGCTCCAGCTCCCTCTCCCGCATGGGGGCGGCGGAGCTCACGATCCCGGCCTCCGTGACGGAACTGGGCGACCACGCCTTTGAGTTCAACCGCAATCTGACGACGGTCCGGATCCTGGGAAGCGTCCCCCTCATCGGCAGCGGCGTCTTCAACGGCTGCAGCAATCTGACGACGGTCCTGCTCCAGGGAAGCGTCTCCGTCCTCGGCGAGGGCGCGTTCAGCGGCTTCACCCATCTGACGACGGTCCAGCTGTCGGACGACCTGACGGAGATCGGCAATAACGCCTTCAGCGAATGCACGGCCCTGGCGGAGATCACGATCCCTGCGGGCGTGACCGCCATCGGCACCGGCGCCTTCTACGGCTGCACGGCCCTGGCGGCCGTGGACCTCGGGGAAGGCCTCGAATCCATCGGCGGGAGCGCCTTCTACGGCTGCACGGCCCTGACGGCCCTCGACCTCCCGGAGAGCCTCGACGCCATCGGGGAGCGCGCCTTTTACGACTGCACGGCCCTGGCGGCGTTGACCCTTCCCGGTGAAATGACGGAGATCGGCGCCTACGCCTTCTACAACTGCTCCCACCTGCCCGCCGTACAGCTCCCCCAGGGGCTGACGGCGCTGGAAAGGAACCTGTTCAACAAGTGCTCCTCCCTCGCCTCGGTCACGATCCCGGAGGGCGTGACGCGCATCGAGCCCTTCGTTTTTTCCGGCTGCCGCGCACTGACGGAGATCACGTTCCCCGCCAGCCTGACCGAGCTGGGCTTCTTCACCTACACGAACATGGACGACGAGCCCTACGACGCCTCGTATCTGTTCGAGGCCTGCACCCGTCTGGCGCGCGTAACCTTCTCCTACCCGCTGGCCTCGATCCCCGGCAGGACCTTTACGGACTGCTCCGCCCTCGCAGAGGTGTATTATTACGGCACGGAGGAGGACTGGGCCGCCCTGGGGATCGGCGATAGCAACGGATACCTGACCGGCGCTGCGCTCCGCGTATGCGGCCGCCTCACCGTCACGGAGCAGCCTGCGGGCGCCATCCTGCAGCCCGGCGCCGCCGCTCTCCACACGGCGGCCGACGGACTTCCCGGCGCGATGCTCTCCTATCGGTGGCAGCGGAAGCCCCTGGGCGGCGAATGGACGGACTGCAGCGCCGGGACTGCGGGCTTCGATACGGACACGCTGACCTTCGAGACGGCGGTGGAAAACAGCGGCGACCGGTATCGCTGCATCGTCTCCGACAACTACGGAAACACCGCGGTCACCGAGCCCGCCCTCCTTCTCGTAGCCGAAGGCTCCCTGCGGGACGGCGGCGCCTGCGGCCCGGATACCGTGTGGACCCTGGATCCTGGCGGCTGCCTGACCGTTTTCGGCGTCGGCGGCATGGACGATTTTGAACGCGTCACGCAGAACCTGGTGACCAGCATCACCACGCCGTGGTACCCCTACGCCGGCAGCATCGTCCGCGCCGTGGTCCGGGAAGGCGTGACCCGCATCGGGAACTACGCGTTTTCCGACCTCCGGTCGCTGCAGGAGATTTCGATCCCCCGCAGCACCGCCCGGCTCGGGGCGCAC
The DNA here is from genome assembly GCA_017524845.1 of Oscillospiraceae bacterium. Classification (GTDB taxonomy): domain Bacteria; phylum Bacillota; class Clostridia; order Oscillospirales; family Oscillospiraceae; genus UBA1774. Next base: position 3,621 of record JAFXUU010000132.1, read on the forward strand.
TGCATCGACAACTGCAGCGCCCTCGCGTCCCTGACGATCCCGGAGGGCGTGACAGCCCTGGAGGAATACGCCGTGCACAGCTGCCGCAATCTGGCGAGCCTGACCCTGCCCGACAGCCTGACCTCGGTAGGCGCCTACGGTCTCGCGAACAACGACGCCCTGACGCACCTCCGCATCCCGGCGGGCGTGCGCGCCCTGCCGACCGGGTGCTTCGGCAACAGCGGGAGCCTCCGCTCGGTGGAGCTCCCGGACACGCTGACGTCCATCGGCGTCGAGGCGTTCCTTTCCTGTACGGCGCTGGAAAGCATCCGGATCCCGGACGGCGTGACCTTTATCGGCAGCAAGGCCTTCGGCTTCTGCTCGTCCCTGACCACCCTGGTCTTCCCGGATGGGCTCACCGCCATCAGCAGCCATATCTTCACCCGGAGCAAGGGGATCGTTTCCGTGGCGATCCCCGGGAGCGTGACCAGTATCGGCAACGGCGCCTTTGCCAATACCTCCGCCCTGGCGGACGTATACTTCTACGGCACGGAGGCCCAGTGGGCCGCCGTTGCGGTGGGCAACACCAACGACAATCTCGGGAAGGCGACGATCCATTTCTGCACGCCGCTCACCGTCACCGTCCAGCCGGAGGACTACGAGGGCCCCCTGGGCAGCACCGCCTCCTTCACCGTGGAGGCAGAGGGGGAGTCCCTCAGCTATCAGTGGTGGGTAAAAACGCCTTCCGCCTCCAAATTCTCCAAGTCCAGCATCACCGGCCCCGTCTACGAAGTCGAGCTGACCCAGGCCCGGAACGGCAACCGGCTCTACTGCGAGATCACCGACGTCGCCGGGAAGACCCGCCGGACCGACACCGTCGCCATGACCGTCGATCCCGACGCCGTCACTCTGGCCATCACGAAGCAGCCGGGATCCTACCGGGGCGTCCTGGGCAGCACCGCCTACTTCTCTGTGGAGGCCCAAGGCGAGGAACCCCTCACCTATCAGTGGTACGTGAAGAAGCCCACCGCCACGAGATTCTCCAAATCCAGCATCACCGGCCCCGTCTACGAAGTTGAGCTGACCTCAGCCAGGAACGGCAACCAGCTCTACTGCGTCGTCACCGACGCTTACGGCAACTCCGTACAATCCGACACCGTCTCCATGACCGTGGCTGAAGCCCTCGCCATCACCGCCCAGCCGGAAGACTACGTCGGGCCTCTGGGGAGCACCGCCGCCTTCACC
>JAFXUU010000133.1 GCA_017524845.1 Oscillospiraceae bacterium
GAGGCGGTGGTTCATGTTCACCACCGCGTAGCCCCGGCGGATGCCGTTCATCAGGTAGATGTTCTGGGTGTCCCGCTTGTCGCCGCCCCAGAAGGCGCCGCCGTGGATGAAGATGATGGCGGGGAAGGGGCCGTCCCCCTCGTCGGGCAGGTAGATGTCCAGGGACTGCATCGTTCCGCCGCCGACGGCGTAGGGCAGGTCCAGGAATTTGCGCTTCACGCCGCTCACGTCCATGACGGGCAGCAGCATTTCGCCGGGCTTCGCTTCGGGAGTGACGATCTTGATAACGTCCATGATATGCCTCCTGTTGTTTTGTTATTTCAGTACGCTGTCCAGGAAGGCGAAAAGCCGTTCCTCGTTTTCCGGGGTGCCGTAGTCCGGGTGGCCGTGGGTGCAGCCCTCAAAGGAATCGAGGATGGCCCGCCCGTCGCCGCAGACGGCGTTGATCCTGTTCACCAGGTCCGGGGAAGCCTCGTAGGGCACGATCTGGTCGGCGGTGCCGCCCTGGATGAGGGTGGGCGGGCAGTCCTTCGTGACGTAGCTGCCGGGCCAGGTGAGGCTCATGAGCGCCGGATTGTCCCGGCAGGAGATCCCGCCCGCGAACATGTCCGCGAAGTTGGGCATCTTCATGCCGCCGGGCATGTCTCCGTGCTCCGCGGTGAACACGCTCTGCTTCACCAGGTCGTAGACCCCGAAGAGGCCGATCACCGCCTGCACGGCGGAGCTGACCCCCGGATTGCCCATGCCCGGGTCCTCCAGAGCGGCCACGCCCGCGCTGCAGCCCAGCATGGCGGCGAAGTAGGCCCCCGCCGAATTGCCGCCCACGGCGAAGCGGTCCGGGTCCAGACAGTATTTGGCGGCGTTGGCCCGCAGGAAGCGGACGCCCGCCTTCACGTCGTACACCGGCAGGGGGTATTTCGCCTCGTGGCAGAGGCGGTGGTTCATGTTCACCACCGCGTAGCCCCGGCGGATGCCGTTCATCAGGTAGACGTTCTGAGTGTCCTGCTTGTCGCCCGCCATGAAGCCGCCGCCGTGGATGAAGATGACGGTGGGGAAGGGGCCGTCCCCCTCGTCGGGCAGGAAGATGTCCAGGCTCTGGTGCTCTCCGCCGCCCACGGCGTAGGGCAGGTCCAGGAATTTGCGCTTCACGCCGCTCACGTCCAGGCGGGGCATGCCCCGCCGGTCGTCTTTTCCCTCGGGGGTGACGATCTTGATGACGTCCATGCTGTGCCTCCTATTTTCATTTTTTCTGTCTTCAGGATAGCACACGGCGCCCATGCTGTCAAAAGGAACCGTCGCTCAGCCGCCCATGCTCTCCGCCAGGGCCAGGGCCCACTGGTCCAGGGTCAGCTTCTCCTCCGGCCCCCACTGAGAGAGGGTCGCTCGGAGGACCCGATCCCCCTTCTGGAGCACGACGGTCGCGATGTGGGTCATGTCCCTCCAGGCTGCCGCGCAGTCCACGGGCAGCGGCGGCAGCTCCAGAGGCGCATAACGCTTTTGAAAGGGGGACCAGGCATAGCGCCGGATGTCCTTTGCCAGCAGCCGGGCCACGCCAGGGCTGCGGCATTCATACCAGTCCACGGCCAGCCCGCCGGAAAGCTTTCGCACCGTGGTGGTGACGTCGGCGTACTCCTTATACATCAGAATGCGGGGGGCCAGCCAGTCCCGTCGCTCCGCCACGGTGTTGAAGTCGGCCACCAACCCGGTCATGCTGGGGATGTAATCCAGCACCTCGCCCCCGGCTATGTCCGCCATGGTGGCGAAGGGGATATCGCCCGCATAGCGGCTCAGGGCCACCCGGTCGCTCCGGTCCAGGGTCACGCCCAGGGTGTGGAGCAGGGCGGCGAACAGGAGCGCCGTCAGCAGTACCGGCGCGAATTTGCCGGCAAAATAGGCCGCCGGGCTCCGGCGGGGCGGCGAAGCGCCCTCTCCCCGCAGGGCGCGCTGGAAGCGCCGGAGATATCCCAGCTCCAGGAAGGCCTCCGCCGCCGCCCAGAGAAGAAGGAGGATCAGCAGCAGCATGACCCAGGTCTTCATTGCGACCGTCGCCAGCACCAGGCCGCCCCGCGCCATCACCAGCAGATAGATGGGCCAGTACAGCAGCCACACCATCGCCCGCCGCCGCCGCTTTTTCACGGCGTTCAGGGCCAGGGCCTCCACCTCCGGGTCGGTGTTCAGCTCCCTCGCGTCCTCGTCCATGCAGCGGTAGATGTGGAATTCTCCCCGCCGGTCCAGGTATTCCCAGTCATAGCGGCGGCTCAGCTCCAGCTGTTCCCCGTCCGGCGCGCCCATGTCGTCGCGAAAGAAGCCGCCGGGGTTTTGCGCGCCTGCCAGCCGGTATTTCACCCGTTTGGGCTCGCCGCAGTCGAAGACCGCGAACCCGGCGAAAAAGCCGTCTTTGGCAAGGAAAAACCCTCTTTCCGCCATATCTTCCAGCCAGCGCTCCATGCCCTCCACGTCCCAGGCGGGGCAGGGGGGCAGCCGGTAGGCCCGCCGCGCCGCCGTTTCAGCTTCCGCCATGCTTCTCCGCCTCCTTCTCCGCGTCCAGGACGCATTTCTTCAGCCGTTCCAGCTCCGCCTCATAGGCCGCCAGGCCCTTATCGGTGATGCGGTAGCTGCGCTTGCGCCCCTCCACCAGGGTCTCTTTGATGAGCTTCTCCTTCTCGAATTTGCCCAGGATCGTGTAGAGGGTGGCGGGGCCCGGCTTCACCCGGCCCCCGGTGTGCCTCTCGATCCATTCCGATACGTCGATGCCGCACTTTTCCCCCTGCCGGAAGGCCATGAGCACGTAGAACATGGCTTCCGTCAGCATCACCATCGGCTTCCGCGGCATCTGTTTCACCTTCTTCAATATCGTAACATGATATCAATTAACGATATTATAGAACGCCCCGCTCCCTCTGTCAAGGGGGCGTGGAAAGGGACGGATTATTCCTGTACCTCCCGGCGGGGGAAGCGGGCGTACATGGCCTTCAGCCTTTCGTTCAGCTCCGCCAGCTCCCGGCGGTCCAGCCCCCGGCAGACGCCGACGGCCTTCCACGGACCGGCGGTGTCGTAGACGAAGCGGACCTGCAGGGCGTATACCTCCCCCACCCTTGTGACGGCGATGGAGAGGTAGGGCTCCATGAAGGTCCGGATCAGGCCGGTCTCCCGCCCTTCGACGATCCCGTCCAGGGCCTCCGTCAGCTCCCGCAGCTCATAGGCGAGCAGGCAGCTGTCCTCCTGCCGGAAGGAAAGGCTGCCGTCGTCGTAGGCGACGCCCACCACGAGCCAGTTGACGTCGTACAGGTCGCTTCCCCCTTCGGGGAACTCATAGCCCAGGATATCCAGCTCCAGGCGTTTGTCGTTTTCGGTAAGTGTAATGCTCATGTTTTCCTGTCCTCACTGCATCAGCAATTCATGTTTCAGCACGTCCGCATACCGCTGAACGACGGGACCCAAATTCTTCAGCCACCGCTTGGTTTCTGCGTTGTCTTTATAGTAAGCCGGCTGCTGCCGTATCTCGATGGTTTTCTTCAGCGGCGTTTCATCGGGAAAGATATGCTCCTCCAGCGCCCAGAGCCCCGCCTGAGTTTTGGCGATGACGTCGTTGTACCTCAATGTATAGATGCAGCGTGCGATGTCCAGCAGCCAGCCGCAGGAATAGAGCATTTCATTTGTCTCGACTGCATATTGCCGGATGGAATCGTAATGCGCCCAGACCGCCGCGACCAATTCCTCCCTGCCAGGCGGCGGGAGTACCCATGGCTCCCCGCCTAAGATGGGCTTTCCGTACTTTGCCAGCTCGAACAGGGAGAAAGCGTTGTGGGCAAAGCGGTCGGTCACGCGCTGCCCGCCGGTCCCCCAATAAACCAGCCTGTGAAATGATTGGCTGAGGTATTCCGTTCTGTCGGCTATGATCCCTTCAAAGCAGCGGTAATACGGATTGCCGGGTTCTTTTTTGAGCATATCCTGCCGGAGGGTAAGCAACTGCATGGCCTGACTTTCGGAGATCGGCCCGTCGGTGAGCGCGGCAAAATCGATGTCGCTCCACCCCAAGCGAAAATCATTCAGCACGACGCTTCCGTAAAGCCAGACGCCATAGACGTTTCCATCCATGATCGTGACGATCTCATCCGTCACCTTCGTGATTGCGTTAAGCATCAGCCAAAATATCCCTCCGATATGAGTAGCTCCAGGACCCGCGCCTCACGCTCCAGCATCATGGGATGATTATGCGGGCTTTCCTCAACGCTGCGGTTCCTGCGGATTGCGGTATAAGGATCGACCCATTCCAGCGTGTATACCTCCTCCGCTTCGTATCCGTCCAGGTTTTGCGGGGCTGCGGAAGTCTCAACCTCACAAAGATAATAGAAATTGTCCTGGATGAAGCACTCCGTTTCGTCCCCGTCGCTTTTCTGGATCCGATGGACGTTTCCGTATTCCCGAACGGAAGAAGGGATCAC
>JAFXUU010000134.1 GCA_017524845.1 Oscillospiraceae bacterium
AACGTGATCATGGATCCCGATACCCGCGTACTGGATTTTGACGACGCTTCCCTGACGGAAAATACCCGCGCCGGATACCCCGTCACCTTCATTCCCAACTGCGCCATCCCCGGCATCGGCGGCCATCCCAAAACGGTGATCTTCCTGACGGCGGACGCCTTCGGCGTGCTGCCTCCCATCAGCAAGCTCACCAAGGAGCAGGCCATGTACCACTACGTCAGCGGCTATACCGCCAAGGTCGCCGGTACGGAGCGGGGCGTCACCGAGCCCCAGGCCACTTTCTCCACCTGCTTCGGCGCTCCCTTCCTCCCCCTGCACCCCTCCGTCTACGCGGAGATGCTGGGAAAGAAGATCGAAGAGCATGAGACCAACGTCTACCTGGTCAACACCGGCTGGGCCGGCGGCCGCTACGGCATGGAGCGCTGCTTCCGCATGAAGCTGCCCTATACCAGGGCCATGGTCACCGCCGCCCTGAACGGCGAGCTGGAAAAGTGCGAGTTCGAACAGGATCCGGTTTTCGGTCTGGCCGTTCCCAAGTCCTGCCCCGGCGTGCCTGCCGAGTTCCTGAGCCAGAAGGCCCTGTGGCAGGACGACGATGCCTATGAGAAGGCCGCCAGGGAGCTGGCGCAGAGCTTCATCAGGAATTTCAAAAAGTACGACAGTATGCCGGAAAGCATCGTGAGCGCAGGTCCCAGGGCGGAATAAGCGTCCCTGCGGAGAGAGATAGAATACGGGGGAAGCTATGAACGGGAACAAGAAGCCGACCAAAGTAAGCGGCGACGCCAGCGTCGTATCCTGGGTGCTGACGGCCTTGCTGCTTGCCGTAGAGCCATTCCCTCTTGGCCTCTTCTTCCTGATCGCCAAGCTGAGCGGCCACGATTATTTGGGAAGGCTGTTCATGGCCCTGCAGGAGGGCTTCCGCAGCGCCGGAAGCAGCGACAGCGCCAGGTCCTCCACGAACCGCACGGGGCAGAGCTATACGTCAAATTCCTCCTCCCGCTCCAGAGCGGCCAGAGCAGGCGACGGGCAGACTGCCGGATCGGGCGAGAACGGAGAGCGCACTTCCGCCCCGCTGGAGGCCGACAGGGTCAAGGCCGTGCAGCAGGCGGCGCAGCCTTCTCAGCACGTGCAGACCGCGAAGCCCGGCGACACGGAGAAGGCTGCCGGGGAAAAGAAAGCCGCAGCAGGGGAAAAGGAAAAGAAGGACGACGGGATACAGCACATCTCCAAGGGAAAAAAGGCGCTGTTCTACTGCGGCTGGGTCCTTCTCGCGGGCGGCATTTTCCTGGGCATCCACAGCATCGCCGGCGGGGCCGCCCTCTGGCGGGTGCTCCAATGGATCGCCGTGGCCCTGGGCGGCGGGGGGATGCTCTTCACCGCCCATACCAAGGACAAGAAGGAGCGCCTCTACCAGAACATGGTGAAGATCGTCGGTGACAAGGCGTGCATCGACATCAAGTCCCTGGCCTCCGCCGCCGGCGTCAAGGAGAAAAACCTGCTCCGGGAGCTGGATGAAATGATGGAGCGGGGCTACTTCCCCGCCAACGCGTATATCGACAACGCCAAAAACCTCCTGGTCCTGGACCCCGACAAGGCGCTGGACTACAGCGGCACCGCCGCGGTCGAAACGCCGCAGGAGCCCGGTCGGGAAGAGGACAAGTACGATCTGCTGATCAAGGAGATGGAGCGGGCCTGCGGCCGCATCCGTGACCGGGATATGCTGGAAAAATCCGTTCAGGTGCGGGGATTGGCCGCCGCGATCTTCGACGCGGCGCGGCAGGACCCGGAGAAGCAGCCCCAGATCAGCAGCTTCCTCAATTACTATTTCCCCACGACGCTGAAGCTGCTGGACAGCTACGCGGACTTTGAGGAAAAGGGATATCAGGGCGAAAAGCTGTCCCAGACCAAGGAACGGATCGAGACCACCATGGATACGATCATCGCGGCCTATCGGAAGCAGCTGGACAACCTCTACCTCCACGATACGCTGGACGTGGACACGGACATCGACGTGCTGGAGACCATGCTGAAGCGAGACGGACTCTCCGATAGCGACTTCAGCCAGGGCGACCAGCAGGGTACGCCGGGCGTCATGTGATACGGAACAGAAAACGGCCGTCATCTTCGGATGGCGGCTGTTTTTCAGGTTTTGCGGCAAAACGGGCGGCGGGGGTCTTCCCCGCCGCCTGCAGACTGTCAAAAACAACGTTGGCTGTCCTTCATCACTCTCCATCGGCTTCCTCTGCCTCCGGGGTGAGCACCGTGACGGACTTTGCGTCCACACGGGCAAAACCGCCCCGGACGCGGGCGGAAAACACCGGCTTCCCATCGGCGAGTGCGCGCACGGGTCCCCCCTTCTCCAGGGCAACCACGGCGGGCAGATGACCGCGGCGGACGCCCATGCTTCCGCCGCCCTCGCCTTTGGCATTGTCCTTTGCCCAAAGCTCCACGGCGTCGCAGCGGCAGGAGGCGACTTCCTTCCGGGGGGTCAGGAGGCGAAAGAGCAGGCCGTCCTCCATCAGCTTTCCTCCTTCGCTGCGGTGAAGACCTCCTCGATGGTGCCGGACATCAGGAAAGCCTGCTCGGGAATGGCGTCGCATTCGCCTCCGAGGATGGCTTCGAAGCCCTTGATCGTATCCTCCAGGTGAACGAAGCGGCCAGAAAGACCGGTGAAGCCCTCTGCCACGTGGAAAGGCTGGCTCATAAAGCGCTGAGCCTTGCGCGCCCGGCGCACGGTGAGCTTGTCCTCCGGCGAAAGCTCGTCCATGCCCAGGATCGCAATGATGTCGTGCAGCTCGTTGTAGCGCTGCAGGATCCTCTGCACCTCCCGGGCGGCTCGGTAATGCCGGTTCCCTACGATATCCGGGGACAGCATTCGGGAACTGGAATCCAGCGGGCTGACCGCGGGATAGATCCCCTGCTCCACGATGGAGCGGGACAGGACGGTGGTCGCGTCCAAATGGGAGAAGGTGGTGGCCGGGGCCGGGTCCGTCAGATCGTCTGCGGGGACGTAGATCGCCTGTACGGAGGTGATGGAACCGTTCACCGTGCTGACGATGCGCTCCTGCAGCTGCCCCATTTCAGAGGCGAGGGTGGGCTGATAGCCCACGGCGGAGGGCATACGTCCCAGCAGGGCCGAGACCTCGGAGCCGGCCTGGGTGAAGCGGAACATATTGTCGATGAAAAGGAGCACGTCCTTGTGGGCGTTTTCCCGGAAGTATTCCGCCAGGGTCAGGCCGCTGAGGGGCACCCGGAGGCGCGCCCCGGCGGGCTCGTTCATCTGGCCGAAGACCAGGGCGGTCTTGTTCAGCACACCGGACTGCTTCATTTCCTGCCAGAGATCGTTTCCCTCCCGGGAACGCTCGCCGACCCCTGCGAAAACGGAGTATCCGTCGTGCTCGAAGGCGATGTTCCGGATCAGCTCCATGATAAGCACGGTCTTGCCGACGCCGGCGCCGCCGAAGAGCCCGATCTTGCCGCCCTTGGTGTAGGGCGTCATAAGATCGATGACCTTGATGCCCGTCTCCAGCAGTTCGCCGCCGGGGACGATCTCCGTGAAGGGCGGCGCGCTGCGGTGGATGGGCCAGCGAAGGGATGCGGGCACCTCCCCCAGCCGGTCGATGGGATCGCCATTCACGTTCAGCATCCGGCCCAGGGCCTCTTCCCCCACCGGGATGGTGATGGGATCCCCGGTATCCACGGCAAACATGCCCCGGGAAAGCCCGTCGGTGGCATGCATGGAAATACAGCGGACGGTGCCGTTGCCCAGCTGCTGCAGCACCTCCAGCACCAGCTTCCCGTTCCGGGTCTCGACCTCCAGAGAGTTGAACAGCTCCGGCGTATCCTCGGCCTGAGGGAAGGTCACGTCCACCACGGGCCCGATGATGCGGGTAATGAGTCCTTTTTTCCCGGCAGGCATACTATCCCTCCTCCCTCGGCCTGAGGCCGGACGACGTTTCGATGACGCTGGCCGTGACCTGCGTCTGGCGCTGCCGGTTGATGGCTGTTTCCAGCTCCCCGGCAGACTTTTTTCCGTTGTCATAAGCGGAGCGCATGGAGCTCAGGGTCGCCCCCTGCACGGCCATGGCACAGTTGAGAAGCAGCGAATAGACTTCCGCCCGGAGGCACAGCTCCGCGAGGCCCTCCTGCGCCGTGGGCAGGTCCGGCAGCCAGAGCAGCTCCCGGGTTTCGACGGCGGAAGCCTCAGAGCCGGGAAGCAGCTCCAGGCAGCGGGGCTTCTGCACCATGGCGTTGACCGCCTCGCTGTATATGAAGAGCACCCGCTTCACCCGCCCGGCGGTATAAAGCGCCAGGATCCGGTCCGCCAGGGCTTCGGCCTCGTGATAATCCGGAACGTCGGAAACGGGAAAATCCTCCAGGACGGCGGCGCCCCGTTCGCTCAGATGGGAGGCCGCCATTTTTCCGCAGGTGATGACCTCCGCGTCTTTTACGTCCTTCAATGCGTGATAAAAGGCAAACAGCTCGCTGTGATAACTGCCGCAAAGCCCGCGGTTGCCGGAGAGGAGCACCGCCAGCGTCTTGTCCTCACCCGTTTTGGGAGGCAGGACCATTCCTCCGGAGGCCTTCAAAAGGTCCCTGCAGCCCTGAGCGTAGGGGGAAAAAGCGTAGGTCATGGAATTGAGCCGGGCCAGCTTTGCGGAGGAGACGGTGCGCATGGCTCCCGCAAGCTGGCAGATGGTCTGAACGCCCCGGAGCCGCTTGCGCAGATCAGTCAGCGTCGCCATGGGCGTCCTCCTCCCGGAACTGTGCCAGAGCATCCTTCAGCCGGGCCAGACCCGATTGGTCGAGCTTCTTTCCGCTTCTCAGGAGCTGTACCAGCTCCGGCTCCCGGCTTTCCATATAAACGAAGAGCCTTCCCTCAAATTCACCCATGTCGCTCACGGCGATGTGGTCGGCAAAGCCCTCGGAAACGGTGAAGAGAAGCGTCGCCTGCTTCCAATCCTCCAGAGGCTCGTAGCGGGGCTGGCACAGAGCGGCCATCATGCGTTCTCCGGAATCCAGCACCTTACGGGTGCTGTCGTCCAGGTCGGAACCGAACTGGGCGAAGGTGGAGAGCTCCCGATACTGGGCCAGCTCCATACGCAGCCGGGATGAGACCTGCTTCATGAGCGGGGTCTGTGCAGCGGAGCCGACGCGGGAAACGGAAAGACCGACGTTGACGGCCGGACGCTGACCGGAATTGAAGAGATCCGTTTCCAGGAAGATCTGACCGTCCGTGATGGAGATCACGTTGGTGGGGATATAAGAGGAGATATCGCCCATCTGGGTCTCGATGACGGGCAGGGCTGTGACGCTGCCGCCGCCGGCCTCCTCCGTCAGCCGGGCGGCGCGCTCCAGCAGACGGGAATGAAGATAAAACACGTCGCCGGGATAGGCCTCGCGCCCGGAGGGGCGGTGGAGCAGCAGGGAGAGCTCCCGGTAGGCGACGGCGTGCTTGGAAAGATCGTCGTATATGATCAGGCAGTCCCGACCGGAATACATGAAGTATTCGCTCATGGCGGCCCCGGCGAAGGGCGCGATGTACTGCATGGAAGCAGAGCTGGAGGCGGGCGCACTGACAATGGTGGTATAGGACATGGCGCCGTATTTCTCCAGCTTGTCCCGGAACTCCGCCACGGCTGCCTCCTTCTGCCCGATGGCCACGTAGATGCAAGCCACGTTCTTTCCCCGCTGGTTGATGATGGCGTCCAGCAGCAGCGCGGTCTTGCCGGTCTGCCGGTCGCCGATGATCAGCTCCCGCTGACCGCGGCCGATGGGGACGAGAGCGTCGATGGCCTTCACGCCGGTGTGCATGGGGATGGAAATGGACTTTCTGTCCGGGATACCGGGCGCGGGATTTTCGATGGGACGCTTCTGCTCCGTGCGGATACGGCCCTTCCCGTCGATGGCGCGGCCCAAGGGATCCACCACCCGGCCGAGAAGCGTATCGCCCACGGGGACGCTGGCGATCCTGCCGACCCGGCGGACGCGGCTGCCGCTTTCCAGCTTCTCATATCCGTCAAAGACGACGCAGCCGATGCGCTGAGGCTCGATATCCAGGATCATGCCCCGTTCGCCGCAGTCAAATTCAACGACCTCGCCGTACATGATGTCAGCCAGACCGTCCAGCCAGCAGATACCGTCGGACACGCTGAGCACGCGGCCCAGCTGGAAGGTATCCACCTGCGGCTCCGCTTCCCGGACGCCCTCCATCAGGTCGTCGAGGATGCTGTCCATATCCTGCAGCCGGTCGATGGGTCGCTTTGTCAGGTCCTTTTCCAGATGATACAGACGGTTTTCCACCGTCAGGTCATATACGGTGTCGCCGATGCGAAGACGCATGCCGCCCAGAAGATCCGGGTCCACCTTCACCCAGTAGGAGGGCTTGCCGCCAACCTCCCGAAGCAGAGCGGTGGTCCGCTGCCCGATGAGCTCCACCAGCTCGTCGTCCAGCGGGAACGCGGAGGTGAGCGTAACGTACAGCACGTCGTGATGCATCAGGTAACACATATCGCCGGGGGTAATGCGGATCTGCTCCAGGATCTTCTCCGCGATCATCGGCTCCAGGGAGCGGAGACGGGACAACTGCGGCTCCTTGGTAAGATGGGCGCCGAGCTCCAGCACCAGGGCGCGGATCGCCTGATCTCTGGCGCTGCCCATGGCCTCCCGGTGAAGCTCCTCCAACTCCTGCCGGTGCAGGTCCTCCGCCAGCCGGTCTTCTTCCGCCAGCTCCCGCCGCAGGAGCTCCAATCCGGCGTCCGCCTCCGGCCCGGCCGGGAGTGCCTCGGCGGGCGGCTCCTCTTCCGATCCCGGAGACGCATTCTGGGCGGCGGCCTCCAGGGCCTCCGCCGCGTCCAAGTCCTCTGCGATGCTCCTCCTGCGTTCGGCAAAGCGCGGAAGCACCGTCTTCCTGCCCACGAGCCAGAGGCCCACAGCCAGGATGAGGAAATTGATCAGGGCATACAGAAGCTGCATTCAGCGTTCTCCGAAAGCAATGAGCTTATCCGTAAAGGCGTTTACGTGTTCTTTCAGGCAAACGGCCAGCTCCGGCACCAGATCGGAGGCTTCCGCCTCCGCCTCCTCCCGGCGCTGCTGGGTCTCCTGTCGGAAGCGGCGTTCTCTGGCTTCCCGGGCGAGACGCCCCTCCTCCCGGAGCGCCTGCGCTGCACGGCGCCGTTCTTCGGCTCTGTTCCGGGCTTCCGCCTGGCGCTGCGCCTCCAGCCGGGCCCGCTCCGCTTCCCTGTCCGCGGTCTTGTCCAGGCTGCGGGCATGGGCGATGCGTGCCTTTCTGGCGTCCATGAAAGCCAGAAGCGGCTTCAGCAGCAGACGCCACAAGATGAGCATGAAGGCGCAGAAGCAGATGATGGTCCAGATCAGGACGTTGGGCTGGATGGTCATGCCGGTCTATCACCCGATCTTGCCCACCAGCATGAAGGCGATGAGCAGACCGTAGATGGTGAGGGCTTCCATCAGAGCCAGGGACAGGAGGAGAGCGCTGCGGATGTCCTTGGCAGCTTCCGGCTGCCTCGCGATGCCCTCCAGGGCGGCGCGGGCGGCTTTTCCCTGCGCCAGGGCGGGGAAAATGGTGGAAACGGAGATGCAGAAGGCCGCTGCAAGGGCGATGATGGCGGAATCGGTCATGGCGAGAGCTCCTTTCATTTCACAGAGGGCTTATTCTTCTATAAATTCCTGAAGATAGGAAGCTGTGAGCATCGTGTATACGACGGCCTGTATGGCGCAGAACAGGAGACTGAGCACCATCATGATGATCGGCGCTCCGATGGGAAGCAGATGGTAGAGGTTTTCGGTCACCGTTTCCTCGCCGAAGATATTGCCGAAAAGCCGGAGGGCCAGCGAAGCGGGCTTGATCAGCTCGTCCAGCAGCAGAAGCGGCACCACGGGGGTGAGAAAATGCTTCAGATAGTGCTTCGCCCCGGCATGGATCCCCGCCGCCTGCAGGAAGATGAAGGTGACGATGCCCAGCCCGAGGGTCACAGAGAGGGACGAGGTCGGCGCCTTCAGGTATTTGCTGATCCCGACGCCGGGAAACAGGCCGGAATAATTGGAGATCAGGATGAAGCAGAAGAGCGGAGCCAGAAAGAAGAGATAGCGCCGTCCGTTCTCCGGACCGAGGATACCGGCGAAGAAATTGTCCAGTGCCTCCACGGCGATCTCCAACAGATTCTGCAGCTTCCCCGGGCGATCCTTCAGATTGCGGGTGACCAGAAGAGAGATCACTGCCGCAAGGACCAGAAACACCCACATCGCGATCACTTCGCCGGTCACGTCCAGAATGCCGAAGATGCGGATGACCGGTTCAGAAGCTTCACCCATGTTCCGTCACTCCTTTCCCTGCTTCTTCACCGCACGGGTGAGGCGAATGGTGAAAAAGGCCAGCGCAGCGGTGAGACCCAATGCGCCGCCGATGAGAAGCGCGGTGGGACTCAGGCCCGTGCGCTTTCCGATGATATACAGTACGAGCAGATAAGCGCCGCTCAGGATCGTCCGGATGGGAGACGCCATCGCGATCCCGGACTCTCCCCTGCTGCCGACGAGGCGGCGCAGAAGAAGGAAATTCACCCATGAGACCAACGCTCCGCCGACAAACGCCGCGGCTCCGATGAGGATCAGCTCCAGGGAAACCCCCTCCTTTCTCAGACCCGGTATTCCGCTGCGGGGAAGCTCCCCCGGCGAAGATCGTTCTTCGGGAGAAGCCAGGCTCTCTCAGCAGAGATCCGGCATTAGTAGATAAGGCAGGCCATATCACACGGCCTGCCTTACGGTCACTCTCATAATAACGGCGGAGAGAGAGCTCAGCTCTCAAACTCCCTGAAATTCGACTCGATCAGCTGCTGCAGAGCAAGGACAGCCGTCTCCTCATCGGAGCCTTCCGCGCCGATAGAGATATCCGTTCCTTTGACAATGCCGAGAGACAGAACGCCCAGGAGACTTTTCGCATTGACCTTGCGCTCTTCTTTTTCGATCCAGATGGAGCTTTTGAACTCGTTGGCCTTCTGGATGAAAAACGTCGCAGGTCTGGCATGGAGACCGACCTGATTGTTGACGGTAATCGTCTTCATGTACATAGGGCAAAAACGACCTTTCCATTGATTTTCCCGGATAAATCCCTTTTTACAGTTTCTCATTCTACCAAGGAAACATTCATCCGTCAATAGTCAAAGTGCCGATATGGGCGATGCCGGGAGCGGCAGAGCAGTTCTTAATGTTTACAATCAGAGCTTCAGCTCGGCAATGGTCACGCCGTCCTCTCCCTCTCCGTAGCGGCCGAGGCGGAAGCTCTTGACGCCGGGATCTCTGCGCAGATAGTCCTGAACGGCCCTGCGCAGGGCGCCGGTCCCCTTCCCGTGGATGATGCGGACGCTGGAGAGCTTCGCAGTCCTGGCGGAGTCGAGATACCGCTCCAGCATCAGCAGGGCTTCGTCAGTCATGCTGCCCCGGAGATCCACCTCGGGGCTGACGGCCAGCCGGTGGATCTGCGACTCCGTCTTTTTCTGGAATTTCAGTTTGACCTTGTCTGCGCTCTCCACCAGGCGCACCTCATCCTGCTTTGCCGAGATCCGCAGAATTCCCGCCTGGAGAACCAGCGAGCCGTCGTTCCCCACGGAGAGGACCGTGGCCTGGGTGCCCAGCTTCAGCAGCAGCACCGTATCCCCCGCCTTTGGAGGCCTTGTCGGAGCGGGAACCTCCGGTTCCTCCTCCCGATAGCCCAAGCTGTCCTGGGCTTCGTTGAGCTTCTTCAGCAGATTCACCCGCTCCTCGTTGATCTGCTGGGCGTTTTCCGCCTTGACTGCCTGGCGGCGCATCTCGTTGAGCTCTTCGAAAACCTCGTCGGAAACGCGGCGCGCTTCCCGCAGGAGCCTGTCCGCTTCCCGCTTCGCGTTGACGCCCGCCTTTTGGCGCTCCTCCTCCGCCTTCTGCCGCTGCTGCAGGGCGATGCGGGCGTTTTCCTCCGCCTCCAGCCGCAGTTTTTCCGCCTCCAGCCGTGCCTGCTCCAGCTTTTGCTGTTCCACGGCCAGGAGGGAAACCACGTGCTCGAAATCGGTCTGCTCAGAGGCCATGCGGGCCCTGGCGTCGTCGATGATGCTTTCGTCCAGACCCAGCCGCCGGGAGATCTCGAAGGCGTTGGATTTGCCGGGGATGCCCATGAGGAGCCGGTAGGTCGGGCGAAGGGTCTCCACGTCAAATTCACAGGAAGCGTTCATGACGCCGGCTGTGGCCGTCGCATAGACCTTCAGCTCGGCGTAATGGGTGGTGGCTGCGATTTTCGCGCCCTGGCTGCGGGCGTATTCGATGATGGAGATGGCGAGTGCCGCGCCCTCGGCGGGATCGGTGCCGGCGCCCAGCTCGTCGAAAAGGATCAGGGTGCGTTCGTCCGCCTCCTTCAGCATCCCCACGATGTTGCTCATGTGGGAGGAGAAGGTGGAAAGGGACTGCTCGATGCTCTGCTCGTCCCCCACGTCCGCAAGGACCTTTCCCAGAACGGGCACGCAGCTGCCGCTGTCGGCGGGGATATGGAGGCCGCAGGCCGCCATCAGGCAGCAAAGCCCCAGGGTCTTGATGCTTACGGTCTTGCCGCCGGTGTTCGGTCCGGTGATCACCAGCGTATCGAAGTCGCCGCCCAGGGACACGTCGATGGGGACGGCCTTTTTCGGATCGATCAGTGGATGGCGCGCCCGGCGCAGATGGATGCTTCCGTCCTCGCTGAGGCCGGGCTCGTCCGCCCGCAGACGGTAGCTCAGCTTGGCCCTGGCGAAGATCAGATCCAGGCGGATCAGGACGTGCTGATCGCAGAGGATATCCTCCTCGAAGCCGGCGGCGTCGCTGCTGAGCTCCATCAGGATGCGCTCGATCTCCTTTTTCTCCTTCGCCTGCAGCTCCCGTATCTCGTTGTTGGCCTGCACCACCTGCATAGGTTCGATAAACAGGGTCTGCCCGCTGGAGGATACGTCGTGGACGAGGCCGTTGAGGGAACCCTTGTGCTCCGCCTTGACGGGGATCACATAGCGGTCGGACCGCATGGTGATGATGGGCTCCTGCAGGATCCTGGAATAGGAGGGAGAGGTGATGATCTTGTTGAGCACCTCACGGATGCGGGAGTTCGCCGCCCGCATATGGCGGCGGATGGAAGCCAGCTCGCTGCTGGCGGCGTCTGCGATCTCGTCCTCTCCCACGATGGAGAGGGTGATCTTTTCCTCCAGGAATTTGTTTGCGATGAGCGCGCCGAACAGCCCGGCAAGGCTTCCCGCCTCCTCCGGCGACCAGCTTTTCATCTGCCGTGCCGCCCGGAGGACAGCGGCGATATCCAGCAGCTCCCGGGTGTTGAGCATGCCGCCCAGGCGGGCGCGGCTCAGGCTGCCGGTGACCTCCCGGATATCGGAGATCGGCGGCGTTCCCTTCAGGGAGATGAGACGCTTGGCGTCGCTGGTCTCCCGGAGGATGCTCAGGACCTCCGTCGGCGTATCGGAGGGGCGCAGCTTCAGCGCCTCGTCCTTCGCCGCCTCGCAGACGGCCTCCTCCCGCAGCATCTGCAGAACGGAGGGAAGCTCCAGCGTCCGCAGGGATTTTTCGTAAAACGCTTCTTTATTATCCATGTGTTCCACCGTTCATATGCCTTTGTAATAATCCAGCGTTTGGAAGGAACGCTCCAGCTGTTCCTTCAGATAGCCTTCGGCCGCTTCGCTCAGAAGGCGCTGCGCCGCTTCCCCGATGCGGAAGGAAAACTCCCGGCCGCGGGGGGCGGCAACGATATACCGGATCGCCCGGAGGGACGGCGTGTCCAGCGTCATGGGCCGCCGGGCGTTTTCCAGCGCGCAGGAGCGGCAGTAGAGCGCCCCGCCCCGAAGATCCAGGGAGGGGGTGATCGGGTCCTTCCGGCCGCAGGCGGCGCAGACCTCCACCTCGGGCTGATAGCCGACGAGGGTCATCAGGCGAAGCTCAAAGGCGCTTTTCACCAGCTTCGGGTTCTTTTTCCCCTCCGACAGGAGCCAGAGGGCGTTGAGACCCAGGGACAGAGCCTCCGGTTCCGGCACGGTGTCCGGACAGGAGGCGTCCAGCAGCTCCAGGAAGTAGCAGCCCAGGGCGTAGTTTTTCAGATCCGCGGTGATCCCCGGAAAGGTCTCCAGGGTAGACGCTTCTTTCAGGTAATACTTTTCCCGGGACTCCGAAAGGGTCATTTCGGAAAAGGCCATGGGCTGACAGGCCGCAGCGATGCGGCTCTTGATCCTGGTGGCTCCCCGGGCGGCGACGCTGAGCTTTCCGAGATTGTCCGTCAGCACGGTGAGCATCCTGCTGCTCTCCTTGTAGTCCGCCGTGCGAAGCACCAGGCCCTTCAGGACCAGCTCACTCATGGTATCCGAAGTTTCTAAGCATGGCGTCCTGATCCCGCCAGTTTTCCTTCACCTTCACCCAGCTCTGAAGGAAGACCTTCGTGCCCATATATCGCTCCACGTCCTTGCGGGCCAGCTCGCCGATGCGTTTGAGCATGCTGCCGTTTTTCCCGATGATGATGCTCTTGTGGCTGGCCTTTTCACAGTAGATCGTGACCTCCAGGTCGATGACGCCGCTGTCCCGCTCGCTGAAGCGTTCCACCTCCACGGCGGTGCCGTGGGGGATCTCGTGCTCCAGACAGTACAGGAGCTTCTCCCGCACGATCTCGCCCACGATCTGCCGGTCCGGCTGATCGGTGACCATATCCTCCGGGAAGAGCTGCGGCCCGGGCTGCGCGTAGCCCATCAGAACGTGCAGGAGCTCCTCCACGCCTTCGCCGGTCTTCGCGGAAATGGGGATGATCTCCGCAAAATCCCCGGCGGCGGCATAGGCCCCGATCACAGCGAGGAGCTCTGGCTTTTTGACGGTGTCGCATTTGTTCACGGCCAGGATCGCCGGCGCGCCGGAGGCGCGGATCATGCGGATGAGCGCCTCCTCCTGCTTCCCCACGTTGGGGATGGGCTCCGCCATGAGGATCACAGCGTCCATCTGATCCGCGACGCTGGTCTCCACGATCCTGTCCAGATAGCTGTCCAGCGCGTTTTTCGGCTTGTGGTAGCCGGGGGTGTCGAGAAATACCAGCTGCGTATCCTCCCGGCAGCAGATGGCGGTGATGCGGTTCCTCGTCGTCTGCGGCTTGTGGGAGACGATGGCGATCTTCTCCCCGGCGATGCGGTTGGCCAGGGTGCTTTTTCCAACGTTGGGACGTCCCGCGATGGTGAAAACGCCGGTTTTCGTGATGTTCATAAGCCCATAGCCCTCATAACGGCGTCCTCGCGGGCGCGCATTTGTTTTTTCTGCGGTCCCTCATCCAGATGGTCGTAGCCCAGGAGGTGGAGTACGCTGTGGACGGTCAGATACGCGGTCTCGCGCTTCTCCCCCGTGCCGTATTCCCTGCCCTGGAGACGGATGCGGTCCAGATTCAGGGCCATGTCCCCCAGGGGCAGGAGGCCGCTTTCGGGGTCTGCCTCTCCGTCGGCCGGATCGAAAGCGCCGGGGACGAAGGTAAATGCCGGAAAGGAGAGCACGTCCGTCGCCTTGTCCACGCCCCGCAGCTCGCCGTTGAGCCGCCGGATGCCTTCATCATCGGTGAAGAGGACGCTGATCTCGCAGGGCACGCGCACGCCCTCCAGACGCAGTGCGGCGCGGATGCTGCGCCGGACGAGCCTTTCGGCCCGGGGGGGATAGGCTGTTTCCCCGCTCACGAGGACGGAATGCCGCGCCATCAGCCCGGCCTCCTTCTTCGCGCCGCGGGAACGGCGTCTCTGGAGTGGCCCTTTTCATATTTCTCATAGGCTTCGATGATCTTCTGGACCAGGGCGTGCCGGACCACGTCCTCCCCCGTAAGGCTGCAGATCTCGATATCGTCGATGTCCCGGAGGACGGTGACGACCTCCTTGAGGCCGCTGATCTTGTCCTTGGGAAGATCGATCTGGGTCACGTCGCCGGTGATGACGGCCTTGCTGCCGAAGCCGATGCGGGTGAGAAACATCTTCATCTGCTCCCGGGAGGTGTTCTGCGCTTCATCCAGGATGATAAAGGAATCGTCCAGGGTGCGACCGCGCATGTAGGCCAGCGGCGCGACCTCGATGTTGCCCTTCTCCAGGTAATTCTGGTAGGTTTCCGCGCCCAGCATATCGAAGAGAGCGTCGTACAGCGGACGGAGATAGGGGTCCACCTTGTTCTGCAGATCGCCCGGGAGGAACCCCAGCTTCTCTCCGGCTTCCACGGCCGGGCGGGTGAGGATGATGCGGTTGACCTCCTTGGCGCGGAAGGCGGTCACGGCGCAGGCGACGGCCAGATACGTCTTTCCCGTGCCGGCGGGACCCACGGCCAGGGTGACCGTGTTGTTCCGGATCGCCTCGATGTAGCTCCGCTGGCCCAGGGTCTTCGCCTTGATGGGCTTCCCCTTGGCCGTGATGCAGACCACGTCGTCGGCCAGCTGGGCGATGCGGTCGGATCGCCCGTCCAGCGTCAGCTTCAGGGCGTAGCGCACGTTCTGCGTCGTGATCGGCTCGCCCCGGGAAGCCAGGGACAGAAGTCCCGTCAGAGCCTGCTCGGCATAGGCCGTCGGTTCCTCGTCGCCCACGATGTGAAGGGCGGAGTCCCGATCTGTGATGCGGACGCCCAGCTCGCTTTCCAGGATGTGCAGGTTTTCGTCGAAGGATCCGAAAACGCTGACCAGATTCTCTATGCGGTCGATATCAATGGTTCTTTCCGCCATAATTCACACTCTCTTTTGTAACGTATAGCTTTTCCTTCAGCCGCCGATTTCCCGCTCGAAGCCGATGTCCTCCAGGCATTCCGCCCGCAGCGTCGTGCAGATGAGCTCGCCGGAGGCTTCCGTGAGATAATCCGTCCGAACCGGCTCCGCCTTGGGAGCGGCCTTCCGCAGCCAGGCGGCCAGACGCTCCCGCAGCAGCCCCTCGGCTTCCTCCGCCGATATCTCCCGCCATACGGGGAGGTATTCCCGGTATACGGTCCGGATCACGGAAACGGGCAGCGCCAGGCCGAAGAGCCGCAGAGGATATTCATTCTGTATTTTATCATAGCACCCATAGGAAATGCTACTCTCATTGTGAAAAATCAGCCGCAAATCCCCGATTTTCAGGGCAAAACCCTTCGTTTCTCTGCCCGTGGGCAGTTTTTCCGCCAGGAGCGCCGGCAGCGCCAGAGTCTTTTCCCGCAGCGTCAGCGCGTCGACGCTGCCCATGGCGTGGACGAGGCGCGCTTCCTCCTGCCGGTCCGAAAGCCTGCCCGTGATCAGCGTATCCCCTTCCGCGACCGTATCGCCCTTTTTGACGGCGGCCTTCCCTTCCAGCACCCGAAGGCGGACGACCCTGCCGCCGCGTGACGCCGCGACCTCCCTCGCCAGAGCTTCGTCCACCAGCTCCGGCGGGCTGCGCCGCTCCCTGACGATCACCCTTGCCCGGCTGCCCCTGACCTGGACGGTGCACCAGATGAGATCGCTAAGCATGCTCTGCATTCTGCCGCGGATGCGCTGGTTGTCCAGATGCAGGCCGCTGACGCCGGGGTAGACGCCTGCAGTCTCCAATGCGTCCAGGATATCTCCCCGGGGGATCGTCCGGTTGCCCTCCACCCGGATCTCCCAGATACGGGTGGACAGCCACAGGAAGGCGATCAGGAACGGCAGCGGCAGAAGCAGGAGATAGAGCCTCTTCCGGAAGCGGCGGAGGAAGTGCGCCAGTCCCCGCCGCCGGAGGACGGAGATCTCCGCGCCGCAGACGCTCCCCAGTCGGACGACGCGCTCCGCTTCCGGAGCGCGCACGTAAAAGGTGCAGGTCCCGCCGCCGCGATCCGAAAAATCCGTGATCGTGATCCCCTCCCTGCACGCCGCATCCAACAGCTCGGCGGGTTCCCGGCACAGCGCCTTCAGCTGCGCGCCTTCCGTGAGCCAAAGCTCAAGACGCACGTCTGTCCACCAGCGCGATGGAGCGGATCTCACCGCACAGACGCAGTTCCCGGCCGGTCAGGTTCTTCAGAAGGAGCGAACTGCCGCAGATACTCAGAAGCCCGGCGGTCGTTTCCACCAGCACGCAGTCCGCCGCGAAGGCGCGGACACCCCGATGGGACTCCAGCACCAGCGTGTGCAGTCCGCTGAGACGGATATCCGGCAATCCGGCGGCGGTATCCAGCGGTATCCCCGTGGCGGAAGACCAGGCGGCCAGCAGCTCTTTCAGACGTTTCATGCAAGTATCCCTCCCTGCGCTCATATGCTTCCCTGTCCGGGAGGCTGCGCTTTTCTTCATTCTATCGGGCGGGAGGTATACTTATGCCGGATTTCCCGAAAGCAAAACGGACGCTGCTGTTGCTGCCCGCGCTGGGCGCTTTTATCCTGCTGAGTCTGCGCGCAAGGGAGGCAGCCGGGGCGGCCGCAGCGGGGATCCGCCTGTGTCTGAACACGGTGATCCCTTCCCTTTTTCCCTTTCTGATATTGTCCGGACTGATCCTTGGCGTCGGTATTCCGGAACGCTGGCTCCGGCTGCCCGGAAAGGCGTTCGAACGAGCGTTCCATATCCGGGGCTCCGCGCTGCCCGCGCTTCTGATCGGCCTGTTCGGCGGCTGCCCTCTGGGCGCGGAGGCTGCGGCGGAGGCGTACCGCCGGGGCTGCTGCTCCCGGGAGGAGGCCGGAAGACTTCTGATTTTCAGCAACAACTGTTCCCCGGGCTTCCTCCTGGGCTTCGTGGGAACACAGGTGTTCGGCGTGCGGGAGGCGATCCTGCTGCTTGTGCTACAGTGGACCGTATCCCTGTGGCTGGGCCTCCTGCTGGGCGCCGGGAAGGCTGCTTCCGCAGCGGGCGGAGAGACGGAAGAACGGCAGCGGACTTCCCCGGCGGGGCTGGTCGCCTCCGCCGTTCTGGGAGGCGCCCGCTCCATGCTGAGCATCTGCGCATACGTCGTGTTTTTCAGCGTCTGCTGCGCCTTCCTGCCGGAGAATGCGCTGCTCCGGGGCCTTGCGGAGCTGACCGGAGGTCTTGCGCTATGCCCCGAAAAAGGTGCGTCCGCCCTGGCGGAGGCCGCATTTCTCGTGGGCTGGGGCGGCCTGTCCGTGGCTTTTCAGGTCTATTCCGCTGCGGAAAAGGCCGGGCTCCCCACCCGCCTGTATCTCCCGCTGCGCCTCCTTCACGGAGCCGTCATGGCGCTTTGCGTCCTGGCGCTGCGCCTGGGTCCCTTTTACGCTGTCGGAGCGCTGATTCCGGCGGCGTCAGCCGCAATTCTTGTGAAAAGCTGTAGAAATAAGCGTCCGGGCAGAGTATAATGGCGAAGAGGTGAACGAAGGTGCTGTTTCGGAAAGAAATCGAGCCCGCCTGCGCATACTGTTCCTTTGGCCGCAGGGGCGAAGACGACGGCGTCATCTGTCTGCGCCGCGGCGTCGTCTCCCCGTGGGACAAGTGCGGCCGCTTTCGCTACGATCCGCTGCTGCGCGTCCCGGAGGCGGAACCGCAGCCCGTCACGGACGTGGACCCGGAGGACTTCCGTCTCTAGGGAATATCGGTGCTTGCATGAGCCTGACAGGTATGATAAACTTACAACCAATGATTTCTTCCGGCGCGGCGGATCGGCCGCCCGCTGCCGGGGACTGGAGTTGATATCCTTTTATGGACGACATACCCCGAAGTATCCTGATCCTGCTTCTGATCCTGCTGGGCGGCGGCTTTGCGGGCAGCGAGACCGCGCTCAGCTACTGCAACCGGCTGCGCATCCGGAAGCATGCGGAAGAGGGCGACCGGCGCGCGAAAAGAGTCGCCTATATCCTCGACCGTTTTGACAAGGCGCTGTCCACCATCCTGATCGGCACGAACGTGTGCTACGTGTTCGCTTCCTCCTTCGCCGCCGCCCTGTTCATCAAGCGGCTGGGGGCTGCGGGCGCCGTCGTTTCCACCGCAGTGCTGACGCTGCTCATCTTTTTCTTCGCGGAGACGATCCCGAAGAACGCCGCCCGTGCGAATGCGGACGCCTACGCCGTCGTCTGCGCCGTGCCGGTCTCCGTCCTCATGGTGGTGCTGACGCCGCTGACCACGCTCTTTTCCGGCATCGGCTGGGTGGTCAAGCGCCTCCTTCCCCGCATCGACGAACAGCCGACCATTACGGAGGACGAATTCACCTCCATCATCGACAACATCCAGGACGAGGGCCTGCTGGAGCCGGAGGAGACCCGCCTGATCAAATCCGCCGTGGAATTCTCGGACAAAACTGCCGCGGAGGTCATGACGCCGCTGAACAGAATGGTTGCCGTGTCCATCACGGAGACCCCGGAGCGGCTGCGGGAGCTGATCCTGCGGGAGAAGTATTCCCGGCTTCCGGTTTACGCCGGTTCGCCGGACCGAATCGTGGGCATCCTTCAGACCAAGGACTATCTGCAGCTGCTGCTGAAGAAAGCCCCTCCGGAGATCGGCGCCGTGATGAAGCTCACCTACGACGTGCCGCCGGAGATCCGGCTGAACGAGCTATTCGAGGGCCTGGGCCGCAGGCGTACGCATATGGCCATCGTGATCAACGAAAGCGGCAACGCCCTGGGCTTCGTCACGATGGAAGACATCCTGGAGGAGCTGGTCGGAGAGATCTACGATGAGGACGACGCCTCCGAGCGAAAGGGGGCGGGCGCATGAGCTGGCTGATTCCCCTGATGGTGCTCCTCGTTCTGTGCTCTGCGTTCTTCTCCAGCTCCGAAATCTCCTATGCCGCCGCCAACAAGCTGCATATCCACAGCGCGGCGGAAAAGGGCGAAAAAAAGGCGCAGCGCGTCCTTTGGATCACCGATCATTTTCCCCGCTTCCTTTCCACGATCCTGGTGGGAAACAATCTGGTGAACATCGCCTTTTCCTCCGTTATGACACTGCTGCTGGCCGAGCGGCTCGGCAGCCGGGGAGAGAGCGCGGCGCCCTTCATCAGTACGGCCGTCCTGCTGATCTGCGGGGAGATCATCCCCAAAATCGTGGGCACCAGCCAGGCGGACAGGCTCGTTTACGCTTACGTCTACCCCCTGCGCTTCTTCATGGTCCTTTTCTCCCCCGTCGTCGCCGTCGTCAGCGCCGTCGTCGGGAAGCTCAGCCGGTTCTGGACGCCGGAGGAGACGGAGCCGGAGGTCACGGACGAAGAGCTGGTAACGATCCTGGAGACCATCGAAGAGGAAGGCGTTTTCACCGAGCAGGAAAGCGAGCTGATCAAATCCGCCATCGAATTCAGCGACGTGACCGCGCTGGATATCTTCGTTCCCCGGGTGGACGTGGCCGCCTTCAACGTGGAGGACGGGCTGGAAGAGCTCATGCAGGACGACGATCTGCTCAGCTATTCGCGCATCCCGGTCTATCGCGAGACCATCGACAATATCCTGGGTATCCTGTCCACCAAAAAGCTCCTGAAGGCCGCCGCCGTGCAGCCCCTGGAGGAGATCTCCGTGGACGAGCTCCTTTCCCCCGCCGTTTACGTCCACAAGACCCGCACGATCTCTTCCATTCTGAAGGAGTTTCGCAAGAAACATCTGATGATGGCCGTTGTGGTGGATGAATTCGGCGGCACCATGGGGATCCTGACCCTGGAGGATATCCTGGAGGAGATCGTCGGCGATATCTACGACGAGAGCGACGAGGTTGAGCGGGACGTCGTCTCCGAGGGCGGGGACGTCTTCACCGTCGACGGCGGCACGAACATCGAGGATTTCTTCGAGTATATCGACTACACGCCGGCCGATTTTGAGAGCGAATACACAACCATGGGCGGCTGGGCCGTGGAACGGCTGGACCGCTTTCCCAAGGTCGGGGATCGCTTCGTATGGGACCGTTTTGACGTGACGGTCACGGAAGCGGAGACCATGCGGGTGGAGAAGCTGCAGATCCGTCTGCTGCCGCCGCCGGCCGAGGAAGAATAGCATCAATGCCCGGGAACGCTTCGGTTCCCGGGCATTTCGGCATAAAAAGGCGGAGCGCGGCCTGAGCCGCGCTCCGTGTAAAGCGAAAAGCTTCCGCTTTAGCCCTGGGCACGCATGATCGCAAAGCAATCGCTGCAGTACACCGGCCGGTCAGATTTGGGCTCGAAGGGCACACGGGCTTCCTTGCCGCAGCGGGCGCAAGTGGCGGTGAAATACTCGCGGGGGCCACGGGCGGCGTTCTTGCGGGCATCGCGGCAGGCCTTGCAGCGCTGGGGCTCGTTCTGGAAGCCGCGCTCAGCATAGAACTCCTGCTCACCGGCGGTGAACACGAACTCCTGCCCACATTCCTTGCAAACCAACGTCTTGTCCTGATACATTGCTAATCCTCACTTTTGACTTTTCTTGGCCTTTCGGCCTGTATTTGCGTCAGCCTGAGCTGATATCGCCTGGGGCAAGCTTCTGGAACTTGCGGCGGATGCGCTGTACCGCGTTGTCCACCGCCTTTTCAGGTTTGTGAGTGATCTCTGCGATTTCTCTGTATGACATTCCTCTGAGAAAGCACCGAAGAACCGACTGTTCGTACGCCGACAGAAGCTGAAGAAGATTCCGATATCTTTTTAGCGCTTCTTCCCTGTCGATGATCAGTTCTTCGGGGCCGCGCTGATTGTCATTCCGAGATGGAGCTTCGTCAAAAAGAGAGGATTCCAAAGACAGACAGTCGTCGAGAGATACGCTTGTATTATCTGCTGCTTTTCGCAGCGCTGAGAACATGCGCCGCCGGATACACAGAACTGCAAAGGAACGAAAGGAAGCCTTTTCTGCGGCGTCGTACCGGCGTATCGCATTCAGAAGGCCCAGCATTCCTTCCTGGATGAGGTCCTCGCTGTCCCCCCCGGTAAGAAAATAGGGGCGCGCGAGGCTGCGGATGATGCGGCCGTAACGCCGGATCAGCTGTTCTTCCGCTTCGGAGGAACCGCCCGCAGCCAGAAGCTGCAAATCCTCATCGGATAATGTTTCCTCCGGATGCAAATTGATACTATTATCCATTAACACGATTGCATTATAGCCGTCTGATTGTCGCTTGTCAAGGAGATTAGTAATTTTTGCCTATAGTTTTTTTGGAAAAAGCGCTAAAAATCCATCTTCAACTGCCCTGAATTTCCGCCGTTTTCCTCAGGATGCGGGAGACCGAGGTGCTCATAGGCCATACGGGTGGCGCATCTTCCCCGGGGCGTACGGGTCAGGAAGCCCTGCTGGAGAAGATAGGGTTCATAAACGTCCTCGATCGTCACCGTCTCCTCGTTCACCGTGGCGGCCAGCGTATCCAGTCCCACGGGCCCGCCGCCGTACTGAAGGATGATGCTCCGCAGCAGCCTCCGGTCGATGTTGTCCAGACCGAGCCGATCGATCTCCAGCCTTGTCAGCGCGTCGTCCGCCACCGCCTTCGTGATCACGCCGTCCGCCAGGATCTCGGCAAAGTCCCGGACCCGCTTCAGCAGACGGTTGGCGATGCGGGGCGTGCCCCGGCAGCGCTTTGCGATCTCTTCTGCGCCGGAGGGATCGATGCCGATGTTCAGCAGCTCGGCGCTCCTCTGTATGATCAGCTTCAGCTCCTCCGGCGTATACAGCTCCAGCTTCAGGATCACGCCGAACCGATCCCGCAGGGGCGCCGAAATCTGTCCGGAACGGGTCGTCGCTCCCACGAGGGTGAATTTCTTTAACGGGAGCCGGATGGAATCCGCAGAGGGTCCCTGCCCGATGATGATGTCGATCTCCCCGTCCTCCATGGCCGGATACAGGATCTCCTCCACGCTGCGGTTGAGGCGGTGGATCTCGTCCACGAAGAGGATGTCGTTGTCGTTGAGATTGGTCAGCAGGGCAGCCAGGTCCCGGGGCTTCTCGATCGCGGGACCGGAGGTCTTCCGGATATTCACGCCCATTTCGTTGGCGATGATCTCCGCAAGGGTGGTCTTTCCCAGACCCGGAGGACCGTGGAGCAGAACGTGATCCAGCGCTTCGCCCCGCCGCCGGGCGGCCTCGATGAAAATGCGCAGATTGTCCTTTGCCAGCTTCTGCCCGATATATTCGTTCAGCGTACGGGGACGGAGGGAGAGCTCCCCCTCATCCTCCGGCACGAGGCGGCTGCTGGTCAGGTTCCGGGTAGGGTTCTCACCGCTTATCTCGATGCTCATGGCTGTCCTTCACCTCATTTCAGGGAGGTCTTCAGCACCTCGCGGACGGCCTCCTCAACGGTCAGCGCGGAGATATCCACCCGGGAGAGCACCGAATTGATCTCCGCCGGCGTATAGCCCAGCACGGTCAGCGCGGCCGCCACGTCCCTGGCCTTCGGATCGCCCGCGGGCGCTTTCCCGGATGTCACGGAAACGCTTCCCGGCGTCAGTCCGCTGAGATCGGCGGTGACCTTGTCCTTCAGCTCCAGGAGGATGCGCTGCGCCAGCTTCTTTCCGATCCCGGGCGCGATGGTCAGGGCCTTCTCGTTCCCGTTGGCGATGGCCAGGGCCAGCTCCTCCGGGCTGCTGGCAGAGAGGATGGAAAGGGCTGCCTTCGGACCGACCCCGGTGATGCCGGTGAGCATGCGGAAGCTGTTGAGCTCCTTTTGGGTCGTGAAGCCATAGATATCAAAGGCGTCCTCCCGGATGACGCAGCAGGTATACAGCTTCGCCGTTTCCCCCTGCTTCAGCATGGAAAGGCTGCGCATGGAGGTGTTGCAGCTGAAGCCCACGCCGCCGCAGTCGATGACGGCGAGGCCGCTCTCAATGGCTGCCACGGTGCCGTTCAGATAGTAGAACATTGCTTCTTCTCCCCCGCCTGAAATAGTAAGGACGTAGCCGCCCGACCGTGACAGAGGGCTATGGCCAGCGCGTCGGCTGCGTCGTCGGGCTTCGGTACCTCCGTCAGATTGAGCATCCGCCGCACCATCTCCATGACCTGCCGCTTTTCCGCCCTGCCGTAACCGACGACGCTCTGCTTGACCTGCAGCGGCGTGTATTCGTAGATGGGGATCTGCTTCTGCCTGCAGGCCAGCAGCAGGATGCCCCGCCCGTGGGCGACGCTGATGCCCGTGGTGATGTTCGTATTGAAAAACAGTTCCTCGATCGCCACGGCCTCCGGCGCCGTCGCCTCCAGCAGCTGAAGCATATCGTTGTAAATGATCTCCAGCCGCTGGGACAGGGGCAGACCGGCTTCCGTGCGGATGGCGCCGCAGGTCAGGGAGCGGAAGCGGCCCGCCTCGGCCTCGATGGCGCCGAAGCCCACGATGGCAATGCCCGGATCAAGACCCAGGATCCGCAAAACCCTCACATCCTTTGCCGCGGCAGGACAGCCGCAGGATCGCCGCTTGGCAGATCCATTGTAGCATACTCCCGGCAGATTCGCAACGAAATCTGCCGGGAAGCAGGATCATGGCCCAGGGTAATCAGGTCAGCTCGGCAAGCAGCTTCGCCGCCTGGGCGCGGGTGAGGCTTCCGCCGGGATCGAAGCCGGTCCCGTCCCCACGCATGACGCCCATGAAGGCCAGCTCCGCAGCATAGGACCTGGCCCACGCGGGGATATCCCCGGCGTCCGGGAAGGGCAGATCCGCCATCATGCGGCCGCCCTCCATGGTCCTGCCCAGGATCACCGCCGCCTGCGCTCTGGTCAGGGCCTGTTTGGGCATGAAGTAAAGTCCGCCCTCCGCCGCAGCGCCCTGAATGAGCCCCGCGGCCGCCACGGCGCGGACGCTGTCGGCCGCCCATTCGGGAATGTCGCTTTCATCCGCAAATACGACGCCGGACGAAGCCCCATCCGTGTCCAGCCGGAGCCAGCGGCAGAGCATGACGGAGAACTCCGCCCTGGTGACCACGCTGTTGGGATCGTACATAAGCCGCCCCTCCCCGTCTGGCTTGCCGTTGACGATGCCCATGGCGGAGAGATAGTTCACGTAGCGCCTGGCCCAGTGGTCCTCCATGTCCGGGAAAGGAGATGCTTCCCCTCCCTCCGTCAGGAGAGAGGCCGAATTATAGTTGCCGCTGCCGTCTCTCGCCGTCAATACGGCATGGAAGGGCCCCGGACCGTCGGGAAGGACGGCCCGGAATTCGCCGGATTCCTCGGAATACTCGAAGGCGCATGCCCTGCCGTCGACAGTGAAGCCCAGCTCGTCGGCTCTCAGGAGACCGTCCTCCCGGTCCCAAAGCGACCCGGTCAGCTCGCCGCCGTCCTGACTCAGACGGACGACCGGCGCTTCGATATCCGGCTCTCCCTCTCCGTACAGCAGAAGCTGATCCAGCCATATGGAGCCCTTTCCCTCGCCGCTGAGACGAAGGTCGAGGATCGGTCCGCAGAAGCCGACGTCCACCGTGCAGAGCATCCAGCCCGGGCGGTCCAGGCGGCCCAGGAGCAGGGACACGGCCTCATGGTCGGAATAGAGGCTGACGCCGCTCCCGTCGCTCAGCACCCAAAGGCTGACCTGCTCCAGCAGGCCGGTTTCGTAGGCCTCCATGGAAAAGACGGCGTCCCCCTCCGACAGATCGTAATCCAGGCGGAGGCTT
The DNA here is from genome assembly GCA_017524845.1 of Oscillospiraceae bacterium. Classification (GTDB taxonomy): domain Bacteria; phylum Bacillota; class Clostridia; order Oscillospirales; family Oscillospiraceae; genus UBA1774. The sequence goes on from JAFXUU010000134.1 coordinate 24,445, forward strand.
CCCCTGCCGTATTTCACCCGGTCCCGCAGCGTCTCGCCGGACCAGCGGAGGCCGTCCGCGCCGCCGGAGGTCACGTTTTCAAAACCGTCCAGGCACAGGACGCGGTCGATCACCAGGACGGACAGCTCTGCCGAAGCAGCTCCGACGGCTGCGCGAATGCTGCCCGCCGCAGGCTGAGCCGCTGCGGTAAATTCGCCGTCCCGGATGCTGCCGATCCCGCCTTCCGCCTCCCAGACAATGGAAGCGCCGCTGCTGCAGACGGGCAGCGCGTTCCAGAAGGCCCGCACCGTCAGCCCCACAGAATCGCCCGGGCGGAGCCGCAGAGAGCCGGTCTCCCTCGCGTCGGTCTCGGGGATCAGCCGCAGCTCCTCCGGTTCGCCGATCACCGGGATGTGAAGGACGCCGGATACGCCGCCCGCCTCCGCCGTGACCGTGACGACGCCGGGGGTAACCGGGGCGGTGAAGCGCCCGTCGGAGCGGATGCTTCCGCTGTCTGCGCTCCAGCTGACAGAGCCGGGTTCCACCGGGTTTCCGCAGCTGTCACAGCCGCCGCAGGTGAAGACGCAGCTGCTGCCGCAGAGCAGCACCTTTTCATCGCAGTAGACGCCGACGCAGTCCAGAAGTCCGGCTTCTTCCGCCGGAGACTCCAGCAGCAGATACTGGGGCGTTTCCCTGGGCTCTCCCAGGGAGGGCAGATTGCGTACGGCGCAGGCTTCACCCCCGGGGAGCTGCGCGCCGAGTACGGTGGAGGCTCCGCCGTCCAGAACGCCCGCCGAAGCGCAGCCCAGCTCCGCGAGACGCTGCGCCGTTTCCGACAGGGTCAGGCCCTGGGCATAGCCCGCCTGCCGTCCGTCGGCAGTATAGAAGACGACCGTGCCGTCCTCCCGGATGCCGATGGCCGTCCTGGGGGCATGGTTGCGGTCGAGCCGGTCCAGATCCTCCGGCGCTTCTCCGTCCTCCAGCAGCCGGTAGAGACAGCCCAACGCCGTGATGCATTCGCCGAATCGCGCGTCACCGGCCGTCACGGTCAGCGTCGCTTCCCCGCCGGGGGCCAGAACATCGGACAGACGCCGATACTCCGCCTCCGGAAGCACAAGCAGGTGCCTGTCCGCGGGGATCTCCACTATCCCACCCTCCGGCAGAACGGAATCCACGGTATAGCGCAGCTCGCCGCCGATGCGGAGGGCGCCGTTTTCCTCCGGCTCCAGGAGGAGGCAGCGGGTGTCCTCACCGGAATCCGCTGAGCTGCCCCAGGCAGGGGTGAAGAGGCAGGCCGTCCCCGCCCTGTGATCCTTGTTTATGCCGCCGAGGGTCAGCTGCCCGCCGCCGACGTCCAGCCGAATCGTGAGCGCGGGCCTGCCGAGAAAGGCGGACCCATCCTCCAAAAACCCGAAAGCGCAGTTGCCGTCGTCGGAGGAGAGCAGCTCGCCGTCCCGCACCGCGAGCCCAAGGGGCATGCCGGTGCGCATGACGTAATAATCGCCGTTCACACAGGCAAGCGTGCGGCCTCCGTCTCCCTCCACCGCTTCACCGTAGGATAGCTTCCGGCGGATGCTGTCACCGGTGACCAGACGGGGCAGGACCGGGCCCCCGGGCCGATATTCTATGTAATGCTCCGACTGACGGGATCCGTTGTCGAAAACGGCTTCCGTCAGCGAAACGGACGAGGTGACGCCCGTCACCCGCTCCCAGATCAGCTCGGAAGGGACGGTCTCCCCTTCCGCCGAAGTGGAGGGCGGGAGAAGCGCGAAAAGAAGCAAAACGGACAGCATAATCGCTGTGAATCTGCGCAGCAGCATGGCAGTCTCCATCAAGTAAGTTTCCGGGAACGGCAAGGACGGCAAAACCGGCCCGTCCCTGCGCCTGGATTATAGCATAAGGCGGCAGCTGTGACAACCGGAGCAATTTGTATCTTATGGGCGAAAACAGCAGGGGGCGCGGACAAACCGCGCCTCCTGCTGCTTGAAAAGGGGAAAGTATGAAAACAAGTGAGGACAAGCAGATCAATCGGATAGCTTGGCAGCTTCCATAAGCGTGAAGGTGACTTCGAAGGTCTTCCGATCCCGAAACACCTCCAGGGTCAGCGGATCGCCGGCCGCACAGCCGTTGATGACGGAATAGAGATCGGAAACGCTTTCCACCGTCTGTCCGTTGGCCTTCAGGATGAGATCTCCCCGAAGGAGACCGGCCTCTTCGGCGGGACTGTTTTCCCTCACGGAGGAGATATAGAGGCAGCAGGGGTATTCATAGTAGGCGGCGTAGGCAGCGGGAAGCTCGGAAACGGTAAGCCCCGAGGAGGGACGCCCGGCGACGTATCCGTTTTTCAAAAGCTCCTCGATCACGTCTTTCGCGGTATGCATCGAGATGGCGAAGCCGATGCCGCCCGCGTCCGGGAGCTGTGACGCCATGTCCGGGTTGACGATGCCGATCACCTGCCCGGCGCCGTTGACGAGGGCGCTGCCGGATGCGACATCCCCCAGGGAAATGCCCATCTGAAAAGCCTCAAGCGTAAAGCCGCGGTAATGGAAGGAGGGGTTCACGGCGGAAAGAATACCGTCTGTGATGTTCACAACGCCGCCCACCGGATTGCCCACGACGGCGACGCTGTCGCCCGGGTAGGCGGTCTCACCGCTGCTGAAGGTGGCCGTTTCCAGACCCTGCGCGTCGATCTTCAGCACCGTCAGATCCGTTGCGTAATCCAGGCCGACCACGTACGCATCGTATTTGCTGCCGCCGATCTCCACGGAAATGCTCTCCGCGCCGGAGACCAGGTGCGTACTGGCGATGAGCGCTCCGTCCTCCGATATCACGATGACGGCCCCGGTGCGCACGGCCCCGGAGGAATCCGCCGATCTCAGGATGCCCACCGCGGGGGCGCAGGCCGCATAGATCTGTCCGTAGGACATGGCCGATCCCCTGCTGACGGCGGACATGGGCAGGGTCTCGCCGTTCCACTCATATCTTCCGGCGATCCCCGCGGAATCCTGAACGACCTCTTCAAAGGAAGGCGTCTGGTTTTCCAGCCGCAGGAGCGGCTCGGAGGGCTGCCTTCTGACGAGCTCGACGGAAAAGCCGTTTTCATCATGCGTGACGGAAAGAGAAATATGCAGGATGAGAACGCAGAAGGCCGCTCCGGCCGCAGCCAGGATGAGAAGAGCCGCGATCAGCGGACCAACGAAGCCGGACTTCTTCTCTGCTTTTGCCGCGTATACCGTTTCCGCCCGGTCCAGCCGGGAGCAAAACTGATAGCCGCCGTTTTCCGCAGGCGCGGTATATGCGTTCGGTTCCTGCCGAATATCCTTATCGTCTGACATATCAGCCTCCAACTCCGGCTTCAGTATAGCCGATATCCGGATACAAAGTGTGAACTCCGTGTAAAAGAAATGTAAACGTCCTTTCAGCGGCCGGAAGCTCAGACGAGGGTGAGGGAGAAGCGGAATTCCGTCTCCCCGTCCTTGGAGCGGACCCAGATGTCCTCCCCCATCTGATCCAGAATGGTCTTCACGATGTAGAGGCCGAGGCCCACGCCGTCCTTGTCCAGGCTGCGGGACCGGTCGGATTTATGGAAGCGCTCGAAAATGGCCGGCAGCTCCTCCTCCGGGATCGTCTCGCCCCGGTCCGCGATGGAGATATAGGCCTTCGCGCCCTGCTTGAAAAGGCTGACGACCAGCGGCGTGTCCGCGTGGGCGAACTTCACGGCGTTGTCCAGGATGTTGTAGATCACCCGGGCTACGTCGTCCCCGCTGCCCCGCACGATCACCGGATCCTCCGGGATCTCGGGCCGGAGCTGCAGCCCCTTCTCGTCGATCTTTCCGTAGAGGTTCGTGATGCTCAGGCGCAGGGCTTCCGCCGCGTCGAAGCTGGAGGTGCGCAGATCGGACTTTTCCTTCATGCGGCTGATGTCCAGCATCTGCCGCACCAGACGGCTGAGGCGCTTCGTTTCGCCGGCGATGATGGAAAGGTATTTCGGCGCGCTTTCCATGGGGATCGTCCCATCCAGCAGCCCGTCGGCAAAGCCGGAGATGGTGGTCATGGGCGTTTTCAGCTCGTGGGAGACGCTGGAAATGAATTCCTTGCGCCGGGTCTCCGAGGTCTCCAGAGCGTCCGCCATCTGATTGAAGGCCTCGCAGAGCTCGCCGATCTCGTCGTCCCTGTTTTTCATTTTTACCCGGACGCTCAGGTCGCCCTTGGCAAACTGCCGGGCAGCGGCGGCCATCTCCTTCAGCGGCGCCGATTCTCTGCGGCTGGAGATGACGGAAATGGGGATGGCGATCAGCAGGACGAGGAAGCAGGTCAGGAGCAGCATCTGTGTGAAGCTGCTCCACAGGCTCCAGATCGCGCCCGTTTTCGCGGCCGAGAAGACGTAGCCGGATATCTCCCCGCTTCGCTGCACGATCGGGATCGCGGCGACGTAGCGCTTCTCGCCGTAGAACCCCGACAGGTCGGTCAGGCGGAGCAGGCTCCCGCTGTCCTTGATTTCTTCAACAATCCGGAGGAAAGATAAGCTCCGATGTGCTGACAGGAGACGAGCGCATCGGAGCAGACGACGACGCGGCCCGCATCGTCGCAGATGAAAACGTGGAAGCCGGTGGCCCTTGAAATGGACGCTGCCTGCAGACCGAGCTCCCAGTCCTCCAGATCGGAGACCTCCCGGACCGCCGCCGCCACGTCCGCCACGACCTCCGCCGTGGATTCCAGCATGTGCTGCTTGTCCCGCATCACATAGCTGAAGCATACGACGGAAAACAGCATGCTCAGGATGAGAAAGCTGAAAAAAACCAACCCGGCGCTGAAGATCGTGTTTCGGGACTGAATGCTCCTTCTCATTTTTCGGGGAAGGTCTCGAATTTATAGCCGACGCCCCACACCGTCGACAGGGCCCAGCGGGGGCTGACGCCCTCCAGCTTTTCCCGGAGGCGCTTGACGTGGACGTCCACCGTGCGGGAATCGCCGAGATAATCGAAGCCCCAGACCTCGTCCAGAAGCTGGTTGCGGGTATAGACCCGGTTGGGCGAGGAGGCCAGATGGAAGAGCAGGGCCATTTCCTTGGGCGGCGTATCCACCTTTTTCCCGTCGACGATCAGCTCGTAGGAGTCCATGTTGATCACCAGCTTGTCGAAGGTCAGCACCTGGCCCCGGTGCTCCTCCTCCCCCTCCGTGCGCCGGAGAACGGCGTGGATGCGGGCCAGAAGCTCCTTGACCTCGAAGGGCTTGGTGATATAGTCGTCGGCCCCCAGCTCCAGACCGTGGACCTTGTCGTCGGTCTCCTCCTTGGCCGTCAGCATGATGATGGGGGTCTTGTCGGTCTTTCGGATCGCGCTGCAGACCTGCCAGCCGTCCATCACCGGCAGCATGACGTCCAGCAGAACGAGCTCCGGCGAGACCTCGTGAAACATTTTCAGACCTTCTCCGCCGTCTCCGGCGATCTTGACCGCGTACCCGTCCTTTTCAAGATAGATGCGGAGCAAATCGGCGATATTGGCGTCGTCCTCCACAACCAGAACCGTTTTTTCCACTTCACGGCCTCCCCTCGGTGTTGACGGACCCCGGAAGGCGGCAAAGCCTTCGGGGGCACGGTTTCAGTATATCATGCGCGGCGCGGGAATGGTAAACAAATCGTAAATTCCTGCGGATAGGAAAACCCCGGAGAACGGCGGCTGCCGTTCTCCGGGGCGATACAGCAAGGAAGCTTACTTCAATTCGACGGTGGCGCCCACTTCCTCGAGCTTCTTCTTGAGCTCCTCGGCCTCTTCCTTGGCGACGCCTTCCTTGATCTTGGCGGGGATGGCTTCCACCAGAGCCTTGGCCTCGGCCAGGCCCAGGCCGGAGATGATCTCGCGGACGGCCTTGATGACCTTGATCTTCTCGGAGCCGAAGCTGGTCATCACGACGTCGAACTCGGTCTTCTCTTCCACTTCCTCCACGGGAGCGGCGACGGCGGGGCCGGCAGCGACGGCCACGGGGGCGGCGGCGGAGACGCCGAACTTCTCCTCGAGGGCATGAACGAGCTCGCTCAGCTCGAGAACGGTGAGGTTGGAAACTTCTTCAATCAGAGCATTGATCTTTTCGCTGGCCATTTTAATTTCCTCCTATTAAATGAGTTGTGGTCGCCTGCCTCAGGCAGCGCCTTCGGATTTCTTGTCTGCGATCGCCTGAAGAGCGACAGCCAGACCGCGGATGTTGGCATTGAGAACCGTTGCGAAGCTGGTGACCGGAGCCATCATCGTGCCCAGGACCTGGGCCACGAGCGCTTCCTTGGAGGGCAGCTCGCTCAGAGCGCGGACTTCCTCGGGAGTAATGACCTTCCCGTCAACGAAGCCGGCCTTGATCTTGATGGTGCTGTCCTTCTTGTCGGCGTACTCGCAGATGATCTTGGCCGCGGCCACGGGGTCGGAATGGCACACCGCCATGGAAGTCGCGCCGTGAAGGATGGGATCGAGGGCGTCGAAGCCCACCTTGTCAGCCGCGATCCTGGTGAGGGTGTTCTTGACGACGGAGTAGTCGACGCCGGCGGCGCGCATGGCGCGGCGCATCTCCGTGTCGGCAGCCACGGTGGTTCCCGTGTAATCCACGAAAACACCGCCCTGGGCTTCACGGAACTTTTTGACGAGGTCTTCCACGATCGCCTGCTTCTCACTCAGTACCCGTGCGTTAGGCATTATTTCACCTCCGTACTGTATTCGCGCCCAAAAGAAAAACCCTCCGGCCGAAAGACAGGAGGGCAGTAAGCATCCAAGCAATAGTTCAGAAGCTCTCCTCGGCGGGACTTCCGCGCTGCCGCTGCCCGCTGTCTTTGGAACGCCCAGCTATAATAACAAACGCATCCGCAGTTGTCAACCGTAATCTTCCTCATTTTTTCAAAATCTTCCGATTTCCTTCGCAAACGCCTTGACACAGGGCGGAAGCTGTGCTATTTTACAATAGCTGCGGCAATTGGAGAAGTACCCAAGAGGCCGAAGGGGCTCCCCTGCTAAGGGAGTAGGGCGTGTTGAGCGCCGCTCGGGTTCAAATCCCGACTTCTCCGCCACGATCCCCGGAACCGTTGATATTCCAAGGGTTCCGGGGATTTTTGCTGCTCAGAAGCACCCGAGAATGTCATAGCAGTTGTTGTGGATGTGCTCCGCGTGGCCGCCCTTGATCGCCTCTCGGCCGGCCTTCTGCCAGCCCCGGGAGGCCAGGGTGATGCAGAAGGCGCAGGTGTCCCCGCTGGGCACCCAGGCAAATTCCGCCCCGTCCCGGATGGCGCCGTACAGGTTTTCTCTCTCAGCTTCGCTTTTCGGATTGACTTTCCGGGAGAAAAAGATTACGATAGAGAAAAGAATATAATAATATGGGAGGTATCCACATGAATCTTTTTGAAAAATACGGTCCCATTGCGGCGCGCAATTCCATTTCCCAGTTCTGCCCGCCCCGCTGCTTCGAGCTGGCCGGCAGGCAGTTCGACTTCGTCATCGACACCGGCAAGGAAACCGGCGACATCCACCTGGATCTGGTGGACAGGGATCATCTGAGCTGGAGCATCCTGGGCGGCAAGCAGTGCGGCGAAGCCGACCGGTACGAGGTGCGCAAGGCTGACGACTACACCTATCTGCTCACCTACTGCGTCAAGGAGCCCCGGGCCAACCACACCTTCATCATCGACGAGGAGCAGGGCCTTGTGACCTTCCTCCGCTGCTCCGTGGGCGAGAATCCCTACTACCCCTATCTGATCGACAGCCACTGGGGCTTCGGCTACATCAAGATCGAGGGTGAGGAGCACACCGACCGCCGCCGTCACGGCTTCACCGACGACGTGGTGGGCACGGGCGTCCGCTGGGTCTACGGCCATACCATGTCCACCACCCACGTCTACCACAATTCCAACTGGTACCGCATCCAGTACGTCGCCCGCCAGGCCGGCACCAGCGGCATCAGCAGTATGATGGGCTCCCTGCCCGGCTCCGACGAGCCCGCCGATTACGTGAAGATCAAGGAAGGCATGTACATCGTCAGCGCCACGGAGCAGAACATGGAGAAGATCCTGGGCGCCAAGATGGGCTTCCGCAGCGACACTCTTCTCTTCCTGGACAACTGGAAGAGGATGTACAGCGTCGGCCGCGGCTACGGCACCATGACCCGCGAGGGTTCCCCCGACGGCGAGATCTTCTGCATGATCGGCAAATACGCTTCCCAGCCTGAGATCGAGGAGCATATGTTCACCGATCCCAATCCCTATCTGGTCTGATCCCCGAAAGCAATCGTACGGGGCCCGGAGCTTATCGAATAAGCTCCGGGCCCCGTTTTTTCATCTTTTTTCCTGCCTGCCGGATCGGATCATTCGATCTCCCAGGTGAAGCCTGCGGAATCGCTGAGCTCCACGTCCTCCGGCACCATGTCCGCCTGAAATGCGTTCTTCATCATCCGAAGACCGGCCGTTTCCGCGCTGACGGAGGTACGGGAGCGCACAGCGGGATCGGACCAGTCGTATTCGACCCGCAGCAGCTTCCCCAGCCGGACGCCGGAGGCTTCGCACAGGATCTCCGCCTTTCCCGGGCGTTGGCGGCGGCGGCACGCAGCAGCTCCCCGTGCGCCGCAGCGGGATCCTTAACGGTGAAGGCGATGTTCAGCTCCGGCCGCACGCTGCAGGCGCCGACGGCGGAGAGGGCTTCACCCAGGCGAAGCACGCTGAAATCAAAGGCGAGGCGCATCCCCGTCCGGCAGACGTACCCGTCGAACACCTGTCGGTAATTCCGGTTCTCGTCCTGCTCGCTGCGGTATTCCGTGCGTACCTGATAAGAGGACGTCTTCAAATCCTCCATCCGGAAGCCGACGGCGCACGACGCCGCCGTCAGCTCCTCGATCTGCCCGGAGGAAGCGGCGACGGCCTTTTCATAATCCATATCCTTCGCTTCCAGCTCCAGAGAGATCGTCACGTAGTCCGGCTTCTTCCGGAGACTGCCCACGCCCCTGACAGATATCGTTCTTTCCATTTGCTTTCCTTTCCGCGGGAGCTTACTTCTTCCGCCGTTCCCGCTCTTCCATTTTCGCCCAGGCTTCCTCCCGCTCCGCGTCCTCCCTGCGGTGCCGGAAAAAGGCGGCCAGCAGCAGGATCGCGGCGATACCGGAGGAGACGCCGAAAAACAGACTGCACACAGCCACGCCGTGATCCCGCTCCCTCAGTCCAAAGTAAGCGATCGTCAGAAACACGCACAGCACGACGAACAGCACCGTCATCAGCAGGACGGGACCGACGCCCAGGACCATGATGGACTTTCTTCGCTTTTTCACAGTTCCTTCCCTCCTTCTCAGCCGTATTTCTTTGTTTTTCAGTTTAACACGCTTTCCCCGCTCACGCAAGCATGCGCCGCATTTTCCGGGCTCGGCCCGCCGTCCTGCGGATCAAAGCCTTTCCTGCCGCGAGTATCGTTGTTTTTTTGAAATTGCGCATTGATTTACCGGGCCGAAAAAGATATAATCGGCCTATGATAATTTGGGGTGATTATGGGAATTTTACGGTATTTTAGTAAATAGTTATTATAGAAAGGAAGAACAATCATGGCAGTTTTTCAGATCAGCTTCTACTCCACCTCCCTGCACCGCAACACCGACGTGACCGCGGTGGTCCCCGCCGGCGGCCCCGTCTTCCCCATCCCCGGCCAGGAAGCCGCTCCCAAGGGTCCCCTGCGCCTGCTCATCCTCCTCCACGGCTATTCCGGCTACCATGCCGACTGGCTCCGGGGCAGCAGCCTCGATCAGCTGGCCACCATGCACCACATGGCCATTTTCTGCCCCTCCTGCGAAAACAGCTTCTATATCGACGACGTGAAGCGCGACGCCTTCTATGAGCAGTATATCTGCAAGGAGATCCCCAAGTTCGCCCGGGAAGTTTTCCACATCTCCGACAAGGTGGAGGACACTTTCATCGGCGGCCTCTCCATGGGCGGCTACGGCGCCATCCGCAACGGCCTGAAGAACCCCGACGTCTTCGGCGGCATCCTGGCCTTTTCCTCCGCCGTGATCACCGACGGTCTGTCCCATATGCCCGACGAGCCGCAGCCCGCGCCTGCCGGTCAGGGCGGCGGGGGCATGGGCATGTCCATGAGCTACTTCATCCACACCTTCGGCAAGCCCAGCCAGATCGAGGGCAGCGATGTGGATCCCAAGGCCCTTGCCAGAAAGCTGGTGGAGTCCGGCGGACCCAGGCCCAAGTTCTACATGGCCTGCGGCTCCGAGGACTTCCTCATCGAGAACAACCGCGCCCTGCACAATTATTTCGTTGAGGTGGGCCTGGAGCACTACTACGTGGAAGGCCACGGCACCCACAGCTGGGAGTATTGGAACAAGCACATCACCGATTCCCTCAACTGGATCGACGGCAAGCTGGAGACGAAGAGCGAATAAGAAGGACGAAAGGAACGCAGCATGAGCTATGAAGCGCTGTTCACGCCGCTGAAGATCGGCGGCGTCACCATCAAAAACCGCATCATCATGTGCGCCATGGGCGGCACCAGCCCCATCGGCTTCGACGGGAAATTCCTGGAGAAGACCCGCCCCTATTTCCTTGCGCGAGCGAAGGCCAACGTGGGCCTGATGATCCCCGGCGTCACCTCCGTCGGCGGTCAGGGCCGCTGGCTCTATCAGAGCGAGGACCTGTTCATGGGGCCGATCAAAAGCCTCATGGAGGAGATCCACGCCTACGGCAGCAAGTTCTTCCTCCAGCTGGGCGCCGGCTTCGGCCGCTCCCAGATGGTGTTCCCCGGCATGGACAAGATGCCCGCGGAGATGCTGAAATCGACCATGGTCGCTCCCTCGGACGGTCTGCCCAACGTGTGGGATCCCAACATCAAGCACCGGGCCCTCACCCGGAAGGAGATCTACGACATCATAGACGCCTACGGCAGGGCCGCAGCCCTCTGCAAGAAGGCGGGGATCGACGGCGTGGAGATCCACGCCGTCCATGAGGGTTATCTGCTGGACCAGTTTGCCATGGCCAACATGAACCACCGAACCGACGAGTTCGGCGGCAGCCTGGAAAACCGTCTGCGCTTCGCCTGCGAGATCATCAAAAGCATAAAGGCCGCCTGCGGACAGGATTATCCCGTTTCCGTGCGCTACAGCGTAGCCAGCAAGATCCGGGGCTTCAATCAGGGCGCCCTTCCCGGAGAGAACTACGTGGAATTCGGGCGCTCCATGGAGGAAAGCCCCACGGCCGCCCGCATCCTGGAGGCCGCCGGGGCCGATCTGCTGAACTCCGACAACGGCTCCTACGATTCCTGGTACTGGGCCCATCCCCCGGTGTATATGCCCATGGCCTGCAACCTGCCGGAGGTCACCTACCTTAAAAACTTTGTGAGCATTCCCGTGGCCTGCGCCGGGCGCATGCACGATCCGGAGCTGGACGCCAAAGCGGTGGAATCCGGCCAGATCGACGCGGTGGGCGTGGCGCGTCAGCTGCTCTGCGACCCCGAATGGTGCGACAAGATCCGCCAGGGCCGCCTGGAGGACGTGCGCCCCTGCATCGCCTGCCACAACGGCTGCTTCGCCATCAGCCACTACAAGGGCACGCCCAGCGGCTTCGGCCGCATGGGCGAATGCGCGCTGAACCCCGCCACCATGAACGAGGAGGCCATGGCGCTGAAGCCCGCCGAAACGGTGAAAAAGGTGGCTGTGATCGGCGGCGGCATCGGCGGCATGGAGGCCGCCCGTCTGCTGAAGATGCGCGGCCACGACGTGACCCTGTATGAAAAGAGCGGCGAGCTGGGCGGCGTGTTCATCGCGGCAGCCGCCCCCTCCTTCAAGGAGCAGGACAAGAAGCTGCTGGAGTGGTATAAGCATGAGCTTGCCAAGCTGCAGGTGGACGTGCGCCTGAATACGGCTGTGGAGCCCGGCGGGCTGGACGCTCTGGGCGCCGAGGCGGTGATCGTCGCCACGGGCGCGACTCCCCGGAAGCTGCCCATCCCCGGCTTCGACAGCCCCAAGGCCATGGAGGCCATCGACTATCTCCGCGGCCGGAGGGAGACCGGCGAGAGGGTGGTCGTCATCGGCGGCGGCCTCACCGGCTGCGAGATCGCCTATGACCTGGCCCTGAAGGGAAAGAAGCCCGTCATCGTGGAGATGCAGGACGACATCCTCAAGGTTCCCGGTCTCAGCGCGGCCAATTCCAATATGCTGCGGGAGCTGATCCGCTACTACGGCATCGAGGTCCGCCTCTCCTCCTCCCTGAAGGAGATCACCGACAAGGGCGTGGTCCTCTCGGAGGAAGGGAGCGAGGTCAGCCTCGACGCCGACAGCGTCGTCCTCTCTGTGGGCTACGTCCCCGTCAACGCGTTCGGGGACGATCCCCGCGTCAAGGTGATCGGCGACGCGGAGAAGGTCGGCAATCTGCTGTCCGTGATCCGCGCGGCCTACGCCGCAGCTTACGAAATCTGAGCATAGGGGGCTCGGCGCGATGCCGGGCCCCCTTTTTACACAGGAGATCCACAATCATATAGCATGTTATGAGAAAGGAGCGGTTTTCTTTGAGCAAGATCAAGCTGATCCCGGGGACCCCCTACGAGGGCAAAATGACCTTTCCCCCTCCCGCGGGCGTCATCCTGAACAACACCAATTCCAATACCACCATCCCGCCCCATCAGCCCGTGCTCTGCAAGGGCGTTCTGGCGGACGGCAGGGAGGACAGCTGGCTGGAATACGTGCCGGAGGAGCTTCCCGCCGGCAAAAAACCGCCGCTGATCATCTCCTGCCACGGCGGCGGCGCCAGCGCCGACCTGCAGTTCAACGAAAACTCCTGGTGGTGCGTGTGCGAGGCCGAGGGGGCCATCGCCGTCTTCCCCAACGCCGGGGGTGAGACCAGGGCCTGGCTCAGCGCGGATCCTCCCGCGCAGTCTGCCCAGCCCGGTCCCCGGGCCGGTCTGATGGACGCTTTCACGGGCTCCAGCGACGGGCGGGTCAGTGAGGAGAATCACCACATCAAGTTCCTCAAGGCCCTGATCGAAGAAATGAAGAAGAAATACGACATCGACGAGGGCCGGGTCTATATGCAGGGCATGTCCATGGGCGATATCATGACCATGGCGTTCTCCCGCGTCTGCGGCCACCTGCTGGCTGCTGCCGACTGCACCGCCGGTCCTTCTCCCGAAACCTCCCTGCTGAATGAGGACGGCAGCGTGAAGGGATACGACTGCCCGGTGCCCATGTATCAGTCCCGAGGCGAGCTGGACAACATCGTCGTCGCCCAGAAGCCCGGCCGGGAGACGACCACCCGCCAGGACGTGAACGCCGGCAACCGGGAATTCTGGCTGAAGGTCAACGAGTGCGACGATCTGCCGCGCCTGGCCATCCGCGGCGTCAACAACTTCGCCTTCTGGACCGGCAAAAAGGCCAACGTGGTTTACCGCGACGTAAAGCATCGGGGCCACGGCCAGACCCTGGACGATTCCTTCTGGGCCTGGGAGACGCTGTTCAAATACTGCCGCCGGAATCCGGACGGGAGCGTCACCTGCTACGATTCCGATTTCACCTCCACCGGCGACAAGACCGCCGTTGCCATCTGCGACGGTGCACAGTACGCATACGTCCGCAACCGCAAGGTGAAGCTGGAGGCTCCGGTTTTCTCCGAGGCCCTGACGAACTTCGATTTCGGCACCCGGGAGACGGTGGAGATCAAGCGGGACCTCTATGTCCCCGTCAGCGCCCTCAGCCAGTTTTTCGGCGCGGAGGTGGAACTCACTCATGACGGCAAGGGCGCCGTTATCCACACGAAGGAGGAAGATCTGGAGATCGTCGCGGAGAGCGTGGCCTGCGTGCATAACGGCTTCCTGGAAGCCATGTTCATGCCCGCCCGGATGAAGGACGGCGTTCTTTACGTGGCGCTGCGCTGGTTCGCGGAGGTCATTTTCCGCCGCTTTGTCACCGAATGCGACGGCGCCCTCTATTTCTCCGGCCACTATGGCGAGATGACGAAGGATATGGCCTATCTCATCCGCCAGATCCTTTCCTGATCGCAAATCGAATGGCGGTCGGCTGCCACCGGGGTGTTCAGCCGCCCGCCGTTTCCTATCTGTCTCTTGCTTCGGGAAGGATTCCATGATAGAATGAGACAAATGAATACCGAAAGGAGCGAATCCAATGCTGGAAGCAAAAAACTTCATTTCCCTCTCTGACGCGCCCTTTTCCCGCCGCGGCTCCTACCTGGGTTTCTTCATGGATACCAACGGCGTGGAGCTCTTCGGCAAGCCCAAGCTCTATATCAGCAATGTCCGGGGCAACGGCCCCTACCGTCAGATCCAGGCGCAGATCATCAAGGACGGGCATCCCCTTCCCACGGTGATCTCCTCCACGGAAAGCGAGGTCATTCTGGAGAGTCTGGCGGGCTCCTTCCGCTTCTTCATCGGCGAGCGGAAATTCGTCCGCATCAAGGGGACGGACGGGCTTACCCTTCGTCTCATTCCCAATCTCGGAAGATTCGGCGGCACGCTCGTGGATCTGAAGGACGGGACCTGGCAGTTCAGCTTCAACACCACCACGGCCCTGCTCCTCACCTTCACCGGAAAGCTGCAGCCCTTCGGCCGCATGAGCGGCAGCCTGGAGGGCGCCACCGGAGCGAGCTTCGACATTGTCCCGGATGAAAACGGCGTCGTGGACGTGGGTGTGGAGGAGTATTTCATCGACGCGATCCACCGCCCCCTGGAGGAATATCCCTCCTACGAGGAATGCGTGCGCAGCTATCAGGATGAGTTCGACGCCTTCTGCGAGGAGGTCTGCCCCAGCCTGCCGGAGGCCTGGGAGCCCATGCGCCGCAAGGCCCTTTGGACCATCTTCGGCCTTATGGTGGAGCCCGACGACAACGACGCCGGGGAGACCATCTTCAAGCACAGCATGATCAAAATGCTCCACGGCACCTTCGAGCACGTGTCCGGCTGGCAGCAGGCCATGCACGTCATCTGCCTCAGCGAGAAGGACCCGAAGCTCTGCTGGACCATCCTCCGCGGCCTCTTCGACTATCAGGACGCCAACGGCAGGATCGCCGACATCCTGACGGACGTGAACTGGCCCCGCAACGCCATGAAGCCGCCCATCCAGGGCCTGGCCCTCATGCACCTGCTGGACAACGATCCCCAGCTGGCCGCCGTGTCCCGGGAGGACGCGGAGCACATCTATCAGGGCATCGTCCGCTGGAGCGAGTTCTTCTTCCTCTGCCGCGACCGCAATAATGACGGCCTGATGGAGAATATCGGCGCTGTGGAGACCGGCTGGGAGGATGCGCCGTATTTCAACGTGGGCTTCCCCCTGGCCAGCCCGGATATGAACTCCTACCTCGCCATTCAGCTGGAGGCCCAGGCCCGTCTCGGCCGTCTGCTGGGCAAGGACGAGGCGGTCTGCGCCGGGTTCGAGGCCCGCTCCAAGGAGATGGTGCAGAAGATCATCAAGGCCTTCTGGGACGGGGAAAAGTGGACCGCCTACAACTCCGACACCGGGAAGCGCTCCGCCACGGAGACCATCAGCCTCATGGGCGCGCTGATCCTCGGCAAGCGGCTGCCCCAGGACATCATCGACAAGACCGTGGCCACCCTGTGGGCGAAGGGCAAGTACCTCACCCCCTACGGTCTCGCCACCGAGGCCCTGGACAGCCCCTACTTCAACCACGCCTTCGCCCAGGGCAGCATCATCCCGCCGGCGCAGCTCATCTTCTGCCTCGCGCTGGAGGCCTGCGGCCGCTTCGACCTGGCAAAGGAAGCCGGTCTCAACTACATCGGCAACCTGAAGGCCAACGGCCTCTTCCACACCCACAACGCCCTCACCGGCAAGCCGGAGCGGGGCATGGTGGCCTTTGACGAGAAGTTCCTCTTCTGGTCTGCCTGGAGCTCCTCCATCTACCTCTACATGAGCAAGCGCTACGGGGCCTGAAATCCTTATTTGTCCAGGCCGTAGGCGGCGATCACCGCCTCCATGACCGCGCTGCGGAAGCCGCCCTTTTCCAGGGCGCGGACGCCGCGGATCGTGGTCCCGCCAGGAGAACACACCTCGTCCTTCAAACGGGCGGGGTGTTTTCCTGTCTCCAGGATGAGCTCCGCCGCACCGGCGGTCATGGCGGCGGCCAGCTCCAGGGCGGCGGCCCGGCTCAGCCCGCAGGCGACGCCGCCGTCGGCCAGGGCTTCCACAAAAAGATCGACGAAGGCGGGCCCGCAGCCGGAGATGCAGGCGCCCGCATCGATGTACTTCTCCTCCGTTTTGAGAAAGCGCCCGGAGGCTGCCATGGCCTGCAGGAAGCCGCACTCCGCCTCCGACGATACCAGCGGATTGCAGTCATACAGCGTGATCCCCTTCCCGATGGCGGCCGGGGTGTTGGGCATGATGCGGATCAGCGGCAGCTCCCTGCCGGCGAGGGACAGGATACGCTCCATGGAGGTGGCCGCCGCCATGCTCACCAGCACCGGCGGCGTTTCTGCGGAAGCCAGCGCCGGACGGAGCTCCTGAAACAGCGCTTCCAGCATCTGCGGCTTCACGCCGAGAAAAACGTAGTCCGCCGCCAGAGCGCCGACGTTGTCCGTCGCTTCCCCGCCCAACTCCCGCGCCAGGGCTTCCGCCTTCTCAGGAGAGCGGTTTGCCAGCAGCAGCCGGTTCCCCTTCTCCTTCGCTGCGGCCCGGACGAGGGCGGAGCCCATATTCCCGGTCCCTATGAATCCCAAAACAGGCATCTGCGTTTCCTCCGTTACTCGGCCAGCTTCTGTCCCAGCCGGAACGCCTTTTCGCAGTCCAGCGGGAAGACCTTTTCACGCCTCTCCTTGCGCCGGGGCACGTCGAACATATCCCCGACGTAGAGGTCGTAATTGTCAAACTGCAGCGTCTCCGTGGCGCAGAGCACCTCCGTTTCCCCGAAAAACCGCTCGAAGGTCGCCTTGTGGCTTCCTGTCAGCGAGTCGTAGAAGTGCTCGTCCGGACAGTTCATGGTATAGATGAGGCCCACCTTCACCTTTTTATCGTAGGCGCAGGCGCCGTCCCGCCGGTACATCAGCCCCGGGAACCAGAGACGCTCGAAAAGGTTCCGCACCATGCCCGGCACGTCCCCGAAATAGACCGGAGCGGAGATATAGATCGCGTCCGCTTCCAGGGCGCGGGCAAGGATATCGGTGAGATCGTCCTTCACGGCGCAGCGTCCGAAGCTCTTGCCCCCCAGCCGCTTGCAGGCAAAGCAGCTGCGGCAGCCGGTGGCGTTCAGGTCGATCAGGTGGACGAGCTCCGTCTCCGCGCCGGCGGCGGCCGCTCCCTTCAGGGCGTTTTCCAGCATAATGGCGGAATTCCAGTTCTTTCTGGGACTCCCGTTGAAACCGATCACTTTCATAAAGCTGCTCCTTTCACAGACATGGCCAAACTCTTACTTTACCGTATTATACCGTTATTCCCTCCGGATTGCAAGGGAGGCGGCGTCCGGTGCGGCGGCGCCGTCGGGTGAAAAAGGATTGCAAGAAACCCGCCTCTGTGCTATGATAATTGCAGAAGGATCGAAGCAAAACGAATCAATCATCAATAGGAGGTATTTTCATGCAGGAAGTATATGATTTTCTGAAAAAGGCCGGCACCTACTATCTGGCTACCGTGGAGGGCGATCAGCCCCGCGTGCGCCCCTTCGGCACCGTGAACATCTTCGACGGCAAGCTCTATATCCAGACCGGCAAGATCAAGCCCTGCTCCAAGCAGATGGCTGCCAATCCCAAGGTGGAGATCTGCGCCTTCGCCGGCGGCGAGTGGGTGCGCGTTGCCGCCAAGGCCATCAACGACGACCGTATCGAGGCCAAGCAGTCCATGCTCGACGCTTATCCCAACCTCCAGAACATGTATAAGGCGGACGACGACAATACCCAGGTCCTCTACCTGCAGGACGCCACCGCCACCTTCTCCTCCTTCGGAGGCTCCGACCGCGTCGTCAAGTTCTGATCGCAGAAAAGCTCAAACAGAATCGGCTGCCCGCTGGGCAGCCGATTCTTTATGGCGCGATCCCTGATGGCGCGATCCCTGTCTTTCGCGCTTCCCTTCTTCCGACGGCCCTGCGCACGGCCCAGAGCAGGAGGCTCAGGAGCCAGGTCGCCAGCAGCATGAGGGCAAAGCTCAGCGGCCACATGCCGCCCATATTGAAGCCGTAAAAATCCATCCATTTTCTCAGCAGGACGACCATGGTCAGATACACCGCTCCGTAGACGACCGTGGGAAGCAGGCCTAAGAAGATGCTGCGAAACCGCAGCTGCGGTCTGAATTCGAAAAAGCAGACGGAGATCATGGCCAGCAGCGGAGACACGAGATGCATGAAGAAATTGACCCCCGCATACATGCCCCGGAATCCGAAGACCGGCCCCAGGAACAGGAGGACCGTGAAAAAGGTGACGGCTACGGACACGGCCCCCGTGAGCTTGAACGCTGCGGCCGCCCTCGGCGGTTTTCTGCCCCGAAGCTCCCAGGCAAGGCAGACGGCTGCGGCGACGGCGGCCAGAATATTGGAATCCACCGTGAAGAAAACGAAGCAGCGGCTGCCAACGACCGACATATTCCCGTCTCCGCCCCGGGTGAAAAAGCTCACCATGCCGAGCACGGTCAGCACGACCAGAAGGATGTTGCACACGCAGGCCGAGATGCGCGCGGCTGTTCCCGATTCCCGAACGTCCTCTTTCGTCATTTGCCTTCCCTCCCTGTGATTCTTGCGGAAATTATATCGGAATCCGGGCGTTTCTGTCAATTCCTTCTCTGATCGTTCTATATATCTGAATATACGAAGAATGTTTGTTGACGATTGCACAATACTCTGATATTATCATCTAGAATTATTGTGCAATTTGGCCAATTTCCGTTTTGAACAAGAAGACAGGAGGAAATGAAATGACGTCCGAAAACAAACAAAAGTATGATGCGAAGCTGAAGCGCATCTACGATGCAGTCGCTCTGCGGGAACCGGATATGATCCCGGCCACGCCGTCGGCAGAGCTCTTCCCCGTTTTTAACGCGGGCTACACCGTGGCGGAGGTGGTCTACGACGCCACGATGGAGAAAATGAAACACGCCCTGGTGAAGTACGTCACCGACTTCGACCCGGACGTCCATCCCGGCCTCTGCAACATCCTGGCCGGCGAGGGGCCCGGCCTGGAACTGACGGAACCGAACAACCTCCGCTGGGCGGGCATGCCCGGCAATCCCATTGACGAAAACTCCCTGCAGCAGCACATCGAGTTCCCCACCCTGCTGGACGAAGAATTCGAGGAGTTCAAAACGGACCGCACCGGCTGGACCATGCGGAAGCAGATGCCCCGGACCTCCAACCTGCTGAAGCCCATGGCCATGCTGGCAGGCGGCTTCGGGTCCGACGCAAGAGGACTGGCCAGGATCTTCTCCATGCCGGACTTCCAGCGCATGATCGGGCAGTTCAAAAAGATCAACGACTTTTATACGGAGCACGACAAGCGCGCAGCCGAGGTCGTGAAATACGTGGAAGAGCTGGGCTACCCCAACATCCGCACCGGGATGGCGGGCGCTCCCTTCGACAGCTATTCCAACGGCATGCGGGGCACCATTCTCAGTCTCAGCGACCTGTACGACGATCCCGATTTCGTTCTTGCCCGGGTGGAGGAAAACTATGAGCGCATGGTGCAGATGATCCGCATGGGCAAGGGCAGCGGAAACGAATTCGTTTTTATGCCGCTGCACAAGGGCATGGATGGCTTTATGAGCGCCGAACACTACCGCAAATTCTATTGGAAATACCTGCAGGGGGTCATTCTGGAGATCATCGACGCAGGAAAAACACCCTACGTTTATACGGAGGGCAAGTACAATTCCCGCCTGGATTTCCTCACGGAGGTCCCGCCCGGAAAGGTGGTCTATCACTTTGAGGACGTGGATATGGCCGTCGCCAAGAAGAAGCTCGGCGGCATCGCCTGCATCACCGGCGGCTACCAGCCCTGGAAGCTGGGCTGGCAGACCAGGGAACAGGTCCGCGACGAGATCAAACGCCTGATCGATATCTGCGCACCCGGCGGCGGGTATATGTTCGAAACAAGCTGCGGCCTGGATTATGCCAAGCGGGAAAACGTAGAAGTGATGTTCGACACCGTCCGCAGCTACGGAAAAGCGTAAAAAGCCTCCCATACAGACGGAGAGACCGGGCAGTGGTCCAGGCTGCCCGGTCCTTCCGTCTGAACAGGAGGTGGAGGATTATTTCCACGGGGTGTTCCCCGTCGAAACCGATGCGCCAGACCGGACGATCGGGCAGTGGTCCAGGCTGCCCGAGTCCGTGTCTGAACAAGGAGGTTGGAGGAATTATCTCATACGGGTGAGAAGTCGGCACCCGCTGAAATCAAATAAAATCGGGTATGTCAGATTGCAATGCAACAGCTGACACACCCGTTATTCGTGTGCTCACTGCCATAGACTCTTCCTAGCTATGGCGAAAAACGAGGCAAATCAGTAAGTCTTCTGACTCGTGTTAGGAGCTTTCGCTCTGCGGATCCTTCCTACCTTCCCATGTTGCCACAGTGGAAGCCTTTCGGCTCACATCCTGCGATGCTTCGGAGGATCCTCGCACTTACAGCGTCGGATACGCGGGGCCTTGCACCCCATTCCGTCTACGCCCGATCCTGACCCATGGCCTTTGCGGACCGGCCGACTGACAGCCCATTCAATTCTGCTGCCTTCCGGCAACAATTGCATGATAGCAGATTACTTCAGGAATTTCAAGAGCTATTTCCACAAAAATGATTGTTTTCTCAGATTTTATTTCGTCAAATTGAAGAAGCGGGCAGCCGCAGAGCCGCCCGCTTCCCCGAATCGCTCACTGATACATGTCGTACATTCTTCCGGCCAGCATCAGCGCCGCTTCCCGGGTCACGGGAACGGGGCAATAGGTGCTCAGGTGGCTCCCGCTCCCCTCTTCGGCGATCTGGAGCACCTGCTCCCGGGTATAGCCCATGTCCTTCAGGGGCTTGATCTCCAGCTTGTGCATCAGATCCCAGAGCTTCTCAGCGCAGAGACGGCCGACCTCCTCGGCGCTTTCGCTTCCCGTCAGCGGGATGCGCATGGCCTCCGCCACCATTTTGATTTCCTTCGGCACGGCAGGCGCGGCGTATTCCAGCGCTACCGGCAGCGCCAGGGCGCAGTTATAACCGTGGGGCGTATGGAAAGCGATGCTCAGCCCGTCGGCAAGGGCGTGTCCCACGTGGCACATGGTCTCGGCAAAGGCGATGCCCGCCCAGTTGGCGGCCAGGGACATTTCCGTCCGGGCCTCCACGTTGTCCGGCTCGGACCAGGCGGTATAAATATTGTCGATGATCTTGCGGATGGCGGCGCAGCCGAAGAGCTGGTTGTGGGGATTCGTCACGTTGCTGGTGACGCATTCCGCCGCATGGCTCAGGGCATCCATCCCGGTGAAGGCGGTCACGTTCTTCGGCAGCTTGAAGGTCAGCTCCGGGTCCACCACGGCCAGGTTCGTATTGACGAAGACGCTCCACTTGCCGTTGGTCTCCGTCTGGGTGATGATGGCGACGCGGGTGGCCTCGCTTCCCGTTCCGGCGGTGGTGGGAACGGCCACCACGGGGACCTTGGTGTCCACGGTGATGGGCTTGGCCAACACGTATTTGCTGATGGGGCCGGGGTAGGACATCAGGATGCTGATGGCCTTGGCCGCATCCATGCTGCTGCCGCCGCCGATGCCGATGATCACGTCCACCTTCTCCCGCAGAGCGATCTCCCCCGCCTCGTCCACCACGTTGATGGTGGGATCGGACATGATCTTCCCGAAGCAAACGCAGCTGATGCCCGCCTTTTCCAGGCTGGCGACCGCCCGGGCCGGAATGCCCGCGGACTCCACGCCGGGATCGTAAACGCAAAAGGCCTTCTTGCAGCCCAGCTCAGAAACGTATTCTCCCAAATGATCCAGAGCGCCAGCTCCGAAGTAAATGGGGCAGTTTTGCATGTACCGGAACACAGTCTTCTTCTCCTTTCAGCGGATGACCTTCACGTCCAGACGCTGGCCCTCCCCCTTCAGCTTGGGGAAAGCCTTGTCCGCATAGCCCAGCGCGCAGCTTCCCACGCAGGTGTATCCCTCCGGGAAGCCGAGCTTTTTCTGCACTTCCGCATTACCGTTGATGCCCATCATGGCCATCCAGAGATACACGCTGTCGATCCCCCGATCCGCGGCCAGCACCATCATGTTCTGGATGATGCAGCCCGCGTTGGAGAGCTCGATGTTCTCCAGAAAGCCCTTCTTGGCCGCGACGACGACCAGCGTCGGCGCGTTGTACAGCGGATGAGAGGTGGGATTTCCGTTGGCGGATGCGGCGTCGATCTCCGCCAGCAGCTCCGGCGACTGTACGGCGTAGAGCTTCAGGCTGTCGAAATCCGCGCAGCCGATGGCAGCCTGTCCGCCGGCGACCAGGATGTCCTCCAGATCCTGCTCGGAGATCTGCTTCGAGGAGAAGGCCCTGGTGGAGTGGCGCTGCTTGATCGCGTCAAAAGTGTTCATGAATACCCTCCTTTGATTCGTGATTCATGTCGTTATTCTATCGCAGATTCAGCCGCCTTGCAAGAGGTCCTGCGGATTTGCGCGGAGCTGCTCTTTCGCCAGCTTTATTAGACGGCTGGTCCCCAGCCGGTCAGCGCCGAGCGAAAGAAAAGTCTCCGCGTCCTCCAGGGTCGAGATGCC
This sequence comes from Oscillospiraceae bacterium, assembly GCA_017524845.1. Classification (GTDB taxonomy): domain Bacteria; phylum Bacillota; class Clostridia; order Oscillospirales; family Oscillospiraceae; genus UBA1774. Next base: position 47,105 of record JAFXUU010000134.1, read on the forward strand.
GCCGGCGGCCTTGATCCGCAGCTGCGGAGGGCAATGCTCCCGCAGAAGGCGCACGTCCCCGAAGGTCGCGCCGCCCGCAGAGAAGCCCGTGCTCGTCTTGATATAATCCGCCCCGGCATCGGAGACGACGCGGCACATTTCCGTTTTCTCTTCCTCCGTCAGCAGACAGGTCTCGATGATGACCTTCAGGATGCGGCTCCCGCAGATCCGCCGCACTTCCCCGATCTCATCCCGCACTTCCCTGAACATCCCGGCCTTGATCCAGCCGATGTTGGCCACCATGTCCAGCTCGTCGGCCCCGTCGCCGATGGCCTCCGCCGCCTCGAAGCATTTGACGGCGGCGGTACTGCTGCCGTTGGGAAAGCCGATCACCGTGCACACCGGCAGACGGCCGTTCAGGTATTCGGCCGCCCGGGCGACGTAGCAGGGAGAAATGCAGACGGAGGCTGTCCCGAAGGCCAGCCCCTCGTCGCACAACCGACGCACGTCTTCCCATACGGCGGTCTGCTTCAGCAGCGTATGGTCGCAATGAGAAAGGATCTCCCTGATATCCATAGGACGTCCCCCCGTTAAGTAAGCGTCAGCCCGGCGAAATAGGCTTCGATCGCCCGCCGGGAAGCGGTGCAGGAGCCCTGGATCATCTCCGGCCTTCCGCCGCCGCGGCCGCCGATGGCGGCGTTGATTTCCTTTGCCGCCGCCCGGAGGTCCGCCGTCCGGCTGCCGATGATATACTTCCAGTCCCCGTCTTTGCCGGAAAAGGCGGCGCAGAGCTTCGGCGTTTTCTCCATGCCGGCATTCACCAGCTCCCGCAGGGAGAGGGGATCCAGCGCCGGCTCAAAGATGCAGATATTTCCCTCCGAGACCGGGATCGCCGAAGCCTTCAGCTGCAGCAGCTGCCGCCGGGAGTCTTCCAGCGCGCGCTTTGTTTCCTCCAGCTCGTCCAGAACGCGGCGCACCGCCGCCGGGGTATCCAGCTGCGGGACGCTGAGCAGTCCGGAGATGGCCTGCGTCGCCCGGTACCGGGCGCGGGCGTCCTCCAGCGCGTCCATCCCGCAGAGGAGATGCAGGCGGATCCCCCCCCGATGGCGCATATGGTCCAGGATGCGGAGGCTGCCGATCTCCCCGGTTCGGGAGACGTGGGGGGCGCAGCAGGCGCAGAGGTCATAGCCCTCGATCCGCACCAGGCGGACGTTTTCAGTCAGCTCGAGCTTGCTGCGGTAATCCAGGGCCGCCAGCTCCTCCGCCGAGGGATACCAGCAGCGGATGGGCACGTTTTCCGCGATGGCCCGGTTCACCGCCGTCTCCAGCTCGTCCAGCTGTTCGCGGTCCAGCTCCCCGTCGAAGTCCACGGTCACGTCGCCGTCCCCCAGGTGGAAGCCCACGTTCCGGTATCCGTATTTCCGGTGAACAAGGCCGGAAAGCAGATGCTCACCGCTGTGGTTCTGCATGCGGCGGAATCTTATTTCCCAGTCCAGGAGACCGGTCACCCTTTCCCCCGCCGGAAGAGGCGACGGCAGCGTGTGCACGATCTCCCCGTTCAGCTCCTGAACGTCCAGCACGCGGACGCCGCCCAGGGTGCCCGTGTCCGCGCTCTGGCCGCCGCCCTCAGGAAAGAATGCTGTTTGGTCCAGCGTCACGGCCCAGGCGTTCCCGGCAGGCTCGCAGCGGAGGACTTCGGCTTCGAAGCTGCGGAGACGGCTGTCCTCGTCGTAGAGCTTAGCCGTCATGCGCCGCCCTCCACTTTTCCGCGCAGGCGGCGGTTGCAGCCTCGATCTCCCCACGGTCCCGAAGGTAGCGGCTTCGGGCGGGATCCGCCAGCCTGTCCATCCATTCGCCGATCTCCCCGATGGGGATGAAGCGGGCGTCGACGACCTCCTCCGGCTGCAGGCTGAGGAGAGGCTCCCGCTCCGGACAAAGGTACAGATAATCGTCGAGAAAGAAGCCTTCCTTCCGGTCCGAGCTCAGGAGGCGAATCTCCGATGCAACGGCGCGGAGGCCGGTTTCCTCCCGGAGCTCCCGGAGCGCACCTTCCAGACTGCTCTCCCCGGCCAGGACGCTGCCCGCGGTCCCCTCCCAGCAGAGGGCGAAATGCTTGTCCGGGTGCCGCTGGGTGAGCAGGAGCCTGCCGTCGGCCGTGAGCGTCCATATGGAGACGACGATGTGCCAGTATCCCGGCGGTACAGGTTCGCCCCGATAGATGGTTTTTCCGGTGGGGCGCTGGTATTCGTCCCGCAGATCCCAAAGCTCAGGCATTCTCCACCTCGAAGAACTTGATAAGAACGCCCTTGGTGTCCGGATGGCCTTCGCCCCGGAACTTGTTGGTGTGCAGATAGGGCGCCAGGGTCTTGCTGTCGGTGATGAAGGTGGGCACCGTCTTGAAGGGCATGCTCTGCGTCTCGAACCAGCCGTTGTTCTCGATGAAGATGTGGCACTTCTCACCGGCGCTGTCCTCGCCCTCCAGCAGATAGCGGGCGGACATATGCCGCACGCCGGCCAGGTTCACCCGCTGGCAGTCCACCCCGCCGGGACGGACGACGCCGTTGAAGATCTCCCCTTCTGCGGTGCCGCCGAAGGGGATCATGACCACCTCGCCGGCGGGTCCCTTGAGGAAGGAGCAGTCCTTCATGTCCATGGTCACGTGGATTTGCAGAATCAGCTTGTCAGCCATTGCTTTCTACCTCCTGATCGAGCCTGACGGCCCGGAATTTACTGCCTAAAACCAGCGCCTCCACGGCGCCGGAGCTGAGCTCCTGCAGGCGCTCGTTCAGCGCCGCGCTTTTTCCCTTTTCCAGCAGCGCCTCCAAGGAGACGTCCGCGCCGAAATCCGCCGAGGTCACCGCGGCCCCGGCCAGAGCCAGTTCTCTTTTTACCTTCTCATACATACCGTAGGGACAGGCGATGAGCAGCTCCTCCCACTCCCGGACCACGGCGATCCCGGCGGCGGCCAGCGCCAGCTGCGCCGCCTGGGTGTAGGCCCGCACGAGCCCGCCCGTCCCCAGCAGGATGCCGCCGAAATAGCGGGTGACGACGCACAGCACGTTCTGTATCTCCCGGGAGCGGAAGACCGTCAGCGTCGGCATGCCGGAGGTCCCCTGGGGCTCCCCGTCGTCGGAATAGCGCATGACGCCCCCTTCCCGAAGGATATAGGCGTACACGTTGTGGGTGGCGTCCCAATGACGGGTGCGGATCTCCTTCAGCCGCTCCAGCGCCTCCTCCTCCGTTTCCACCGGCCAGACGCGCCCGATGAAGCGGGAGCGTTTCTCGGTAAACTCCGCTTCCCCGAAGGCGGCGGGGATCAGATAGCCCTCAGCCATCGTCCACCGCAAATTCCCGCAGCCGCCCGAAGACCTCCGGCGTACAGACAGCCGTGACCCGGATGCCCGCGTCCGTGTACTCCGTTTCCCTGATGCGGCAGCTCTCATGGAGCCTGTCCAGCTCCCCGCCCCGGGCATAGGGCAGCAGGAAGGTCACTTCCTTCTCCCCCGCCGTGAGCAGGCGGAACATGCGCTCCTTCAGTTCCTCCAGCCCCTCGCCGGTGACCGCGGAGATACACACCGCGTCCCGGCTCCGGGGCAGCTCGACGCCCCGAGCCCGGTCGCACTTGTTGTAGACCTCGAGCCTGGGGGTGGATTCCACGCCCAGCTCCCGGATGAGGGAATCCGTCACCCGCAGCTGATCCATCCAGTCGGGATTGGACACGTCGATCACGTGGAGGATCAGGTCGGCGTAGTTCAGCTCCTCCAGCGTCGCCTTGAAGGCGGCCACCAGCTGCGTGGGCAGCTTGCGGATGAAGCCGACGGTATCGCTCAGCAGCACCTCCAGCGTGTCGTCCAGCTGCAGACGGCGGGTGGTGGTGTCCAGCGTGTCGAACAGCCGGTCCCCCGTGTGGATCCCGGCGCCGGTGAGCGCGTTCAGGAGCGTGCTCTTCCCGGCGTTGGTATAGCCCACCAGTGCGACGGCGGGCACCTCGTTCTTCTGCCGGCGGCGGCGCTGGGTGCCGCGCACGCGGCGGACGTCCTCCAGCTCCTCCTGCAGCTTCTGTATCTTCCGGCGGATATGCCGCCGGTCCGTCTCCAGCTGGGTCTCGCCGGGCCCCCGGGTGCCGATGGGGCTTTTGCCGCCGGAGGCCGTCTGCCGCACCAGATGCGTCCACATGCCGGTCAGCCTGGGGAGCAGATACTGATATTGGGCCAGCTCCACCTGGAGGCGGCCCTCCCTCGTCTGGGCACGTCCTGCGAATATATCCAGGATGAGACCGCTGCGGTCCAGCACCTTGACCCCCAGAGCCTCCGTCAGATTCCGCATCTGGGAGGGGGAAAGCTCGTTGTCGAACAGCGCCAGATCACAGTCGTTGGCGGCGATAAGCTCCTTGATCTCCTTCGCCTTCCCGCTGCCGATAAAGCTGCCGGGGTCCGGCGTATCTCTGTTCTGCAGGGACCAGCCCGCCGCTTCGCCTCCCGCGGTCTCCAAAAGGGCGGCCAGCTCCTCCATCGTTACCTCCGTGCTGCGTTCCTCGGGCGGCATACTGTCCGCAGCCAGGCCTACCAGCACGGCTTTTTCTTTGGTTTCCTGCCGAATATCCTGCATTCATTCCTCCGAATTTAAAGAAAGAAGCCCCGCGCAAGGGCGCGGAGCTTCCGGAATATCCAAAGTCAAGCGAGACCGAACTTTTTGTTGAACTTGTCAACACGGCCGCTCGTATCGACCAGCTTCTGCTTGCCGGTGAAAAAGGGGTGGCACTTCGAGCAGATTTCGACCTTGATATCCTTTTTCGTGGAGCCGGTGGCGATCACCTCTCCGCACGCACACTTGATGGTAGTCTGATAATACTGAGGATGGATACCTTCCTTCACTTCAGTTCACCTCTTTCTCTTCTATTTGCAACGTATTATAGTTTAGCATATCCCAAGCGTAATTGCAAGCACTTTTTAATTGTTTTTCCCGGTTTTTACGGAGGCGGCCCGGTCCTCTTCCTTGTTTACAACGAAAGGAAAACCTGCTAAGATACAGGCAGTCTGTTATATAAGGAACGGAAGAATATGAGCTACCCCAGTCTTCTCTTTTCTGACAAGGCCTCAGGGACGCGGATCGAAGAACATGTATTCGAGGACGTGAAGCTGACGGCGTTTTTCTCCGAGGAATCCATCGGCGCCATGCGGGTCCTCTGCCGCCCGGAGGACATTCCCGTGCGGCAGGATCTGCTCCGCTATCTGGACGGGAACGGCGAAGTGCGCGGTATCCTGAAGGACCTGGAGGCGGTGTCTGCGGACCTGGTGCGGCTGCACGCGGCGATGCAGGCGGTGAAATGCGAAAACGAGCGGCATTACGTCTTCGTCGGCCTTATGGCGGCCGTGGCGGATTTCGCCGGTCTGGCCGCTTCCCTGCCGGAGCAGGGCGGGCCGCTGCTGCTACGCTTCGGCAGCCGTTTCCGCGGCGACTTTGCCGACCCGGTCTGGTCCGATATGGCGGCGGAGGCGCAAAAGCTCCGGAAGGAGGCGGATCGGATCCGCCGCGAGACCTTCCGCATGGCAGGCGACAACCTGTGGATGCGCCCGGATTTCCGGGAGAGCTACGTGGAACGGCTGCAGCGCTGCGCCGCCGAGCTGGGGCTTCCCCCTGAGCGGCGTCAGCGCGACGTTTCCATTCGGCTGGACGCGAGGATGGTGAACGCCCTGGCCCGCCTGCATCCGGAGGCCTTCCTGGCCTTTCGGGATTTCTATGCCCGAAACAGCGGCAGCTTCGACGAGGGCATTTTGAGCTACCGCTTTGAGCTGGGCTTCTATCTGGAGGCCCTGGCCCTCATGGACCGGATCCGCAACGCCGGGCTTCCCCTCTGCTGGCCCGCTCCGGCGAAGGAGAAGCGCATCCGCGTGCGCGAGCTCTACGATATCTCTCTGCTGCTGAAGAGCGGCGTCCGGATCGTTCCCAACGACGCGGAATTCACCTCCGCGGAGCCCTTTTTCTTCCTCACCGGCGCGAACGGCGGCGGCAAGACCACCTATCTCCGTTCCCTTGCAAACGCCGCGCTTCTGTTTCTGTCCGGCTGTCCCGTCTGCGCCGCATCGGCGGAGATATGGCCGGTCGGCAACGTCTTCACCCACTTCCCCCAGGACGAGCGCTTCGAGGCGGACGGCCGCTATGCGGACGAACAGCGCCGCGTCGGCGAGATCCTTGCCGCCCACGGAGGCAACAGCCTCATCCTTCTGAACGAGACCTACGCCACCACCAACGAGGAGCTGGCCGTTTCCAGCACGCTGGCCCTGGCGGAAAAGCTGAAGGACAGCGGGAGCTTCGTCCTCTATATCACACATCAGCACGGTCTGGAGGCTGCGGGGGTGCCCTTCCTCAGCGTCATCGTGGACGAGGACGACCAGAACCGGAGGACCTATCGCATCGAGCGGCGGCGGGAGGCGGAGGGCTCCTATGCGTCCGATATCCTGCGCCGTTACGGACTGGACGCAGAATCCCTGCTGAGCCGTTTTCCCGGGAACGGAGGTGAGCGCGCATGAAATTCAGTCTGCTTTACAAGCACTACGAGGAAACGCGGGAGTTTTCCGACGATCCCCTGCGCGGCGCCATGGCGGAGACCGTGTACGATCTCTCCGTGGACAAGGCCGTGCGGGAACTGTGCGCCTCCGGCGAGACCGGCGCGTACACCCTGGAGGTACTGAAATCTCCGCTGAAAACGGCGGAGGAGGTCGAATACCGGCAGGCGGTGCTGATGGATTTCGTTTCCAGCCCGAAGCTGCTGGAGGAGCTGCAGGATATTTTCAAAAACTACGACACCCTGCAGAGCGACTGGCGGGAGATGCAGGCCGGGATCTATACCTACGGCGTACCCCAGACCTCCGGCGGCATCCTGGACGCCACCTACGAGGCCCTGCGCATCACCGCAGCCTTCGCGAAGAAAACCGTCAGCTATTTCCGCTCCGTGTACGAGACCGTCGGGCGCTATGAGGTCGCCTCGGAGGGTCTGCGGGGCATCCGGGAATACTGCCGGGAGATGATGGAAAACCGATCCTTGGACGAGATCGGCGAGATTTCGTCGATCTTCGGGCGGGACACCGTGACCGGATACCGCTTCAAGGTCCGCACGGAGACGGACGATACTCTGCGCATCGTCTCCGCCAGTCTGCAGGAGGCCCTCCCCACCGAGGACAACGGCCTGGGCGAGCGGATGAAGCGCCTGGCGGCGAGACTCACCAAGACCGCCCCTCCGGCCGACGATACGCCGGAGGTGGACATGGGCGAATTCCATCTGGAGACCGCACGGGGCATCCTGAACGAATCCCTGTATGAGCTCTACACCGTGCTGGGCTCCATCGCCGGGAGCATCTACGAGTTTTTCCGGGGCCTCAGCGGCGAGCTGGGCTTCTACGACACCGGCGTGCGCTATGTGCGCCGTCTGGCCCAGAGCGGCGCGCCCATGTGCCTGCCGAAGCTGCTGCCCAGAGAGGCCGACGTCTTCCGCGCCTCCGGGCTCTACGATCTGCACCTGCTCCTGGAGGGAATGCCCGTCGGCGATATCATACGCAACGACGTGACCATCGAGGACTGCGACGGAACGCTCATCCGCGGCGCCAATTCCACCGGAAAGACCTGCACCATCCGCTCCATCGGCACCGCCGTGCTCTTTGCCCAGGCCGGGCTCCCGGTCTGCGCGGAGCGGGCGGAGATCAGTCTGCGGGAAACCGTCTTCTGTCAGTTCTCCTCCGCGGAAAAGGACTTCGACGCCGCGGACGCGGCGGGCCGCTTCGAGGGCGAAGTGAAGGAAGTGGCCGCGATCCTGGAGCAGCTCCGGCCCTGGTCGCTGGTGCTCTTCAACGAGACCTTCCAGACCACCTCCTACGCCGAAGGCGCGGAAGGGATGCAGCATATCCTGGATGCGCTGGGCCGCGCCGGGGCCCGGTATGTCTTCGTCACCCATATGCCGATCTTTGAACGGATGGACTCCCCCCGGGTGCTGAAGCTGGAATTCGGGCGGGACTACCGCATCCGCAGGCTCTGACATGCTGAACCGCGACTATCGCAGGGAGCTGATCCGAAAATACGCCCGCAGCCCGGAGGACGACTCGCTCCTCGCCCGGCTGCTGGACAAATATGAGCTCCGGCAGAAAAGCGGCGCCATGCAGCACAGCCGCTTTCTCAGCGAGCGGGACCGGCTCTGCTGCGAACCGGTGCTGCGGGCGCTGGAGGCCGAAGCCCTGTTCTGGGGCGGATACGACGAAGCGGAGCGCACCGTGCTCATCTTTCCAGCCGACTGGCAGACGGCGGAAACGGCCTGCAGCGCCGCTTCTCCCCTGGCCGTGCTCCGTGCAGTCTGGCGCAGCGGCGAAGAACTGAGCCATCGGGATTTCCTGGGAGCCCTCATGGGTCTCGGCATCGAACGGGATATGGTGGGCGATATCCTCCCCCGTCCCGGCAGCTGCGACATCGTCCTGCTGCGGGAGATCGCGCCTTACGTGCTGCAGAATCTCAGCTCCGCGGGCCGGGCTTCCCTCACCCTTGCGGAAACCGAAGCGGCGGAAGCGCGGGAAGCGGAATACCGGCTCCTGCGGGACACGGTGGCAAGCGTGCGGCTGGACGCCGTCGTGGGCTGCGGCTTCGGCCTCTCCAGAGAAAAGGCCTCGGCCGCCATCCGGGCGGGAAAGGTCTTCCTGAACGGTCTGGAATGCCTGAAGCCGGACAGGAGCGTGGAAGCGGGCAGCCGCATCACCCTGCGGGGACTCGGCAGGATGGAGCTCAGCGAGGTGGGCGGTCTCAGCCGCAAGGGCCGTACGCAGATCGTGATCAAACGATTCGTGTAAGGAGCGGCAGAGTGAAAAAGATCGGAACGAAGCGGCTGGAGACCGGCCGCCTGATACTCAGGCGATTCACCGTGCTTGATGCGGAGGACATGTACCGCAACTGGGCGTCGGACCCGGAGGTGACCCGCTTTCTCACCTGGCCCTGTCACGCTTCTGCCGAGGCTACCGCAGCCCTGCTGGAGACCTGGGTGGAAAAGTATCAGGACGGAGGCTGTTTCCAATGGGCCATCGAAGTCAAAGAAGCCGGAACCGTCGTCGGCAGCATTGCCGCCGTCAAGCTGGATGAATCGGTGAACTCGGCGGAGATCGGCTATTGCCTGGGCCGCGCCTTTTGGGGCCGGGGTATCATGCCGGAAGCGCTGCGCGCAGTCCTGGATTACCTGTTCGACGAAGCGGAGGTGAACCGGATCGCCGCTTATCACGACGTCAACAATCCCAGGTCCGGCAGGGTCATGCAGAAAGTGGGCATGCAATACGAAGGAACGCACCGGCAGGCCGGGAAGAATAACCGGGGGATCTGTGATCTGGTCTGCTATGCCGCCCTGCGCAGCGACTTCAGGACGGCATAAGGATCTCTATACAGCGCAAAACCCGGCGGAGAGTCCCGCCGGGTTTTCTCATGGATTTCTCGCCAGATAGAGAGCAACGGTATCATAGATGTTGATGAAGCCGCCGGCTGCGTCGATGGCGTCGCGCATCTCCTCCTCAAAGCGCCGCTTCAATCCCGGTTCCAGGACAGCATGATCGGAATAAGTTCCCAGCAGGCCGATATACGCCTCCGTCAGAAGGGGCCGCACGCGGCGATAGAGCCTTGCTTCCACATCCCGGAAGCCCTGTGCCCGAAGGGCTTTCAGCGTCGGCGCGCAGTCATCTTCGGAAAATTCAACAATCCTTCGATCATTCGGTCTCAGCCTGTCGTACACCTGCCGGTTAGCGGCGTTCGTTGGGTCGTTCATTCGATTCGGAAAGGCATGAATGTGAAAGATCGCCAGTGTGCCGCCGGGCTTCAGGCAGCTTCGGATCTTCGCGTAAGCCGCCTCCTGGGGCAGCCAATGGAATGCCGTTGCCGAATACACCAAATCCACAGAGGCGTCCTCCAGGGGAAACTCCATAAAATCCCCGCAGTGAATGGCAAAGTTTTCATAAGCCCGGAATTTCTCGGCAGCGAAGGCACTCAGCTTGTCCCCCAGCTCTACCCCGCACACCTGGCAGCCCGCTTCCACAAACGGCGTCGTTGCCTTCCCGGTCCCTACGCCGATCTCTACAAGGGAGCTGTCCCTGCCGACGCCGGAATAGACAAAGATATCCCGGAACAGCTCCGGAGGATAGGTCGGTCTGAACCGGTCATAGTTTACTGCGTCTTCGTTGAATGTTTCCCTCAGCTCCATCGAGCACCTCCCTCAGACAGCTTCGCCCCCGGAAACCTCCGGGGGCGAACATTTTTTATTCAGGACAACTTGCTTCCTTCCGGGATAGCGTCGTCCACAAAGACTACCTGTGCTCTGTCCCCCACCGTGGCGGCCAAGATCATGCCCCGGGATTCTACGCCCCGCAGCTTTGCGGGGGTCAGGTTCGAGACCAGCAGGACCTTCTTCCCAATCAGATCCTCCGGCTGATACCAGCTGTGGATGCCGGAGACCACCTGACGCTGCTCGCCCCCCGCGTCCAGCTGGAGGCAGAGGAGCTTATCGGATTTCTTTACAGGTTCGCAGGCGAGGACCTTTGCCACCCGCAGCTCCACTTTCTGGAAGTCGCCAATGGAGATCAGGCCCTCTGCGGGGCTCTCCGGCTTCTTTTCAGGAGCGGCTTCTTTCGCCTGCTTGGTTTCGTGGATCGACTCCAGCATCGCCAGCTCCTTCTGTATATCGATGCGGGGGAACACGTTCTCGCCCTTGCTCACCCTGGCGCCGTCGCTGAGCACGCCCCAGCAGAGTGCGTCTTCCCAACCGAAGCGGTCCCCGGGCACGCCCAGCATGCCGCGGAAACGCTCGGCGCTGTCGGGGATGAAGGGCTTGAGCAGGGTGACGCAGATGCGCTCCGTCTCCAGCAGATTGTAGAGCACGCCGCCCAGCCGGTCCGTCTTTTCGGGGTCCTTCGCCAGCACCCAGGGGGCGGTTTCGTCGATATACTTGTTGGCCCGGGAGAGGACCTTGAAAACCTCCTGCAGGGCCTGCTGGAAGGCAAATTTCTCCATCTGCTCCTCGAAGCGGCCGGGCAGGGCCTTCGCCATGGCGATCAGCTCCGCGTCCTCGGGACCGTCGGCCCGCCGGGCGGGAACGACGCCGCCGAAATACTTTTCCATCATGGCGGCGCTGCGGGAAACGAGGTTGCCCAGGTCGTTGGCCAGATCCGCGTTGATGCGGGCGATCAGTGCCTCATTGGAGAAATTGCCGTCGCTCCCGAAGGGGAACTCCCGCAGCAGGAAGTAGCGCAGGGCGTCCACGCCGTAGCGCTCGGCCAGGAGCACGGGATCGACCACGTTGCCGAAGCTCTTGGACATCTTGCCGCCGTCCAGCAGCAGCCAGCCGTGCCCGTAGACCTTTTTGGGCAGCGGCAGATCCAAGCTCATGAGGAAGGCCGGCCAGTAGATGGAGTGGAAGCGGACGATCTCCTTGCCGACGAAATGCACATCGGCGGGCCAGAATTTCTCCAGGTCGTGATGGGCGTCGTTGCAGAAGCCCAGGGCCGTCATATAGTTGAACAGCGCGTCCAGCCAGACATAGACCACGTGGCCCGGATCGAAATCCACGGGAATGCCCCACTTGAAGGTGGTGCGGCTGACGCAGAGGTCCTGCAGGCCGCCCTCGCAGTCCAGGAAATTGTTGACCATCTCATTGACGCGGCTGGCGGGCTCCAGGAAATCGGTGGTCTTCAGCAGCTCCCGCACCCGGTCGGCATATTTACTGGCCCGGAAGAAATAGGCTTCCTCCTCGGCATACTTCACCTCCCGGCCGCAGTCGGGGCATTTGCCGTCCACCAGCTGGCTCTCGGTCCAGAAGCTCTCGCAGGGGGTGCAGTACAGGCCCCGGTAGGAGCCCTTATAAATGTCCCCCTTCTCGTACATCATTTTGAAAATGCGCTGGATGGAGGAGACGTGATAATCGTCGGTGGTGCGGATGAAGCGGTCGTAGGAGATGTTCATCAGCTTCCACAGCTCCTTGATGCCGGCCACGACGCCGTCCACGAACTGCTGGGGCGTGACGCCGGCTTCCCGGGCCTTCTCCTCGATTTTCAGGCCGTGCTCGTCCGTACCCGTGAGGAACATCACGTCAAAACCCCGCATTCGCTTGTACCGGGCCATGACATCGGTGGCCACGGTGCAGTAGGTGTGCCCGATGTGGAGATTGGCGGACGGATAGTAGATGGGGGTCGTGATGTAGAACGTTCCTTTGCTCATGCCTTTTCCTCCTAACGTAACTTAGAACTTATTTTTACCACCGAAAAAGGAAAAAGTCAACTCATACGTGTGCCCCGGGTGAAATAGCCCGATTTGGGGCGTTTCCGGTCGGAAAAGCGTTGACAGCGCTTCCTTCCTATGCTACCATATCTTGTGGTAGCTTTAAGGCGGCTCAGAGAAGCCGACAAGATATCGCACAAAAGCATAAAGGCGCAAAGGCGCAGTGTGCATACCTTGCCGGTGGGCAGGGTATTTTTCTTTGCCGGAAGGAATGCCGCAAGCACGAAAAGGGAGGATACGTATGAAACTGATCTATGGCATCAAGGACAAGCCGAAATACGGGCAGATCGTGCTGTTCGCTCTGCAGCAGCTCCTGGCCATCATGGCCGCCACCATCGCCGTGCCGGCGGTCATCAACAGCATCTGCGGCACGGCCCTCACCGCCTCCGCCGCCCTCTTCGGCGCCGGCTGCGGTACCATCGTCTACCTGCTGTTCACCAAGTCCTCCAGTCCTGTCTTCCTCGGCAGCTCCTTCGCGTTCATCGGCTCCATGTGCTCCGCCTTCGGCGGCGCGGCGTCCATGGCGGCCGGCTACTGGGGCCTTATCATCGGCGCGCTGATGGCCGGCCTCGTCTACGTGGTCCTCGCCGTCGTCATCAAATTCTGTGGCGTCAAGTGGATCGACCGGCTGATGCCTCCCGTCATCATCGGACCCACGGTCGCCATCATCGGCCTGAGCCTTGCCGGCAACGCCGTGGGCGACCTCATGAGCAGCGGCGCCGGCGGCGGCAGCCCCTACGCGGCGCTGATCTGCGGCCTCGTCACCCTGGCGGTCACCATGCTGGTCTCCACCTACGGCAAGAAGAGCATGAAGCTCGTGCCCTTCATCATCGGCATCCTGGCCGGCTATTTCGTCGCTACCGTATTCTACATCCTCGGCAAGCTGTTCAACCCCGCCCTCATCGTCATCGACTACTCCGCCTTCAAGGGCTGCGGCCTCATCGCTCTGCCCGACTTTTCCTTCCTTCTCGGGAAGGGCGGCCTGAAGCAGGTCAACGGCGCCTATCTCGTCACCCTGTTCAGTGCCTACGTTCCCGTGGCCTTCGTGGTCTTCGCCGAACACCTGGCGGACCATAAGAACCTCTCCAGCATCGTGGGCGTCAACCTGCTGGAAGAGCCCGGCCTCACCCGCACCCTGCTGGGCGACGGCATCGGCTCCATCGTGGGCACCTTCTTCGGCGGCTGCCCCAACACCACCTACGGCGAATCCATCGCCTGCGTCGCCATCACCCGCAACGCCTCCACCGTCTCCATCTGGGGCGCCGCCTTCGCCTGCATCATCTTCTCCCTCATCGCTCCGCTGGTGGCCTTCCTGGAAACCATCCCCTCCTGTGTGATGGGCGGCGTCTGCGTGGCGCTCTACGGCTTCATCGCCGTGTCCGGCTTCAAGATGCTGCAGGGCGTGGATCTCAACAAGAACCGAAACCTCTTTGTCGCCTCCATCATCTTCATCACCGGCGTGGGCGGCATGGTCGTCACCTTCGGCGCCGTGGAGATCCGCACCGTGGCCTGCGCCCTCATCCTGGGCATCCTCGCCAACCTGATGCTCTCCGGGGAAAAGGAAGAGAAAGACGAACAGTAAGCTCTATTCTATCAGGTTACGCAAAACCGCCCGGCAGACGCCGGGCGGTTTTCGTGTGGTACCAGCCTGTTTTCCGTAACGCGCTTACTTGCCGTAACGATCGGCAAAGAAGAGATAGCAGGAGGAGGCCCAGGAGGACCAGAACAGCTGCTTTTCGCCGAAGGCCACCAGGCCGCGCTCGCCGGCGCCCGTGAGGGCGTTGTGGATGTGGAACATGCCGTTGTCCCGGAGGGTACGGGCATACCGCAGGCCCATTTCCTTAGCCAGCTCCGGCTTCCCCGCGGCCTCCAGGGCCAGGCAGAAGATGAGCTGCGCCGGAACGATGACGCTGCCGGCGGTGAAGCCGTGGTTGAAGTAGGGGCTCTCCGGGCTCTCGGAGGCGAAGCCGAAGGGCGTGATAAAGCCGTTCTTCCAGATGAAGTCCACGGTCTTCTCGAGGATATCCTGAGGCAGGCGCTTTCCGAGGATCAGCGCGCCGAAGATCGGCAGACTCAGGGAATCGCCCACGGCGCCGGTGCGGGTGTTGACCACGATCCACCGCTCGCCGTTCCAGAACTTGTCGATGATCTTTTGGGTCAGCTCGTCGGCCCGCTTCGTCCACGCTTCGCATTCCACGCCGGGCACGCCGATGCTCTTGCCCAGGCGGGCCAGCGCGTCCATCATCAGCACGGTGTAGGCGTTCATATCCGGAGAAGCCAGGGGGAAGCCGGCGTAGAAGTATGCCGCGTCCTCCCAGCCGGTCTCGATGGCGCCCTGGTTCTCCCAGACGCCGTCCTTGTCCAAATCGCGGAAGTTGAAGAAGAACTCCGTCCACTTCGCCATGCGCTCATACACGTACTTCTTGTCTTCCAGGGGGATCTCGCTCAGGTCGCAGTGATCCATCAGCCAGTTGAGGGCGACGCCCTGGAAGGGCGGCTTCATGCTGGTGCCAAGGCCGGACTTGTGGGAGATGGCGTCGGCAATGCGGCCGTTGCAGTCCTGATGGTCGAAGCAGGACTGGAGGATGTTCCAGGCAAGGCGGGTGTTCTTGCTCAGGAAGATGGCCTGCATGGCCTGCTGCCAGCCGAAGGCGCTTTCGAAAATGATGCGCATCATCTTGACCATGGTGTGCTGATAGGTGGAGACCCCGTCCGGATCCACCATGAGGCTCCAGGTGGTCCACAGGGCCTGACGGCGCATGGGCTCAAATTCGGCAGGAAGCTCGGGATAGAGACCGGCGCAGAACTCGTCGAATTCCTTGTCCACAGCGGCCACGGCAGATGCATAGGAGGGATAGGAATCCTTCGGACGGCCGCCGGGATCCACGGCGTATTCCTCGATGCCGAACTCAAAGACGCCCTCCGCGTCCGGCATGATCATGAAGCCGCCGCCGGGATTGGCGATCGCCTTGCCGCGGAACACGATGAGAAGGCCGTTATCATCGGAAAAGCTGAAACGCCAGGTACCGTCGGGCAGCTCCAGCGGAGCACCGCCGAAAACGCCCCTCGGGGTCGTAAGACGGAGACTGAGGCCGGACTCGCTGCGGCCCATCATCAGGTTCTGTTCCGCCAGGCAGAAGCGAACGCTGCCCTTGTCAGATTCCAGAATGACCTCCGACGGCGTCGTGGAGATCACGGTGGGCAGGCGCTTTCCCTCCCAGATGATCTCCATGGAGATCTGACGGCAGGAGTTCTGGGAATTGAGGTTGCTCATGCCGGAGCCGCCGCCCTTGGCGGTAGACAGGTAGAGCGTGTTCTTGCCGAACTGCGATTCGCCCTCGTTGCGGTTGGCGAAGGCCAGATAGCTGCCGCGGCGGGAGAAGGGCGTGCTCAGGGGATCCACAAAACAATTGCTCTTAAGCATAGAGTGTACCATCCTTTCCTGATTTATAATATTTTCTCCATTATATCAGAACCGCGAGGGTTTGTAAACCGCGACGGGCTTGTTATCGGGACCGGAATTGTGCTAAACTGACAAAAACCGACTGACCCGGGAGGCGGAGCATATGCGTTATTCCATGGAACGGGATTACGAGCGGTTCACCGTATTTGATCTGGAGACCACCGGCTTCGGCGCGTCGGCAGGGATCACGGAGATCGGCGCGGTGAAGGTGGAGCACGGAGAATTCATCGACGTGTTCTCTTCCCTGGTGAATCCGGGCTGCCCGATCCCCTACGCCGTGCAGGTCCTCAACGGCATCACGGAGGAAACCGTGGCGGACGCGCCATGTTTCCGGGAGCTCCTGCCCGCTTTTCTCGAATTTGTCGGCAGCGATCCCCTGATCGCCCACAACGCCTCCTTCGACTGCGGTTTTCTGTACCGGGAGGCGGCAAAGCTGGGGATCTCCGTTCCGAATCCTGTGGTGGATACGGTGAAACTGGCGCGGCGGGTATGGCCCGGCCTCCCCTCCTACAAGCTGGCCTACCTGACGGACTACCACGGCATCGCCCAGGAGGACGCCCACCGCGCCTGGTGCGACGCCCGGGCGACGGCGAAGCTCTACCTCATGATGCATACCTGATGCTGCTAAACGCCCCTGCGCGGCCGAGGCCGCGCAGGGGCGCCGTCTTTTTCAGGCGTTTTCGTCTCGTCATTCTTCGCTCTGTTCCTTTTCTTCGTCTCCCGGATTTTCCGTGCTTTCCCGCTCATCGTCCCCGGAGGACGGCGCCGTGCCGTTCTCCCGCTCCTGGGCCTCCAGAGCTGGGACGATGATATACTTTTTTACGATGGGATAACAGGTGAACGTGGTGCAGAACCAGGTGAAGGAATAGTAGAACAGAGGGACGGTGATGATGGTGAGCAGGGGCGCCAGGAGGAAACTCGCCACCAGGCAGGCAAGCGTCACCAGGCTGCTGATCACGTTGCGCCCGAAGCCCAGGACGACGAAGAGCCAGGCGTTTTTCAGGATACGGAACACGTTGAGGTTGACGGTCACGGCCATGAGATAGGTGTAGTGCCGCATAAAGAACCAGATCACCAGAGCAACGCCGCAGATCACCGAGAGGATCACGGAAAGGGCGTAGCCCAGGTTTTTCCCCGCCGCCGCGACGCCGCCGAACATGCCGTTGACGCAGAGCCATACCACCAGGATATCCATGAAGCCGAAAAAAAGGCCCTGACGGGCATTGGACCAGGCGCGGCTCCACAGATCCGACATCCAGGCGTGTTCCTCCCGGGCGAAATTGCGGAAGATATAGGTCAGGCCCATGGTGACGGGTCCGTAGAGGAGAACGGAGAGGATGAGCAGCGGCACGTTCAGGACGCTGGGGATCCGATTGAACAGGGCCGCTATGAAGCCCACGCCGGAGAGGAGGATCACGTCCTCTCCCAGCTCGGAGAGCCGGTCGGCAAAAATGCCGTTGACGGTATAGAAAACATAGAGGAGCATGGGGAGCGTAACGAGGAAGTACCAGAGGTTCAGGGAGAGGAAGCGCCAAAATTTGCGGAAATAGAGCTCAAAGAAATGAAAGAAGCTCTTTTTCACGGGGGCGTTGTCCAAAAGATCGGGACGGGGCTTGTATATATACGGGCGGAACAGACTCATGCCGGAATATCTCCTTGCTTAAGCTGCGGGCGTCAGGCCCTGGGATGGGCTTTCTGGTAGACCTCCGCCAGGTGGTTCTGCACCACCTTGGCATAGATCTGGGTCGTGGACAGGTCCGCGTGGCCGAGCATCTCCTGGATATCCTTCAGATCGGCGCCGTTCTCCAGCAGGTGCGCCGCGAAGGAATGCCGGAGGGTGTGCGGCGTGATCTCCTTGTCGATCCCCGCCTTCTTCTGATAGGATTTCACGATCTTCCAGAAGCCCTGCCGGGACATACGGCTGCCGCCGACGTTGACGAAGAGGGCGGGCTCGTCGGCTTCCTCCACCATGGCCGGCCGTACCGAATCCATGTAGTCCTTCAGAGCCTTGACGGCAACCTTATACATGGGGATCACCCGTTCCTTTTCCCCGCTGCGGCAGCGGATGAAGCCCACGGTAAGGTTCACGTCGCCGACATCCAGGCCGATCAGCTCGGACACCCGGATACCCGTGGCGTACAGAAGCTCCAGCATCGCTTTGTCCCGGATGCCCTTGGCCTCCTTCAGGTCCGGCTGCTCCAGAAACAGCTCCACCTCGCTGCTGCTGAGGATCTGGGGCAGCTTCCGTTTCTGACGGTCGAGCTCCACGAGCCTGGCGGGATTCTCCCGCAGCTTTCGCTTATCGATGAGGTGGGCGTAGTAGCAGCGGAGGGTCGCGCTGCAGCGCGTCACGGTCGCCTGGGATTTTCCGGCGGTGCGGAGATATCTGTAATAAGCCGCGATCTCGCCGTCCGTCGCCCGGGGCAGATCCAGCTCCGCGGTTTTCAGCAGCCATTCTCCGAACTGGCGAAGATCGCGCATGTAGCTGCTGAGCGTATTGGAGGAAGCGTTTTTTTCCTTTTTCAGATAGGCTTCAAAATCACGAAGGCTCTTTTCAAGCTCTGTCACGGGCTTCCTCCTTTCTCAGAGGATCGAAACGAAAACGGAAACGGACGCGGCGCAAAGCAGGAGCGCGGCGGCGGCGTATCCGATCTGAGCGAAATAATAACCGTAATCCGGCAGGAGAGCGGAACTGCCGGAGCATTGCCGACGCAAAAGTGCCGAAATGCGGAGCGCGGCGGCGGCAAGGATCGAAAAAGCAAAGGAGGCCGGGATGATCACAGCGGCGGCAGCGGGGACCGCGCCGGCGACGCGGAAACCGAGCGCAGCCCAGACGCCGACTGAAAAACCGGCGGCAAGCAGAGAAAAACAGATAAAAAAGGCCCCCGGAGGGGACAGCCCGAAAAGGCACGCGAGCACGGGCCAAAAAAGGACGGAAGACACGACCGACGGAATCGGAGACCGGGAGAACATGCGAACGAAAAAAGAATACAGGCGCTCGCTGAGCCCGTCGGACAGCCTCATAACTGAAAACGCGCCGCAAACCGCGCCGAAAGAAAAAAGCGCGGAGGCCAGAATGCGGCGATACCGCTCACCTCGTGCGTTCAACGCTGCCGGCTCCCTCCCTGTTCCTTCCGGGCACGAAAGCGTAAGACCGCAGCTTCTTCCCGGAAATCAATATAGTACAGACGCCGGTTCCTTTCAAGGGCGAAACCGGAATTTCCCGAATTTTGTGCATTATGCATATACATTATGTCTACTACAATATGTAAACTTGAGAATGAGTGCACCGACGTGCAGGCCGGAAACGCCGTATTCCTTAATTTTCATCGCTCAACTTGTGTGCGGAAACAGCACGGACACTATATATTGTATTCCGCTTGAATCTTATGTCAACTTATCTATTATGGCGCTTTCCCTTGCCTCTTCTTCCCGCTCTGCTCCTGCGCCTTCCGGAGTTCATCTTAACCAGCGCGAACAGAAAGGGCGGGAGAGATATGCACAGCAGGTTCGTCAGCTGACCGCGGCCGATCCCCTCCCCTCTTCCCGCCGCGCCACCGATCGCAAGCGCAAGAAAAGCGGTGCAGCATCCGAGCATCAGCAGCGAGGACCTTTTTCCGCCGCTGACAGCTGCGGCGGCCCCTGCGATCCCCATGATCAAAGCCGACGCCGTTACGGCCGCTTTCAGCTGTCCGCCGCCGATAAGGCCTCTGACAGCGAGGATCGAGACGAGAGAACTCAGCAGCAGAAGCAGCAGGAGCTCCGCCGCCAGTCCCCTGCAGCAGGCGCCGAACGCTTCCTTCCAAGCTTTATTGCCCATAAAAAACACCTCCGCATACCCTTGCCTAAGGATATGCGGAGGAGCAAACGCGTATGACGCTTCAGCCCTGCGTGTCCACGCCCGTGGTGGAAATGGCCCAGCGCATGATCTGGATGCGTACCCGGTCTTCGCCGGTCTCAAAGGTGATCATATCGTCCTTGATGCTGACGATCTTGCCGACGATCCCGCCAATGGTGGTGATCTCGTCTCCCACCTGGAGATTGGTGCGCATTTCCTGCAGTTTCTTTTTCTTCTTGTTCTCGGGGCGGATCAGGAAGAAATAAAACACCGCAAACAGCAGGACGATCATGATAATGCCGCTGTAGTTACTCACTTCGACGACCTCCAAATTATGATTTATTATTATAAGTATATCCCCGGGCAAAGTCAATCGTTTTCTCTTTGCCGGTAGAACTCCCTGCGGAAGTCCTCGAAGCTTCCCTCCTCCAGGGCGCGGCGGATCTCCTCCATCAGGTGGTTGTAATACCAGAGGTTGTGCAGAACGCCGAAACGCAGGGCCAGGATCTCCTCCGCCTTGAAGAGATGGCGGAGATAGGCCCGGGAATAGCGGCGGCACACGGGGCAACCGCAGCCTTCCTCGATGGGGCGCTCGTCCCTGGCGTACTTCTCGTTTTTCAGGTTCATGGTGCCGCCGCGGGTGAAAAGTTTGGCGTGACGGCCGTTTCGGGCAGGCATGACGCAGTCAAAAAAGTCCACGCCCCTGGCAACGCCCTCCACGATGTTTTCCGGGGTCCCCACGCCCATGAGGTATCTGGGCTTGTCCGCGGGCATTTCCGGCAGCAGGAAGTCCAGCGTCTCATACATCTCCTGCGTGCTCTCCCCTACCGCCAGGCCGCCGATGGCATAGCCGGGCAGGTCCAGCGCCGCCAGCTTCTCCATATGGGAGAGGCGCAGTTCCCGGTCGGTCCCTCCCTGGTTGATGCCGAAGAGCTGCTGGCCCCGGTTGACCGTCCCCTCCGCATCGTTGCAGCGAAGAAGCTCGTCCCTGCAGCGCAGGAGCCATCGATAGGTCCGCTCGCAGGAGGCGGCCATATAATCCCGCGGCGCGGGAAGCTTCACACATTCGTCGAAGGCCATGGCGATATCCGAGCCCAGACCGGACTGGATGCGGATGCTGTCCTCCGGGGACATAAAGATCTTCGCCCCGTCGATGTGGGAGCGGAAAGCGACCCCCTCCTCCGTGATCTTCCGAAGGGAGGCCAGGGAGAAGATCTGAAAGCCGCCGCTGTCCGTGAGGATCGGCTTGCGCCAGCTCATGAAGCCGTGCAGGCCGCCCAGCTCCCGAACGACGCCCTCCCCCGGGCGAAGATGCAGGTGATAGGTGTTGCAGAGGGCGACGCGGCAGTCCAGCCGCTCCAGATCCTCGCTGTTCAGCCCGCCCTTGATCGCCGCCTGGGTGGCAACGTTCATGAACACCGGCGTCTCCACCGGTCCGTGGGTCGTTTCAAAGCGGCCGCGGCGGGCGCGGCCTTCCGTGCGGATGATGGTGAATGCCATGGTCGATCCTCTTCTTTCGTTGCTGTCGCCTGATACTGTTCTTCCATTATAATACGGCAGTCCTCGCGGTCTGCTTTGCGCCATCCTTCGCCGGCGTCCTTCGCCTCGGGTGGCACAAGGCGTCCCCGCAACTCCTCGTCCGGTTTCAACGGGAGATTAGTATAACAAACGGCCGCAGGCTTTGCAAGCAAGGAAACGCCGCAGGCGGAGCCCACGGCGTCCCGATGCATGAGGCGGCGTTTCAGATCGTGCCGCTGATCACCAGGGTGGCGGTTCCGGGAGCGGTCGTCCAGACGCCGCTCTCCGCATCCTGGGAAACCGTCGCCGCGGGCACCGTGATGACGCCCGCTTTCGTGGAGAAGGCGCCCGTCGCTGCGGTATAGCTGTATTCGTCCGCCGTCAGGGCTGTTCCGTCCAGCGTCACCGTGACGCCGTTCAGCGTCGGATCAAAGGTATCCGTCACGCTGACCTCGTCCGTCGCGTCTGCCGCAACGGTGCCGTAATTGGTGATCACGAAGGTGTAGGTCAGGCTTCCGTCCTCGGCGACCACGGTGGGGCTGATGCATTTGGAGATGGAAAGGTTCGCCGTGCAGAGAGGCTGCACGGTCTCGCTCGCCGTGATCGGCTCCGCCAGATTCCCGCCGCTGAGGGTCGCTGTGTTGCATATCTCATCGCCGCAGTCCAAAGGCGCATACTCGTTTGCCGTCGCCTCGTAGAGCAGCAGCGCGCTGCCGCCGCCGGGGACCGTGATCCCCTGAAACACAAGCGGCGGTCCGGCCTGCGCAGCGGGCGGCGCCTGAAGCGCGCCGTTCACGAACAGCTTGACCGAATCCGGCGTATAGGTGAGGGGCCACACCGTTCCGGTGCCGACGGTATAGGCGCCGAGGTTGTCGGTGACGGTGAGGCCGTCGACGTCACCGGCGCCGGAATTGACGATCGCCAGCGCATAGGTCACCTGTCCGCCGGAGGTATAGCTGTCCGTGACTGCGGTTTTCGTCAGGCTCAGGGCCTCGACGATCTCTCCCGTGACAAGATTTGAAACCGTACTGCCCCCGCGATAGGACAGGGTCGCATAGTTATTGAAGGTTGCCATAGCAGTCTCCCGATGATGAGTGAGCCGTTCGGCTCCGCCGTATCCTATGCGCCGCACTCCCTCCCGGTGCGCTTCTGCCCTTCCGACGTTTTCCGCCGATTGACTTCCCTCGGGAGAAAGGGTAGAATAGCGTTGCAAGGAGGTGCAGCGCTATGTCTCAGAATACCGATCGCAGCTTCCTCAGCCGGAGCCTGCAGGAGCTCCTGGGCAGCGACACCGTCGAGCTTTCCATGGAGCGCATGCAGGAGCTGAACAAGCTGATGTCCTACTATCGCTGTGCCATGATGAGCGTCGTCACCAAGTTCAACGTGCTCAACGAGCAGTTTTCCCTCCAATACGACCGCAATCCCATCACAGGGATCAAAAGCAGGCTGAAAACGCTCCCCAGCATCATGGATAAGCTGGAACGGCGGGGCTTTCCCCTGTCTCTGGAATCCATTGAAGACAATCTGAACGACGTCGCAGGCGTAAGGGTCATCTGCTCCTTTGAAGAAGACGTACATATGCTCTCCGAAGCGCTGATGCAGCAGGACGATATCCAGCTTCTGGAACGCAAGGACTATATCCGAAATCCGAAGCCCAACGGATACCGCAGCCTTCACCTGATCGTCTCCGTCCCCATTTTCCTGGCCCACGAAAAGAAGTTCATGCGCGTGGAGATCCAGCTCCGCACGCTTGCCATGGATTTCTGGGCGACGCTGGAGCATCAGCTTCGGTATAAGAAAGATTTCGACCTGGCCGACAGCGTACAGCGTGAGCTGTATACCTGCGCCAGCCTCAGCGCTGAGCTGGACCAGCGCATGGACGGTCTGCGGCAGCTGGTGCAGGAGCAAAACAGCCGGGAGAACGGAAAACCGGCTTCGGAAGCCATCCGCTGGACGGATCAGAGCCACAACCTGCGATAAGCGCCGGAAAACGCCTGCTCTTATGAAATATGCAGAGCAGGCGTTTTGATACGAGCTTTCAGAAGGGGCTCGCTGCGTCCCCGAAACCGGACCGGAGCCCGGCGCAGCGGGTCCGGTTTGGAAAGGCGGGGCAGCGGAACGGGCGCACGGCGGCGAAAAAAAGCGCCGCCGCAAGCAAAAGGAAGCTTGCGGCGACGTGGCAGCGGGAGAAGGATTTGAACCCTCACATACGGAGTCAGAGTCCGCTGTGCTACCCTTACACAATCCCGCTATTTCGCTTTGCGGCGAACATTCGTTATTATAATCGTTTTTCTTCTTTTGTCAAGTTCTTTTTCGTTTTTCCCAAAAGTGCCTTTTGTTTTGTGAAACTCTTGCAATCTTCGCCTCGATTTGGTATCATAAATTATAAAATATCACCAAGAGAAGGGGCGATTTTATGATCAAGGATTTCAAGGACAAGGTTGCGTTCATCACCGGCAGCGCCAGCGGCATCGGCAGCGGCATAGCCCACGCCTGCGCCAAACACGGGATGAAGGTTTGTGTCGTCGACAAGCGGGAAGACGCGCTGAACGAGGCAATGAAATGGTATCGGGACCGGGGGTACGACGCCATCGCCATCCCCCTGGACGTTACGGACCGGGAAGCGTACGCCAAAGCCGCCGACAAGGCGGAGGAGGTCTATGGGAAGATCCACCTGCTGGTGAATAACGCCGGCGTCTCCGCGGGGCGCAACGCCTGGGATTCCACCTGGAACGATTGGGATTTTATCGTGAGCATCAACTGCATGGGCGTCGTAAACGGCATCAAGACCATCGTGCCCAGGATGCTGAAGCACGGCGAGGAGGCCCACGTCGTGTCCACCTCCTCTACCGGCGGTGTTTTCGCAGTGGACGGTTGTGCTCTGTACAATACCACAAAGTTCTTCGTCAGCGGCCTCATGGAGTGCTGCGCCGCCGACCTGCAGGGCACCAACGTAGGCGCTTCCGTCCTCTATCCGGGACCCACCAACAGCCAGCTGGGCATCAGCTCCTCCGCCGTCCGCCCCGAAGCGCTGAAGAACAAGGGTGAGATTCCCTTCGCTCCCCCGCCGATGAAGGATGGCGAAGCTCCGAGGATGCCCGCCATGCCCGATTTCTCCAACATATTCATGACGCCCGACGAGCTGGGCGAGCGCGTGATCATGGGCGTGGAGCGAGGCGACATCTTCATTTGGACGCATCCGGAATTCAAGGCCGGCGCCAAGCTCCGCAACGACGCCCAGGTCCGGGCCATCCCCGACGAGCCCATCACCGAAAAGCGCAAGGAACGGGCGGAGGCGCTGAAGTTCTTTGGCTCCCTCACCTACAACCCGGTTTATGAGAAACAGACGACGCCGCCGGGACTTAAGGAAGACTGGGACCGCAGCAAGGAATAAGCTCCCGACGAGGATTTGATCACGATAAAACGCCGCCTCCGGCCGGGCCGGAGGCGGCGCTTCGTTATCATCAGGCCCGGCCTTCTTTGCAGACGCAGCGGGGCGGCTTCAATCAGCGTCTCCTTTCGGGAAGTAGGGGCAGCTGAGGCCGATACACTCCCGGTTCTTCTTCGAATATGCGCAGCGCACCGCACTCTCCGGCATCGTGACGCCAAGGTGCTCTGCTGTGTAGAGCACCGCTTCATGGATGGCGAGCCTGCTTGTCCGCTTGCAGCAGCGAGGTCCGCCGACCTCAGCCAGCGCACTCAGGCAGTTTGCCGCGAGCCGCTGCGGCGCTGCCCAGGCGGCTTTGTTCAGCGGATTCGATCCCGTCAGCACGCTCCAATAGATGCCCGCTCCGGCAGCGGCCCCGCACACGCCCCAATAACCGCAGGTACCGCCGGGCACCTGCTTTCCCCGGCTGAGGGCGGCGGAGAGATCGGCCTTCAAATCGTTCCCGACGCCGCAGTTATGGCAGGCGGTCAGCAGCACGCAGGGGACGATGGCGTGGTGCTCGGGACCGTGCATGTGGACCTGCGGCAGGGCCAGGACCTGCTCCAGGAGCCGCTGGGGGTCCTTCTCCCCGCTCTGCAGCAGGAACGGAATGTAAAAGACGTCCAGCCCGGCGGCGTGGCAGGCGTCGCAGACAAAGTGCCCGTCCTGGCAGCTGCAGTTGGAGAGTTTTGTTTCTCCGCAGACCGCGCAGCGCCGCTGCCGCGTTTCCTTTTCATATACCAGCGGCTTCCCGCAGAGCATACAGTCGCTGAACTCCCCGCTCGTTTTTGCGGGGCTTACCTTCCTGACTGTGACCTTCTTTGATGATCCAAAACTCATTTCTTTTCCCCGTCTCTCGTAACGCTCCAGGAGCTTTGCTGAGAATGACGCCCCGCTGCTTGTTGATCAGCGCCAGCATACCACAGCTCGTCTCTCTTTACAATCCGGCGTAAGGGAGCGCTCGGTATTCCTGCGATCATGAATTTGATTCTGGCCGGAAACGAAATGAACCGCGTCGGTTTTTTCGGTCGCCAAAAGGCCGGGGCAGTCCGATGAATCCGTTTGATACCTTGTGAAAGTCTGTTTTGTATGTTATTATTCTTTCGGTGAAGTGATTATATCAAGCGACTGAAACCCATGTTGATAAATCCCCCGAAAGGAGAAGATACATATGATATACCGCGAATTTCAGGATATCCGGCTGTCGGCCCTCGGCATGGGCGCCATGCGTCTGCCCGTACTGGACGGTGACGACGCCGGGATCGACGAAGCGCAGACCTTCCGCATGGTGGATGCGGCCATGGCGGGGGGCGTGAATTACTACGATACCGCCTGGGGCTACCATGACGGGCATTCCGAGCTCGTCCTCGGCAAGGCGCTGGCACGCTACCCCAGAGACAGCTTCTATCTGGCCGACAAGTTCCCCGGCTATGACCTGAGCAATTTCGGGAAGGTGAAGGAGATTTTCGAGGAACAGCTGCGGAAATGCGGGGTGGACCATTTCGACTTCTACCTCTTTCACAACGTCTGCGAGCTGAATATCGAGCAGTACCTGGACGAAGAAAGATACAAAACCTGGTCGTATCTGATGGAGCAGAAGCGCAGCGGACGCATCCGCCATCTGGGCTTTTCCGCCCACGGAAGCGTGGAAGTGATCCGCCGTTTCCTGGCTGCTTACGGAAAGGACATGGAGTTCTGCCAGCTCCAGCTGAACTGGCTGGACTGGGAGTTCCAAGGTGGGAAGGAAAAGGCCGAGCTGCTGCGGGAATGGAACATCCCCATCTGGGTAATGGAACCTCTGCGGGGCGGCAAGCTGGCCTCCCTGCCGGAAGAAGACGCTGCCATGCTGCGCTCCTTCCGCTCGGCGGAAAGCGTTCCCGGCTGGGCGTTCCGCTTTCTGCAGGGCATCTCCGGCATTACGGTAATCCTCTCCGGGATGTCGGACGAAGCGCAGATGGCGGACAATCTGCGCACATTTGAAACGGACGAGCCTTTGAAGGAGGAAGAAGCCGCCGCACTGCTCGCCCTGGCTTCGAAAATGACCAAACGTACCGCGCTGCCCTGTACCGCCTGCCGTTACTGTACCTCCCACTGCCCCCAGGGGCTGAATATCCCCTGGCTCCTGGAGCTGTACAACGAGCACGTCTTTACCGGCGGCGGCTTCCTTGCGCCAATGGCGCTGATGAGCCTTCCGGAGGACAAAAAGCCCTCCGCCTGCATCGGCTGCCGGAGCTGCGAACAGGTCTGCCCCCAGCAGATCAAGATCTCCGAGGCAATGAAGGATTTTTGCGGCAAGCTGGCAGCTTCGGATCAGCCCTGATAACGTTTGGATTCACACCGGAGGAGCAGCAGCGGGAATCAATGACTCCGGCTTCAACAAGCCGGAGCTTGTTTCCTTGCTCGTCAGCTCCACCCTGCACACAACGACATAAAGCCGAGCCGCTGGAGCAGGTCATCGATATAATGAAGGAGACGCTCCGTACACGTCATTTTTTCCGGCTTCAAAAAGGCGAGTGTTCTGCTGCCGCAGGGTTTGTATGGTCAGATCTGCTGACCAATCTTGAACGGGTGTCGGACCATTGCTCAAACACTTCGGGAGCTGTTCTTGATACGGTAGACCTGACCATGAACACCCATGAGAATCAGCGTATTTTCAGAGAGTCAGATGAAGAATACAGGCAGCAGTTCAGCATGTTTCAACAAAAATACAAGCTATAGAAAAGACCTTTCTTGCAGAAGGCTGTCAGCAGGAACGAGACAGCGGCCGGCCTTTATGAGAAGGTCTATGAGGACAACCCAGGGGTGGCGGTGGAGTATATCCCCCAGCCCGCTTAATGAAAAACGCAGGCACCCAGCCTGCGGATAAAAAAACGAGTGTTCATAACCTCAAATCAGTTATGAACACTCGAAATGGTCGGAGTGGCGGGACTTGAACCCGCGGCCTCATGGTCCCGAACCATGCGCGATACCAAACTTCGCCACACCCCGAAATATCGGCAAGCGTCATTCTACCACGCCCCTCCCCTTCCGTCAACCCCAAATTTACCGGAAAGGGGCATACGCGGGGAATCGCACGGAGCGGCGCAGGAAAAGACGAAAAGCGCCGCGGACGGCGACTCTCTGGTGCAATCGGTTAAAACTCTTATATCCCCTCAAAAGCAAAATCGGAGCCCAGCGCAGCGGGTTAAGTGAGCGTCCAAATCTTTGATTTGGAAACGCGAACTTATGGAGCGCAGCGGGTCCGATTTTGGGAGGAAGAAGTCCCTGGAATCTCCGAACAATGCCGCTTGCGGCGTTGCGAGGTATTCCAGGGACTTCTGACGATGGAGCGGATAATGGGAATCGAACCCACCTATCCGGCTTGGGAAGCCGGTGTTCTACCGATGAACTATATCCGCATCACGCCATGCAGTATAGCATAGCGCTGTTCAAAATGCAAGTCGATTTTCAGACCGGATGGAATCATTTTTCAGCCGGATGCGTCCTACGCCTCCTCCGACGGGACTTCGGCTTCATCCTCCGGCTCAGCGGTCTCCGGGGGCAGCAGCTCGTCCAGGATCTGCTGCGCGGTGAGCTCTCCCCCACAGGCGGGATACTTATTCACGTCCCACCAATAACGGAGGCGCATTTCGTCGTCGCTGCGGAGGAAGGCTTCCGCGACGGCCTCGCTGATGCAGGCATAGGCGTCCACATGGTAATAGGACCCGCCGATCCGAATAATGTTCCAATACCGGCGCGCGCCGTCGACCCTGCCCTCCACCACCTGACACTCCAGCCCGCATTCGTTGCAAAGCAGCTGATAGGCCATGGCGCAGCCCTCCGAGCCGGAGGAGCCCAGCACCAGGGCGTCGTACGCCGTATCACCGCCGCTGGGATTCAGGATGCTGCGGGCGACGGAGGTACAGCAGACCAGGGCCAGGATCCCGGCGTCTTCACCCCGGTATTCGGCGGCAATGCTCTCCGCTGTCTGCCGGACGGCCTCCAGCCGGGCCTGCGCGTCGTCGTGGGGCTCGCGGTAGGAGAAATCGAATTCCACGATCTTGCTGACGGATTCCTCCGAGGGATGGAAGATGACCGTCACCTTTGGCATGGAGGCCAGGAGCTCCGGATGCTTCCGGTAATAGCCTTCCACGTAACCATTGAGCGCACGCTCCGTGACCGTCAGGGTGGAGGTCTCCACCGCCAGGTGCTCCGTTCCGTTGACCGCCGCCAGCTCCATCATGGCGTACACGTCGCCAAGAGAGGACGCCGTGCGGACGCTCAGGATCTCCTCCGCCGAAAGATGGTAGCTGATGCGCAGCTTGATTTCGTAATAACTGAGGATGCGGTTCACAGACTGGCTGATGTATTCCACCGCATAGGCGCCCAGGGGATAATCCCTGGTGGCCTCCAGGCAGACGCGGGAGATGTCGTCCTGCACGGAGCCGGAATAATCCACGGCGTGAACCGTCCCCGTTTCGGCGCCAGCGGCGATCAGCCCCTGCACCGCGTTCTTCATGCCGAGATAGGTATGCACTTCATAATAGGGCACGTCGGAGCGGGAGAGGTCCGTGGATTCCTCATGCCGGGTAACCGAGCTGTATTCCTTCTCATACAAGCGGCTGCAGCCGCCTGCCAGCAGCAGCGCCAGCAGTGCGGCGGCAAGCCGGAGAAAACCCCTGCGCGACACCTTATTCCCCTTCCATGCTCATCTGCGTCTCCCCCACGTCTTCGGGCTTCAGCAGCGCGCCTGCGGCCGGAAGGCTGCGCGCCGTATACCGCGAGCGGTTGACGACGGCGGAATCTGACGTGAAATGCGCGTCTTTCAGCCGATACTTCGGCTTCAGGGTCATCAGCTGTACGCCCTGGCTGTCCCTGGTGGTCTTTTCCGTGAGCTGCGCCGTATTCAGGATCAGGGCCCGTCCCTCCGTGGAGGTCAGTACGACCTCCGTTTCTCCCCGGAAGGGCAGGATCGCCCGGACGTGCGACTTGTCGGAATAAGCGCCGGTGAGCTTCCTGCGGTTCGTTTTCGTCGTATAAGCGCCCAGGCCCACCCTCGCGCCCTTTCCGTTTTCAAAGACGAAGAGGACGCTGCCGCCGTAGTCCCCGGGATCGATGACCGTGACGACGCTCTCCCCCTCGTCCATCTGGAGCTTCGTGGGCAGAAAGACGCCCAGGGCAGAGGCACGCCCGTCCTCAAATTCGCTGAGTCGGGTCTTGTATACCTGGCAGCGGTCGGTGAAAACCAGCAGCTCCGATCGGTTGGTCGCCTCAAAGGTGAGGCGAAGCGCGTCGTCCTCCTTGAATTTCTGTTCGCCGCTCATGCGCAGGGACTGGGCGGTGATTTTTTTGAGATAACCGTGCTGGCTGAGGAATACGGTCACGGGATAATCCGGCGTGGTTTCCTCCTCCGGCTCCTCCGCCAGCTCATCCTTATATACCAGGGTCGTCCGGCGGGGCGCGCCGTACTGCTTGATGGCCTTCTCCAGCTCCTGACGGATGATGGCGTGGATGCGGCTGCGCCTGTTCAGCGTGTCCTCCAGGTCCGCGATCTCCTTTTCCAGGTTCTCCGTGTCCTTGATCTGCCGCAGGATATATTCCTTATTGATGTTGCGGAGCTTGATCTCCGCCACGAATTCCGCCTGCGCCTCGTCGATGCCGAAGCCGATCATCAGATTCGGCACCACCTCCGCGTCCGATTCCGTATTGCGGATGATGGCGATGGCCTTGTCGATGTCCAGCAGGATCTTCCCCAGGCCCTTCAGCAGATGCAGCCGCTCCTTTTTCCGGCTCAGCTCGAAATGCACCCGCCGACGCACAGACTCCGAGCGCCAGGCCACCCATTCCTCCAGGATCTCCCGGACGCCCAGCACCCGGGGCATCCCGGCGATTAGCACGTTGAAATTGCAGGAGAACGGATCCTCCAGCGGGGTCAGCTTGAAAAGGCGCTGCATGACCCGGTCCGGATCGGTGCCTCGCTTCAGGTCGATGGCCAGCTTCAGACCGCTGAGATCCGTTTCGTCCCGCATGTCGGCGATCTCCTTGAGCTTCCCCGTCTTCACGAGCTCGGCCACCTTGTCGATGACGGCCTCCGCTGTGGTGGTATAGGGGATCTCGTAGATCTCGATGATGTTGCTCGCCTTGTCGTAGCGCCATTTGGCCCGGACGCGGAAGCTGCCCCGACCGGTGCGGTAGATCTCCTCCATCTCCGCCCGGTCGTAGAGGATCTCGCCGCCGGTGGGAAAATCCGGCGCGGGCATGATGCCGAGAAGATCCGTCTCCGGATCCCGGATATACTCGATGGCCGCCTGACAGACCTCCGTCAGATTGAAGCCGCAAAGGTTGCTGGCCATGCCCACGGCGATGCCCAGATTGGCGGAGACCAGCACGTTGGGGAAGGTGGTGGGCAGGAGCGTCGGCTCCTTCATGCCCCCGTCGTAGGAATCCACGAAATCCACGGTGTCCTTGTCGATGTCCCGGAAGAGCTCGGCGCAGACGGGGGCCAGCTTCGCTTCGGTGTATCTGGAGGCGGCATAGGCCATGTCCCGGGAATAGACCTTGCCGAAATTGCCCTTGGAATCCACAAAGGGCGTCAGCAGCGCGCCGTAGCCCTTGCTGAGACGCACCATGGTATCGTATATGGCGGCGTCGCCGTGGGGATTCAGCTTCATGGTGCTGCCCACGATGTTGGCGGACTTCGTCCGCGCGCCGTTGAGCAGGCCCATCTTATACATGGTATAGAGGAGCTTCCTGTGGGAAGGCTTGAACCCGTCGATCTCCGGGATGGCCCGGGAAACGATGACGCTCATGGCATAGGGCATGAAGTTCGTTTCCAGCGTCTCCGTGACGGGCTGCTCCGTGACCTCCGCCCGGAGGCCCTCCACGTTTTCCGCACCGGGGGTCTTTTTTCCCGTCTCCTCTGTGCGCTTTTTCCTTGCCATTCAGCCCGCCCCCTCTCAGGAAACGTCCAGCTGGTCGATATAGCGCCAGCCGTTTTCCGCGATGTGTTCCTTCCGGCCCTGAAGATTGTCTCCCTCCAGCAGGTCGAAGGTCTGCGCCATGGCCTTCTCATCCGTAGGCATGACCTTGATGAGCCGCCTTGTCGCCGGATTCATGGTGGTCAGCCACATCATCTCCGGGTCGTTCTCACCCAGGCCCTTGGAGCGCTGGATCACGGGCTTCGCGTTCTCTCCCAGCTCCGCCAGGATATCCGCCTTGTCCTTTTCCGTATAGGCAAACCAGGTCTTGCCCTTATAATTGATCTCATAGAGGGGGGACTCGGCGATGTAAACGTAGCCCAGGCGGATCAGCGAGGGGATGAGGCGGTAGATCATGGTGAGGATCAGCGTGCGGATCTGATAGCCGTCCACGTCCGCGTCGGTGCAGATGATGACCTTACTCCAGCGAAGGTTTTCGATGTCAAAGGTGTTGATATCCTTGTTGTGCTTGTCGTTCACCTCCACGCCGCAGCCCAGCACCTTCAGAAGATCCGTGATGATCTCGCTCTTGAAAATGCGGGCGTAATCGGCCTTCAGGCAGTTGAGGATCTTTCCGCGCACGGGCATGATCCCCTGGAACTCCGCGTCCCGGCTCTGCTTGCAGGCCCCCAGGGCGGAATCCCCCTCCACGATGTAGATCTCCCGGCGGCTCACGTCCTTCGTGCGGCAGTCCACGAATTTTTCGATGCGGCTGGTGAGGTCCACGGAGCCGGTGAGCTTCTTTTTCATGTTCTGCCGGGTGCGCTCCGCCGTTTCCCGGCTGCGCTTGTTCACCAGCACCTGCTCCATGATCCGCTCCGCGTCCCGGGGATTCTCGATGAAGTAGATCTCCAGCTTGGATTTGAAGAACTCCGTCATGGCCTCCTGGATGAAGCGGTTGGTGATGGCCTTTTTGGTCTGGTTCTCATAGGAGGTACGGGTGGAAAAACAGTTCGTCACCAGGATGAGGCAGTCCTGAATGTCGCTGAAGGTGACCTTCGATTCGTTTTTTTGATACTTGCCCTGTTTTTTCAGCAGCGTGTCGACGGCGGAAACGAAGGCGCTTCGGGTGGCCTTTTCCGGCGCGCCGCCGTATTCCAGCCAGGAGGAATTGTGATAGTATTCGATGCGGTTCGTCTTGTTGGAGAAGCAGAAGGCGGCGGAGAGCTTCACCTTGTAATCCGGCATATCCTCCCGGTCCCGGCCCCGGCGCTCGGCCTCGATGTACTCCGGCAGCGTGAGGGAATCCTCCCCCGCCAGCTCCGCCACGTAATCCCGGATGCCGTTTTCATAGACGTATTCCGTTTCCCGGAAGCCCTTTTCCTCCTCGATCCGGAGGCGGAAGAGGACGCCGCTGTTCACCACCGCCTGCTTCTTCATCACGTCCTCGAAGTATTCCGCGGGGATGGCGATATCGGTGAAGACCTCCAGGTCCGGCTTCCAGCGGATGCGGGAGCCGGTGCGCTTTTTTGCATAGGGCTCGGACCGCAGTCCGCCCACGTTCTCCCCCTTCTCAAAGTGGAGATCGTATTTCTTCCCGTCCCGCCAGACGGTCACGTCCATGTATTCCGAGGAATACTGGGTGGCGCAGGAGCCGAGGCCGTTGAGGCCCAGAGAATACTCGTAGTTGTCCCCGCCCTCGTTGTCGTATTTGCCCCCGGCGTAGAGCTCGCAGAAGACGAGCTCCCAGTTATATCGCTTCTCCGCGGGGTTGTAGTCCACGGGACAGCCCCGGCCAAAATCCTCCACCTCGATGGACCTGTCCCGATAGCTGGTGAGGATGATCTCCCGGCCGTAGCCCTCCCGGGCCTCGTCGATGGAATTGGAGAGGATCTCAAACACCGCGTGCTCGCAGCCCTCCAGCCCGTCGGAGCCGAAGATGACGCCCGGACGCTTGCGTACCCGGTCCGCCCCCTTCAGGGAGGAAATGCTCTCGTTTCCGTATTCCTTGTTCGTTCGTTTAGCCATAGCGATACTGCCCGGCGGCGCCGGGCTCTCCTTTTCTCCGGGTTATTTCAGCAGGAAGCCCACGCCGTCCTGCTCATACAGCTTCGCGGGTATGGGGAAGGGCGGCTCCTTCGCCTCCAGCTTCCCTGCCAGCGCGGCGTCGCAGCAGGCCAGAAGGCGGTCCAGGATCTCCGGCTGCTGGGGCATGGGCCCGTGGGCGGGATAGATCTTATCAAAGGACTCCGACATGCGCCGCAGCCGCTCCAGGCTGTCCCGGTAGGCCGGCAGGCTCCGTTGGGCGCCGAACATGAAGATGGCCGAGGCGGCCACCGTGTCGCCGCTGAAGAGATACCTGCGCTCCCTGTCCAGGATCGCCAGGCTGCCGCAGGTGTGGCCGGGGATCAGCAGCGCCTCCGCCCGGCGGCCGCCCAGGTCCGCCTGCTCCCTGTCCTCCAGGGCCCGGTGGGGCTTGCCGGGATTGCGCTCCTCATAATAGGCAAATTCCGAGGGATGGAGATAAGGCGCGCCGAACTGATCGTTGCAGCCCATATGGTCCGGGTCGGCATGGGTGTTGACCAGCATGACGGGCTTATCCGTCAGGGACCGGACGACGCTTTTCAGATCCCCGGCGCCGTTGCCGGTGTCGATGAGAAGGGCGCGCTCGCTGCCCGCCAGCAGATAGCTGCGGACCATGCCCTCCTCGATGGCCCAGGTGCTTTCGTCGATGCTTACGATCTCATAGGCTCCCATGTATGATCCTCCTTATTCCCGCACAAGAAACGGGAGCACGCTTTCCTTCGTGTCTCCGCCGCGGCTCACCCGAACCGCGACCGTACACAGTCCCGGTCCGACGGCGACGGCCTCTCCCCCTTCGATGCGCACGACCTTCTCGTCGGAGCTGCGGAGGAAGGCGGACGACGTATCGATCCGCCGGGCGTCAAGCAGCGTCGCCGTGACCGAAAGGGCAGCCCGCTCGCCCGGCGCCAGGATCCGCTTCGGACAGCGGAGGGTCACGGCGCTGAGCGGCGCGTCCCACTTGCCGGAAACGGTGATCTTCTCCCCGGCGATCTCCGCGTCCTCCCCAGCCGAGGCGGCCAGCCAGAGATACCATTCTCCCTCCGGAACGACATACCGTTTTGTCGGCGTATGCCAGACCTTCAGCTCGGAGACCGGCAGACGGAGGGTGACGCGGCGGGCTTCGCCGGGCTTCAGGCTGAGCTTTCGGAACTGCACGAGCCTGCGGTAGGCCTGGTTGTGCCAGAGCCCCAGCTTCCTGGCATAGAGCTGCACCACCTCGGAGGCCTCCATCGCCCCCAGGTTCGCCACCGTCACGGAGACCTCCAGCTCGCCGTTCGGCGATACCTCGGAGGCTTCGACATGGAAATCGGAATACACGAATTCCCCGTAGCTGAGTCCGTGGCCGAAGGGGAACAGCGGCTTCCCCAGCCAGTATTGATAGGTCCTGCCCATCTGATTGGGGGTGTCCAGAGGGCGGATGCCGTAGGACGCGATATCCGGCAGCTCCCCGTCGTCGTTGTACCAGGTCTCGCAGCTGCGTCCGGAGGGGCTGACAAGCCCGAAGAGCACCCGGGCGATGGCCTCGCCCTGGCTCTCACCTGCATAAGCCGCCCAAAGCACCGCCGGGACGTGGGAGAGGAAGCAGCCCGTCACCGGCCCGGAGGTGATGAGCACCACCGCTGTATTGGGATTCCGTTCCAACAGCTGACAGATCTTCTCATCCTGCCCGTACGGCAGGGCCAAGGTCTCCCGGTCGCGGCCCTCGCTGGTGACGCCGGGATCCGTCCCGGCGACGACGATCACCGCGTCGGCCTCCGCCGCCTTATCCAGGGCTTCCGCCCACAGCTCGCCGTCTTCCCTTCCCACGTCCGGGTCCTCCACCGGATGCCGGGGCGTCGGCGGGGGCAGCTGGGCCCGCTCCGCTCTGCGGGCGGCAAGCTGCCGGTTCAGCTCCTTCACCGGCTCGGGGGTGCGGGCGTCGAAGTATTCGTCCATGGTCATGCCGTTGTCGGCGGCGGCCCGCTCCAGCACGGGGAAGCGCTTTTCTCCCTCCAGCGGCTTATCCACGATGTGCCAGCCCTTGGCGTATTCCACGGTGAAGCCCAGTCGCTCGCCCATATCCCGGATGCCCTGCAGCGGGGGCACGGAAACCCTTGTGTCCGCATAGCCGCCGATGGAATAGCTCCCCAGCTGACGGTAGATGGCGTTAGGCCCGATCACCAGGAGCTTCTTCTGCTTCTCCGGCTTCAGCGGCAGCAGCGCGTCCTCGTTCTTCAGCAGGGTCATGGACGCTTCCGCCGCTTTCAGGGCCGTGTCGGCGTGGGCGGAGCTGCAGATCGTTTCCTCCCCGAAGGAATGCCAGGGCAGGTTCTCCGCCGGGTCGAACTCGCCCAGGCGGAAGCGGGCCGTGAAGGCGTGCACCAGCGCCTTGTCCATGGCATCCTCGGTGGTGAGTCCTTCCGCCAGCGCCGTCTTCAGCCAGACCTTGTAGTCGTTGCCGCAGCAGATGTCCGTTCCGGCGTTCAGCGCCAGAGCCGCGCCCTCCTGCATGGTGGAAGCGTAGAAATGGCCCCGGGGCTGGCCCCACATGAGATTGTAGTTGGGACCGACGTCCCCCACGGCTCCGTCGTCGGAGACCACGTAGCCGTCGAAGCCCCATTCGTCCCGCAGGATGTCCTGCAGGAGATGCTCGTTCACGCTGCAGGGGACGCCGGAGATGCGGTTGTACGCCGTCATGACCGACTGGGCCTTCCCTTCCCGGAAACAGCGCTCGAACACCGGCAGGAAATATTCCCGCAGGGTCGCCTCGTCCACGTCGGAGGAAGCGGAATTGCGGTTGTATTCCGAATTGTTGGCCGCGAAGTGCTTGGGCGTGGATACCGCCTTTAAGTATTTTTCGTCCTCTCCCTGAATGCCCCGTACGTAGGCGGCGGCCAGGGAGCCCGCCAGCAGCGGGTCCTCTCCGAAGGCTTCGTCATTCCTTCCCCAGCGGGGATCCCGGCCCATGTTGACCGTGGGGCACCAATAGTCCAGCTCCTTGCCGTTCAGGTTATACAGCGCGCGCATCTCGTCGGAGATGGCGGCGGCAGTCTCCTTCACCAGCTGTGGGTCCCAGGTGTTGGCCAGGGCCAGGCACACAGGGAAGGAGGTAGCCTCGCCGAAGGCGGAAAAGACCGGGATCACCCCGTGGGAGGCCTCGTTCCACCAGGTCCAGGCGCGGACGCCCAGCCGGGGGATCGCCGGCGCGTCGAAGCTCAGCTGGCCGATTTTTTCTTCCAGGGTCATGCGGGAAATCAGGTCAAGTGCGCGGGCCTCAAAGGGGAGGCTCGTATCCCGATAGGCTTCCATAATCACGTTCCTTTCGTTTCCGTCTTCTCCGTTTCCATCTTCCGCGATCTGTGCTATAATGCCGACGATATGAACTGAGGGCCGGTGGGCCCGGGAGGTAAACCATGGAACAGATACTGAAATACCTGCAGCTTCCGGCGCTTCTGAAGCACGCCGACGGCGCGGCCGTCACGGCGGAGAGCTGGCAGCGGCGGCGCGGGGAGCTCCTCTTCGACCTGCAGCAGCACGCATACGGCTTCCTGCCCCAGGAGCCGCTCACCGTCCGGGAAAAGGCGCGGGTGGGCTTCGATTCCGGCTGGGGCATGGACGGCAAGGCGCATACCCGGGTGGAGCTGGCGGAGCTGGAGCTCATCTATCCCAGCGGGCTTTTCTCCTTCCCCTTCAAGCTGATCCGGCCGCTGGACGTGAAAAAGCCGCCGCTGCTGGTGACGGTGGGCATGTCCCTGGAGGGCATTTTCGCCTCCCTCCCGCCGGAGGGCTTCGTACAGAAGGGCATCGCCGTAGCTGCCATCGCCACCAACGACATTACGGCGGACGCTCCCGGCTTCGACGACGGGATCTGCCGGGTGCTGTGGCCGGAGGGCCACAGCGGCGCGGACGCGGGCAAGCTCCTGATCTGGGGCCGCTGCATGGGCTACGTCAAGGACCTGCTCCTGGCCTCCGGGACCTTCGACGAGACGAGGGTCGGCTGCGCGGGCTGCTCCCGCTTCGGGAAGACGGCCATGGTGGCCGGCGCCTTCGACGAAGGCTTCACCCACGTCGTTTCCGTCTGCTCCGGCTGCGGCGGCGCCAGCCTCCTGCGGGGCAAGATCGGCGAAACCGTTGCGGACATCACCGGAAACTACGGCTACTGGTTCAACGAAGCCTTCCGCTCCTACGCCGGGAACGAGGACGGCCTCCCCCTGGACGCCCATTTCCTGGCCGCAGCCGCGGCGCCCCGGAAGCTGCTCGTCTGCTCCGCCTACGAGGATTTCTGGTGCGATCCCTTCCATGAATACCTGACGTGCATCGCCGCCTCCCCCGCCTGGGAGCTGCAGGGCCTGAAGGGCTTCGTCTATCCGGAGCCCAAGGGGCAGAACCCCGGCCCCCGCTATGCAAAGCTGGGAGAAACGATGTTCGAGGGCGATATCTGCTATTCCATGCGGGAGGGCGGACACGGCATGCCGCCGGAGGACTGGGAAACCGTCGCCCGGTTTATGCTGGAGAAATAAGGGATCACCGGAAGTCCGCCAGGGCTTCCAGCATCGCGGCGAGGTTCTCCTTCGGCATGCCGGGAGAAGCTCCGCCCCCGGCGGAGAGCATGAGGCTGCACCGCTCCGGCTTCCCGGCCAGCAGTTCCCCCGCTGCCCGGCGGATCTCCCCCGGCGTTCCCCGGGTGAGCAGCTCCAGGGGCGGCAGATTGCCCAGGATCGCCACGCCGGGTCCCAGAAGGCGGTGCGCCACCCACGGGTCCGCCAGGTGGGAGAAATTGAAGAGGTTGACGCCCAGGTCGGCGATATGGGGAAAGGTCGTATATCGGTTCCCGAAATTGTCGTTATGGAAGGCCTTGACCGGAAGGCTGAAATGGTCGAAGATCCTCTTCAGCCTGGGGTGGGCAAATTCCAGGTATTCCTCCTCGCTGAAAAAGCCGCAGATATCGTCCAGCAGCAGGAGGCCGCCCACGTCTCCGGCGGCCTCCGCCTGGGCCTCCAGCCAGCGGATCACCAGCTCTGCGGTCTTGTCCAGCAGGCGGCTCACCCTGTCGGGATCGGTTTTCACGGCCACACAGAGCTCCGGGATCGTCATCAGGAAGCCGGCCACGTTAAGGGGTCCGCGGGCGGCGACGATGCGGATCCTCCGGCCCCGTTCGGCAAGCTCGCTCCGCAGGCTGCGGAGCTTCGACAGGGCCAGGGGCATGAGCCCGTCCCGCCGGGGGTCCGGCACCGGGAGGCTGTCCAGGTCCGCCAGGTCGTCCGCGGAGGTGATGAGGTGACCGATGCCCACGGTCTGCTCATGGAAGAAGTGCAGCGGACAGCCGAAGGAGGAGGGCTCGGAGGCCATGCCGAACTCCACCCAGTCCCCGGGCAGGAAAAGGAGGCCGGGAAAGTCCCCGCGTATCCTGTCCTGACAGGCGAGCCAGAGCTTCCGGTCCGTATAATAGTCGACGGTGTCCACGCCGCAGTAGCCGGGGATCCAGGGACTGTCCACGATGAGCCCGGCGGAGACCCGCTCCGGCTGCCGCCCCTGCACGCAGGCAAGCAGGACCTCCCATTCTCTGTCCGTCATATCCCGTTCCTTTCAAACCACAATATATGGTGGAACCATTTTACTTGCTTATCGCATATTTTGCAACCGAAATGAAGTGATTTTTGTGGATTATTCCCTTTTGTGGCTGGATTGGAAGCCCCGGCGGGACCTTCCCGCCTATGCGAAATACGTGGTGGGCGAGGCGGGCTCGCGCCGGGCCACGGCCGCCCTGCGGGAGCTTCGGACGGGCCTGGCCGCCATGGGCGGCGAAGCCCCCGGCGCAGCGCCGCCGGAAACGGCGCCCTGTCTCCGCCTCGTGGAGGAGCCCGGCGAGGAGGAGGGCTTTCGTCTGCGCCGGCACGGCGAGGGGCTGATCCTCAGCGGCACGGGCAGAGGTCTCGTCTTCGGCGCGTTTTATCTCCTGCGCCGCCTGGCTTTGGGAGAGGACTTCCCCTGCTGCAATTCCTCCCCCGCCTACCCCATCCGGATGCTGGACCACTGGGACAATGCCGACGGCAGCATCGAACGGGGCTATTCCGGCAATTCCTTCTTTTTCCGGGAGGGCAGGCCGGTCTGCACGGAACGGACGCGGGACTATGCCCGGCTCCTTGCCTCCTGCGGCCTCAACGGCTGCTGCATCAACAACGTGAACGTGCGGGGAAACGCCCTCAGGCTGCTCACCGGCGAATACGACGGCGAGCTGCGGGAGATCGCCCTCTGCCTGGAGGAATACGGCGTCGGCCTCTGGCTCTCCGTCAGCTTTTCCGCCCCCATGGAGCTGGGCGGCCTCCCCACGGCGGACCCGCTGGACCCGGAGGTGAAGGCCTGGTGGGCCGAGGCCGCCGGACACATCTTCCGTTCGGTCCCGAATCTGGCCGGCTTTCTCATCAAGGCGGATTCCGAGGGACGGCCCGGCCCCCACACCTACGGCAGGACCCACGCCGACGGGGCCAACATGCTGGCCGACGCCGTCCGCCCCTGGGGCGGCAGGATCCTCTGGCGCTGCTTCGTGTACGACTGCACCCAGGACTGGCGGGATACGGAGACCGACCGGGCCAGGGCCCAGTGCGATACCTTCGCCCCGCTGGACGGGCAGTTCCGGGATAACGTCTGCCTGCAGATCAAAAACGGACCCGTGGATTTTCAGATCCGGGAGCCCGTGTCCCCCCTGCTGGGGCGGCTGGAAAACACGAACAGCCTGCTGGAATTCCAGCTCGCCCAGGAATACACGGGCCAGCAGAAGCACGTCTGCTACCTCATCCCCATGTTCCGGGAGGTGCTGGATTTCCGGCTCCGCCACCGGCCGGAGAAGGACAGCGCGGCGGAGAGCATACAGGCGGTCTGCGCCGTGAGCAACACGGGGGACGACGTGAACTGGACCGGACACGACCTTGCAGCCGCCAACCTCTTCGGCTTCGGCCTCCTGGCCTGGGATCCCCGGTCAGACCCGGCGGAGATCGCCCGGGAGTGGTCGGTCCTCACCTTCGGCCGCGACACCGCCGTCACGGAAACCGTCTGCGGCATCCTCCTGGGCTCCCGGGAGACCTATGAAAAGTACACCGTACCTCTGGGCATCGGCTGGATGTGCGTTCCCGGCACCCACTACGGGCCCAGCCCCGAGGGCTATGAGTACGACCGCTGGGGCACCTACCACCGGGCGACCTGCCGGGAGATCGGCGTGGAACGGGGTCCCGGCGGCACCGGATACGCCCTGCAGTACCATTCACCCCTGGCGGAAATGTACGGCAGCGCCGACAGCTGCCCGGAGGAGCTCCTTCTCTTCTTCCACCGCCTTCCCTACGCTTATCGTATGAAGGACGGGCGGACCCTCCTGCAGCGGATCTACGACGATCACTTCGAAGGCTGTGCGGAGGCGGAAGCCATGGCCAGGGCCTGGAACACCCTGGAGGGCAGGGTCCCGGACGAAGTCTTCCGGCGGGTACGGGAGCGGTTCCGGGAGCAGGTGCGCTCCGCCCGGGAATGGCGGGACGTGATCAATTCCTGGCTGTACCGGCTGACGCTGATCCCGGACGAAAGGGGCCGAAGGCTGTATTTGTGACCGCATTAAGCAGACGGAGGGAGAACGCCCGCATCGGCGAACGTTCTCCCTCCGTCATTGCATTTTTCCTTATCTGCAGACCAGGTCCCCGTCCCTGACGTCGATGGTGATCGTGTCGCCGGGGCCCACCTCGTCTGCGATGATCCTGCGGGCGGCCAGCGTCTCCACGCGGCTCTGCAGGAAGCGCTTCAGGGGCCTCGCGCCGAAGGCGGGGTCATAGGCGCTTTCGATCACCAGCTCCTTGGCCGCGTCGGTGATCTCCAGCTTCAGGTTCTTCTCCTCCAGGCGGCGCTTCAGGGACGCCGTCAGGATATTGATGATGCCGGTGAGGTTCTCCTTCGTCAGCGGGCGGAAGCAGATGATCTCGTCCAGCCGGTTCAGGAACTCGGGGCGGAAGCAGCGGTGCAGCTCGTCCATCACCCGGCTGCGGGCCTCCTCCCGGATCTCGCCGTCCTCGGTCACCCCGTTCAGCAGATACTGGCTGCCCAGGTTGCTGGTGAGGATGATGACCGTATTCTTGAAGTCCACCGTGCGGCCCTGGGAATCGGTAATGCGCCCGTCGTCCAGGATCTGCAGCAGGATGTTGAACACGTCCGGATGGGCCTTCTCCACC
>JAFXUU010000135.1 GCA_017524845.1 Oscillospiraceae bacterium
AATCGAAGGGCTCTTCCTTCAGCCCCTTCACATTTACATGATAGCTCCTGAGGAGCCGCCCCAGCTCCCGGGTGGTGATGACAACGTCCACATCCGGGTCGCCGCAGGCGTCCTTCAGATTGGGGATGTCGGCCTCGCTCTTCTTGGCGGTGCAGGGCATGACGGAGATGACGCGCATCTTGTGGGGATCCACGCCGATCTTCTCCGCGAAGAAGCTCTTGGCGACGGCGCCGAACATGGCCTGGGGAGATTTTGCGGTGGAAAGGTTGGTCGTGTATTCGGGGTACTGGGATTTCACGAAGCGCACCCAGCCGGGGCAGCAGGAGGTGAACATGGGCCAGCTGTACGCATCCCGGTGGGTAAAGCGCTGGACGAACTCGCTTCCCTCCTCCATGATCGTCAGGTCGGCGGTGAAATTGGTGTCGAACACGTAGTCGAAGCCCAGGGCCCGGAGAGCGGCGGCCATCTTCCCCACGGTCGCTTCCTCCCGGCTGAGGCCCAGCTGCTCCGCCCAGGCGGAGCGCACGGCGGGCGCCACCTGCACGACGGTGGTGAGCTCGGGATCCTCCAGCGCCGCCGTGACCCTTGCGGTGTCGTCCCGGATGGAGAGGGCGCCGGTGGGACAGTGGGTGATGCACTGACCGCAGAGGGCGCAGTCCGCCTCGGTGAAGCTGCGGTTCAGCCG
The DNA here is from genome assembly GCA_017524845.1 of Oscillospiraceae bacterium. Taxonomy (GTDB): domain Bacteria; phylum Bacillota; class Clostridia; order Oscillospirales; family Oscillospiraceae; genus UBA1774. Next base: position 686 of record JAFXUU010000135.1, read on the forward strand.
GACGCCCACGGTGGTGCGGGAGCCGCTGCCCTTCACGTCCCAGATCCTCAGGGTCTGGATCTTGTCGCAGACCTCGATGCAGCGCATGCACTTGATGCACTTGGACTCCTTGCGGATCAGGTAGCTGTTTTCCGGCCATTCGTTTTTCCGGACTTCCTTCGGATAGGGGTTGTCGATGATGTTCAGCTCCGAAGCCAGGTCCTGCAGCTGGCAGTTCCGGGAACGGACGCAGGTGGTGCAGTCGCCGTCGTGCTGGGAGAGGATCAGCTTCAGGTTCGTCTCCCGGGCGGTCTTCGCGCGGTGGGAATTCGTATGGACGACCATCCCCTCGGCGATCTTTTCGGTGCAGGAGGGGACCAGGCGCTCGAAGCCGTCCACCTCCACCACGCAGATGCGGCAGGCGGAGATCTCGTTGACGTCCTTCAGATAGCAGAGGGTGGGGATGCGGATCCCGACGGAAGCCGCTGCTTCCAGGATCGTGGAGCCTTCGGGGGCGAGGACTTCCCTTCCGTCGATCGTCAGCTTTACCATTTTGTTTCTCTCCCTCCTCTGAAATTGCCGAAGCCGAAATAGTCGCAGTGCAGGCAGCGGGAGGATTCCATGTTGGCCTGCAGGCAGGTCATTTCATGCTCGATGGCGGCGAAATCGTGCTTCCGTTCGCCGGCCTCCCGCTCGCTGAGGTTCACGCGGCCGCGCTGCACCACGCTGTTGATCTTCGGCGCAGGCAGGACCACGTCCGCAGAGATCTCGTGCTTGAAGCCCAGGAATTCGTCGATGTTGGCCGCGGCCACCTTGCCGGCCGCAATGGCCCGGATGGCCGTGGCGGGCCCGGTGACGCAGTCGCCCCCGGCAAAGATCTTCTCATCGCCCACGGTGGTGTCTTCCCCGGCCATGATGGAGCCGCGCTTTACCGTGATGCCGGATTCCTCAAAATGACGGGATTCGATGCCCTGGCCCACGGCCACCACGATGAGATCCGCCGGGATGCAGAGCTCGGGGAGGTCGGAGGCCACGGGCGCGGGCCGTCCGCCCTTGTCGAAGGCGCCGGATACCTGGGGCTTGACCCACAGCGCCCTGGCGTTGCCCTCTTCGTCCGCCTCGATGCGCACGGGGGCCATCATGGTGAGGAACTCCACGCCCTCGGCCATCGCGCCTTCCACTTCCTCGGGAAGGGCGGTCATGTCGGCCTGACGGCGGCGATAGACGCAGGTGACCTTCTCCGCGCCCAGCCGGACCGCCGAGCGGTTCACGTCCATGGCCACGTTGCCGCCGCCGATGACGACGACCTTTTTGCCGGAGAAATCGGGCATCTGGTAATCGCCGATCCCCCGGAGCATCTCCACGGCGGAGATCACGTGGCCGCTGTCCTCGCCGGGGAGCCCGGCCTTCCGGTCGTTCTGGGCGCCGATGGCGATATAAACGGCGTCGTAGTCCTTCTTCAGCTGCTCCATCGTGACGTCCCTGCCGATGTCCACGTCGGTGCGGGCGTCGATCCCGGTGGACAGGATGGAGGCGATCTCCTCATCCAGCTTTTCCCGGGGGAAGCGATAGCTGGGGATGCCGTAGCGCAGCATGCCGCCCAGCCGCTTCCGTTTCTCGTAGACCGTGACGGCGTGCCCCATAAGGCGCAGGTAATAGGCTGCGGACAGGCCGCTGGGGCCGCCTCCGATGACCGCGACCTTTTTGCCGGTGTCCTCGGCGCAGGGCGGATTCGGCACGTTCCCCGCCTGATTGACCGCAAACTTCTTCAGGCCCCGGATGTTGACGGGATCGTCGATCATGCTGCGGCGGCAGCGGCTCTCGCAGGGGTGCTCGCAGATATATGCGCAGGCGGTGGGGAAGGGATTGTCCTTCCGGATCAGCCGCACGGCGTCGGCGGGACGGCCGTCGGCGATCAGGGAAATATAACCGGGAATATCCACGCCCGCCGGGCAGAGGGTGATGCAGGGTACGGAATTGCGGTGGGACGCCAGGCACTGGTGGTGCAGGATGTGCTCCCGGAAGTCGTCCTCAAACCCGGCCATGCCGTTGAGCACCAGCGTGGCGGCGTTGAAGCCGATGGCGCAGTCCGCGCTGTCCACGATGTTCCGGGCGGTGGCCTTGATCTGGTCGAGGGTCTCCATCGTGGCGTCGCCGTCCAGCACCTGCTTCAGCAGGGCGGAAAGCTGCCCCAGACCGATGCGGCAGGGGGTGCATTTCCCGCAGGATTGGGCGTGGCACAGGTTCAGGAAGCTGAGAGTGATGTCGATGGGACACAGGCCGGAGGGGCTGGCCGCGATCCTCCGCTCCATCCCCGCGTACATGTTGTCCACAAGCTCCTGAGCCTGGCTTCTGGTTCTGATCTTCAGTCTGCTCATAGTCCTTCCTCTTTTACTCATTGTTTGAAAGCGCCGGATTCGTCGAAAATCTCGATTCCTCTTTACAGGGATTATAGGCGAATGTATACTGAATAACAACAGGCAAAAGCCGACATCTGTCGGAATTCTTTTTTGCGGGGAGGAAGAAACATGGACCAAAGAAGCGCCCGGGCAGAACGGAGCAAAGCCGCGCTGAAAACCGCTTTTCTGCAGCTCTTTCATACGTGGGAGCCCGAGGAGATCACGGTGGTCGAGCTGTGCCGGAAGGCCGGGCTGAACCGCTCGACCTTCTACGCCCACTACAATTACATGGACAGGCTGATCCGGGAGGTGCTGCGGGAGAGCGTGGCGGAGGTGCTCGAGGGTCTGGGCAGCCAATGGAACCTGCCTTTGGAGAACGGCGGCGTCAAACGGACCGTCATCGCCGCTTATCTGCGCCGCTTTCTGAACAATCCGACGCTCATGCGCTTCTGCACCTGCGCGAACAGCGCCAATTACCGGGAACTGATCATCCGCGCCCACGTGGATCTTGCGCTGGGGCCGTCCAGCGATCCCATCGAATACTACACCGCCTTTTATCACAATGCCGGCATCCTGAGCTTCATTCTGGAATGGCTCAACAACGGGTGTCCGATCCCCCGGGAAAACGTCGTAGAGATCATACACGAGTTTTCAAAGGTCATGTACAGATTGCGGCCCAAGGCCCCGGCGATCTGAGGCGCGGGTATTGAATTGTATTCCGGGATGCTATAAAATAAAGTGTTAAATGCTGCACCGTGACGGAGCATCCGCTTCGCAGATCAAAAACGGAAGGGTGGGCTGACGATGAGAAGACGGCATTCTTCACCGGGAGCCGAGCGCGGCCGCCGGGCGCTCCTCATGCTTCTGCTGCCGCTCCTTCTGCTGACGCATATGGCGGCCGCCGCCGAGGCCGCGGAGGGCGACCGGACGGTGGACCCGGTCGGGCAGAGCGAGAATTACACCGCGGTCATGTACGGCAACACCAACGGCCTGCCCACCTCGGAAGCGAACGACATCGCCCAGACCGGCGAGGGCTTCATCTGGATCGGCTGCTACAGCGGCCTCATCCGCTACGACGGAAACACCTTCGAGCGCGTGGATTCCACCTCGGGCGTCAGCAGCGCGGTCTGCCTGCACGTGGACAGCCGGGAACGGCTGTGGATCGGCACCAACGACAGCGGGCTGGCCCTGATGGAGCGCGGAGAGATCCGGATGTGGAACGAGGCGGACGGGCTGGGCTCCGCCAAGATCTGCGCCATCGAGGAGGACGGCGACGGCAACATCTACGTGGGCACCACGGCGGGCATCACGATGATCTCCCCGGACCTCAGCCTCCGGCCTCTGGACGATCCCCGGATCGCCGGAGCGTACATGGAGCGGATGTGCTGGGGGTGCGACGGACTCCTTTACTGCCTCACCAACGAGGGCGACTTTTTCACCCTCCGGAACGGCAGGCCGGAGACGTACTACGACCATACGGAGATCGGCATCGGGGAGATCACCAGCTTTCTCCCCGACCCGAACGCCCCGGGGATGGTGTATTTCGGCATGGGGGATTCCGGCTTCTACCACGTGGACCTGAAGCGGGATTTCAGCGTCGCGGACTACGTGGACATCGATCCCCTGTTCAGCGTGATCGACATCCGGCTGCGGGGGGAGCAGATCTGGATCTGCGCCAGGAACGGCATCGGCGTGCTGGACGGCAGCGGCTTCCACGATCTGGCCGACCTGCCCATGCGGAATTCCGTCAACCACATAATGGAGGACTACGAAGGGAACCTGTGGTTCACCTCCTCCCGCCAGGGTGTGATGAAGCTGGTGTCGAACCAGTTTTCCGACGTTTTCGCGCGTTTCGATCTGCCGCCCCGGGTCGTGAACGCCACGTGCATGTACGGCGGAAGGCTATTCGTCGCCACGGATACGGGACTCATGATCCTGGATGAAAACGGGGCGCTGGACGCCTTCCCTCTCGCCTCGGCCCGGACCGCCTCCGGCGCGGAGCTGGGGTGCGCGGACCTGCTGGAGCTGCTGGACGACTGCCGCATCCGCTCCGTCGTGGAGGACAGCCGGGGGCGGCTGTGGATCGCCACCTGGCGGGGCTTCGGCCTGCTGCGCTACGACCGGGGAGAGCTGACGGCCTTCACCGAGGCCGAGGGACTTCTTTCGGATCACGTCCGCATCGCCTGCGAGACCGCCGACGGATCCATGCTGGCGGTCTGCACCGGCGGTCTGTGTCTCATCGAGGGCGACCGGGTGACCGCCTCCTGGGGGCAGGCGGACGGCATCGCCAACCAGGAAAGCCTGTCCGTCGCGGCGGCGCCCAACGGGGATTACGTGCTGGGCTCCAACGGCGGCGGCATCTATGTCATCAACGGGGAGGGCGTGCGCTGCGTCGGCACGAAGGACGGGCTGAGCTCCGGCATCGTGATGCGCGTCCGCTATGACCCCGCATGGGACGTTTTCTGGCTCGTCACCAGCAATTCCATCGCCTACATGACCTCGGACTACCGGGTGACCACCGTCCAGGAATTTCCCTATTCCAACAACTTCGACCTCTACGAAAACAGCAAGGGCGACATGTGGATCCTCAGCAGCGACGGCATCTACGTGCTGCCCTCCGCGGAGCTGATCGCCAACGGGGAGATCAAGCCCGTGCACTATGGGCTGGCCAACGGTCTGCCCTTCATCGCCACCAGCAACTCCTACAGCGCGCTGACGCCGGAGGGCGACCTCTACATCGCCGGCAGCTCCGGCGTGGCCAAGGTCAACATCGAGGCCTCCCTGGAAAACATCAGCGACCTCAAGCAGGCCGTGCCCTACGTGGAAATCGACGGCGCGCGCCTCTTCCCCGACGAGGCGGGCGGCTTCACCCTTCCCGCCGGAGCGCGGAAGCTGACGGTGTACGGCTTCGTATACAACTATTCCCTGACGGACCCCCAGGTCTCCTATCAGCTGAAGGGCTTCGACCGGGAGGCCGTGACGGTCAGCCGCAGCGAGCTGGGGCCGGTTTCCTACACGAACCTCCCCGGCGGCTCCTATGAATTCGTGATGGAGCTGAAGGACGCCATGGGCCGCGGGAGCAAGCTCCTCACCGTTCCCATCGTAAAGGAAAAGGCCCTCCACGAGCAGCTGTGGTTTTATCTGGTGATCGGCGTCGCCGCAGCGCTCCTCCTGTCCTGGCTGGTGCAGAATTACATCCGGCGCGAAATGCTTCGCATGGAGGAAAAGCACCGGGAGGCGGCGGAACGGGAGCGGCTGGAAAACGAGCTGCAGCTGGCGGCACAGATCCAGACGAGCATGCTGCCCAGCGATTTTCCCGCCTTCCCGGCGCGGAAGGAATTCGACGTATATGCCTCCATGGACCCGGCCAGGGAGGTGGGCGGCGATTTTTATGATTTCTTCCTGATCGACGACGACCACCTGTGCCTGGTGATCGCGGACGTTTCGGGCAAGGGCGTGCCCGCTTCCCTGCTCATGATGGCCTCGAAGATCATCCTGCAGAGCGTAGCCATGCTGGGCGGCTCCCCGAAGATGATCCTCAGCAAGGCAAACGAGGCGATCTGCTCCAGCAACGAGGCGGAGATGTTCGTCACCGTCTGGCTGGGCATCCTGGAGATCTCCACCGGCAGGCTGACCGCGGCCAACGCGGGCCATGAATACCCGGTGCTGCAGCGGCCGGGCGGGTCCTTCGAGCTGTTCCGGGACAAGCACGACTTTGTCCTCGGCGGCTTGGACGGTTCCAGGTACGGGGAATACGAGCTCACGCTGGAGCCTGGGGCGAAGCTCTTTGTTTACACCGACGGCGTGCCGGAGGCCATGAACGCCCGGCAGGAGCTCTTCGGCACGGAGCGGATGCTGGAGGCGCTGAACGCCGCGCCGGAGGCCGGGCCGGAGGATATGCTGAAAAACGTGCGGGCGGCGGTGAACCGCTTTGTGGAGGACGCGGAGCAATTCGACGATCTGACCATGCTGGGCTTTGAATACCGCGGACCGGCCGCATCGCCGCCGAAGGAGGCCGGGGAAGCATGAGCGGTGGGATCCGGGCGGAGCTCTTCCGCCTGCAGGACGGGGGATACCGCGCCTTTCAGTGCAGACTGCTTCCCACCGTGGACCCGGAAACGGTGATCGGCGTGCGTACGCCGGAGCTCCGGCGGCTGGCAAAGAGGCTGCTGAGGAGCGGGGAGGCAGACGCCTTTCTGCGGGAGCTGCCCCACGGGTATTTCGACGAGAACCAGCTCCACGCCTTCATCCTCTCGGAGCTGAAGGACTTTGTCCTCTGTGTGGAGGCCGTAGACCGCTTTCTTCCCTTCGTGGACAACTGGGCGACCTGCGACCAGCTCTCCCCCAAGGTATTCCGGAAGCACCGGCAGGCGCTGCCGGAGTCCATCCGGCGGTGGATCGCCTCCGGGGAGACCTATGCGGTGCGCTTCGGCATCGGCATGCTGATGGAGCATTTCCTGGACGGGGACTTCGATCCGAAGTATCCGGCGGCGGTGGCGGCGATCCGCTCCGAAGAGTACTACGTCCGGATGATGGCGGCATGGTATTTCGCCACGGCACTGGCGAAGCGGTACGACGCCGCCCTTCCCTGGCTGGAAGAGCGGCGGCTGGACCCATGGACCCACAACAGGGCCATACGAAAGGCGATCGAAAGCAACCGGATCAGTCCCGAGCGGAAGGAATATCTGCGGGGACTGCGCATCCGGGAAGAGAAAAGCACGGGAAAGGGAGGACAGACATGACCGGTTATTGCGGCGCGGACTGTGACAGCTGCCGGAGCAGAGAGAGCTGCAGGGGCTGCAGGGCGACATGCGGCTCCCCCTTCGGGGGACGCTGCACGGCGGCGGAATATATCAAATCCCGGGGGCCGGAGGCATACCGGGCCTTCAAACAAGGGCTTCTGGGGGAGGTAAACGCCCTTCTGGCCGCGGAGGGGTTCCCGGCGGCGGAGAAGCTGTATGAGCTTCCGGGGTCATACATCAATCTCGAATATCCCCTGCCGGGCGGGGAGAAAGCGAAGCTCCTGAAGGACGAAGACGTATATCTCGGCGCTCAGGTCGAACTGCCCGGGGATGAGGCCTGCATCGGCGCTGCGGCCGACACGGCCTTCATTCTCCTCTGCCGTTACGGCGCGGGCGGCAGCGACCCGGAGCTCCTGCTGTATAAAAAGCGCTGAAGCCGCCGGAAGGGAGCGGCCACCGTTGCATATTTCCGCCGATGATGCTAGAATCGAAGCGGGGGGAACGGAGCCGTTTCCGCCGACTCAACAAAGAAAGGGTGCGCAGGATGAACGACGTCCGACCTGATATCTCGGAGCTTATCGGCATTTGCAGGGGGCATAAGGTCTATATCCAGACCCACAACATCCCCGATCCTGACGCCATCGGCTCCGCCTTCGGACTCCAGCAGCTGCTGCGGGAATGCGGCCTGGATTCCACCATCTGCTACGACGGCGACATCGACAAGCTCAGCTCCTCGAAGATGCTGGACATGTTCGGCATCGAAATGTTCCCCGATCAGGATCTCGCCGGAGACATGAAGGCGGAGGATTATATCATCTGCGTGGACTCCCAGAAGTCCGCCGGGAACATCACGGACCTGGCGGGGGACGAGATCGCTGCCATCGACCACCACCCCACCACCGGGAAGAACGCCGACGTCCCCTATCTCTACAAGGACGTGCGCATCGTGGGGGCCTGCTGCACGATCATCACCGAATACTATCAGGACCTGGGGCTCACCCCCTCCGGCGACGTCGCCACCGCCCTGCTCTACGGCATCAAGATGGATACGCTGCAGTTCTCCCGGGGGGTGACGGACGAGGACATCGCCGCCTTCGCCTACCTCAACGCCCTGGCCGACGAGCAGCAGATCGCCAGCCTGGAGATGAACAACATCGAGTTCCCCGATCTGAAATCCTACGGGGCGGCTATCAACAACATCCAGGTCTTCGATTACCTGGGCGTCTCCTATATCCCCTTCGCCTGCCCGGACACCATGGTCTCCATCGTGGCGGATTTCATCCTCTCCCTCATCGAGGTGGAGGTGGCCGTCATCTACTGCGAGCGTCCCGACGGGCTGAAGTTCTCCGTGCGCTCGGAGCGGAACGACGTGAACGCCGGAGAGCTGATCGCAAAGGCCCTGGAGGGCCTGGGCGGGGGCGGCGGCCACGCCACCATGGCCGGGGGCCGCATCCCCGCCGCCAATTTGGGGAAGCTGGGCGATTTCCGGCATAACGCCATTGCCGAACGCTTCATCAAAGCGCTGGGCATGCAGTTCTGAGACGGACGCGCTGAGCCGCCGGAGCAAATGCTCCGGCGGCTCAGCGCGTCCGGGCTCCGAGTATTGACAGGGTCAGCGATCCCGGTATAATAAATCGCAGAACGCATGCTTCCCTGCGCCGCAGCGGAGGGAAGCGGAGAGGAGCGCCCGACATGAATACGACGCTGGCCGGCCTGAAGGTCGTTGAGCTCAGCACGTTCATCGCAGTTCCCGCCTGCGCCCGCTTTTTCGCGGACCTGGGGGCGGACGTCGTCAAGGTGGAGGCCAGGGGAGGCGACGCGGTGCGCTGGAACGGCACCAGCGAGGGCCGGAGCGACAGTCCCTACGAAAACACCACCTTCGATCTGGAAAACGCCAACAAGCGGGGCATCGTCCTCGATCTGAAGGCCCCGGAGGGAAAGGAGATCCTCTTCCGTCTGCTGGAGGACGCGGACATCTTCCTCACCAACTGGCGGCCCCAGGCCCTGGAGAAAAACGGCCTGGACTATGAAAAGCTCCACGCCCGTTTCCCCCGGCTGGTTTACGGCACCCTCACCGGCTACGGGGACAAGGGCCCGGACAAGGATCTGCCCGGCTATGATTTCACGGCCTTCTGGGCCAGGGGCGGCATCATGGAATCCCTGCGGCAGAAGGGCGAATGGCCCATCAATCTCATTCCCGGCATGGGGGACCACATCGCCGGCCTGCTGCTGGCCTCCGGCGTCATGGCGGCGCTGTGGAAGGCCCGGAGCACGGGACAGGGCGAGCGGGTATGCATCAATCTGCTGCACACGGCCATCTGGGACCAGGCCATCATGGTGCAGGCGGCCCAGTATACGGAATACGGCCAGAAATACCCCATCTCCCGGCGCACGGCGGACAACCCCTTCAACTGCGCCTACCCCACCGCCGACGGCCGCTTCATGCAGATCTCCATGCCTCCCTTCGACGTCTTCTATCCCAAGTTCATGCCCCTCATCGGCCGGGCGGACCTGGTGGGGAATCCCCGCTACACCATGGCGAGCATCTCCGCCAACAAGCTCCACGCCGAATTCATCGACATCCTCACCGAGGCCTTTGAAAAGAAGACGGCGGCGGAATGGGACGCGATCTTCACGGAAAACGACATTCCCCACTCCGTGCTGAAAGGCTGGGAGGAAGCTCTGGCGGACGAGCAGGCATGGGCCAACGACGCCTTTTATGAGATGGACTATCCCACCGGAAACCGGCGGGTGCTGGTGCGCCAGCCCATTTTCGTGGGGGATGAGCTGCCGGACTACCGCATGGCTCCCCTTCTGGGCGAGCACAGCGAGGAGATCCTCCGGGGCCTGGGCTACGGGGACGGGGAGCTGGCCAGGCTCCACAATGCCGGGGTATACAGCACCTGGGAAGACCTGAAGGCGCAGCATGGGGGCTGACATCTTCACCATGGGGGTGGACGTGGGCTCCACCGCCTCCAAATGCCTGATCCTGAAAAACGGAAAGGAGATCGCCGGCTCCGCCGTCGTCCCCGCCGGGACGGGCACCAGCGGCCCGGGCCGGGCCGTGGCCGCCGCCCTGGCGGAAGCGGGCATCGGGCGGGAG
>JAFXUU010000136.1 GCA_017524845.1 Oscillospiraceae bacterium
CAAGGAGCTGATCAACGCCAGCCCCGTGCTGCTGGAGCCCATCGGCACCCTCACCGTCACCATCCCCGACAACTACCTGGGCGATATCATGAGCGACATCAGCTCCAAGCGCCGGGGCACCGTGCTGGGCATGAACGCCCACGATGGCATGCAGATCGTGGAGGCCGAGGTCCCCATGGCCGAGATGTCCTCCTATACCATCGACCTGCGCAGCATGACCCAGGGCCGCGGCTCCTTCTCCCTGAAGTTTGCCCGCTATGAGGAAGCCCCCGCTATGGTGCAGCAGAAGATCATCGAGGAAGCCAAGGCCAATGCCGAGGCCGAATAAACGAAAGGGAAAACAGAACGTCGCCCGCTCCGGAGACTTCCGGGGCGGGCGTTTCCCGTATCTCATACCGAGCTTCCGCGGAAACCGGAGAGAATGATCTGCGTCCGCCGGGGCGAAGGATGGCGCACGTCAGGCCGCAGGGACAGCCGTGTTTTCATATCAGTCGGCGGCGGCGCCGTAGCGCCGGAGGACCGCCAGGAGCCGGGCCTGCTTGTCGGCGCCGAGCTCCGTGAGGGGAAGGCGAAGCTCCCCGGAGCAGAGCCCGGCGGCGGCCATGGCCGCCTTCACGGGGATGGGATTCACGTCCATAAACAGGGCGTCCATCAGGGCCAGGTACTCAAAGTGGAGGGCGGCCGCGTCCCGGTAATCCCCGGCGAGGCAGAGCCGCGTCAGCTCGCTCATGGCCTCCGGCGCCAGATTGGAGGCGACGGAGATCACCCCTTTGGCCCCCAGGGCCATGAGGGGCAGGGTGAGAGAATCGTTCCCGCTGTAAAAACTGAAATCCTCGCCGCAGAGGGCCATGGCGCGGCTCACGGCGTCCAGATCCGTCCCGGCCTCCTTCACGCCCACGATCCGGGGGTGTCGGCTGAGCTCGGCGAGGGTCTCCGGCTCGATGCGCATCCCCGTGCGGGAGGGCACGTCGTAGAGGAGGACGGGCAGCTCCGTGCGGTCCGCCAGATAGGTGAAATGCCGCAGAAGTCCGGATTGGGAAGTCTTGTTGTAATAGGGCGTCACCAGCAGGAGCGCGTCCGCTCCCGCGTCCTCCGCCTGGCGCACCAGCGTCAAGGCGTGTTCCGTGCTGTTGCTGCCCGCCCCGGCGATCACGGGGACCCGCCCGGAAGTCCGGCGGGCCGAAAAGCCCACCAGGGCTCTGTGCTCCCGGTAGGAGAGCACGGCGCTCTCTCCCGTGGTCCCGGCGATCACCAGGGCGCTGCAGCCGCCGGCGATCTGCCAGTCGATCAGCCCGGCCAGCGCCTTTTCGTCGATCACGCCGTCCCGAAAGGGGGTGACCAGGGCCGTGGCGCAGCCGGTGAAGACGCATTTCTTCATGAAAAGACCTGCCTTTCTGCCCCGCAGACGGGGCCTCCGCCTGCGGGACGAAAATAAAAGGGCCGGGACGCGATCACACGTCCCGGCCTTCCGGTTTGCTCTCTTGTTGGATCAGATATAGTTCTCGGCGCACAGCAGCTCCGCCAGGAGCACGCCGCCGCCCGCAGCCCCGCGGAGGGTGTTGTGGCTCAGGCAGACGAACTTGTAGTCGTACTGGGTGTCCTCCCGCAGCCGCCCGATGGAAACGGCCATGCCGTTCTCCAGGTTCCGGTTCAGCTTCGTCTGGGGCATGTTGTCCTCGGTGAAGTAGTGGAGGAACTGCTTGGGCGCGGTGGGCAGCTGCAGCTCCTGGGGCCTGCCGCTGAACTCGGCCCAGCGGCGAAGGATCTCCTCCTTGGAGGGCTTGTTTTTGAAGCTCACGAAGACGGCGGCCATGTGCCCGTTGGACACCGGCACCCGGAGGCACTGGGCGGTGATGGCGGGCTCCGTCGCGTTCACGATCTTCCCGTCCTCGATCCGGCCCCAGAGCTTCATGGGCTCCCGCTCGGATTTCTCCTCCTCGCCGCCGATATAGGGGATCACGTTGTCCACCATTTCCGGCCAGGTCTCAAAGGTCTTGCCGGCACCGGAGATGGCCTGATAGGTGCACACCAGCACCTTTTCCGGGCCGAAATCCATCAGAGGATGGATGGCTGGAACGTAGCTCTGCAGGGAGCAGTTGGACTTCACGGCGATGAAGCCCCGCTTGGTGCCCAGGCGCCTGCGCTGGTCCTCTATCACATGGATATGCCCTGGATTGATCTCCGGTACCACCATGGGCACGTCCGGCGTCCAGCGGTGGGCGCTGTTGTTGGAGACGACGGGGCATTCCAGGCGGGCATAGCGCTCCTCCAGAGCCTGGATCTCCTCCTTTTTCATGTCCACGGCGGAGAAAACGAAATCCACCGTCCCGGCGATCTTTTCCGCGTCGGCCGTGGCGTCCATCACCACCAGATCCCGGGCGCAGTCGGGCAGGGGGACCTCCAGCTGCCAGCGGCCTTCCATGAGATCGCCGTAGCGCTTGCCCGCGCTCCTGGGGCTCGCGGCCACCACGGTGAGATCGAACCAGGGGTGCCCCTGCATGAGAGAAACAAAACGCTGGCCCACCATACCGGTGGCGCCGATCACGCCGACCTTGTACTTTTTCATCATATCCGCTCCTTTTTTGCCCGAAGGACGTATTTGCTTCTTGTCGAAAAGGGAAAAATCCTGTATAATAACAGAATAAGCTGCACGGCGTGTTTTCCGCCGCTTCAGCGATATAGAGCATCATAGCACCCGCATATGGGGAAAGTCAAGGCGGACGGAGGAAATTCCCGGCAGTTTTATCATCCGTCCGGAAATGAGATATGAGAGGAAGCAAATGAAGGGAATACTCAGAAAACTGCGGCTCCCCGTTCTGATCCTGCTCCTGGGACTTCTGTCGGTCCCGGTTTCCGTCGCGGCCCCGGCGGAGGACCCGGTGCCCTACGTCCGCGTCGGCCTCTATTGGGGGGACAACGCCCTGGAGGGAGCGAACCTCCTCAACTACGCCGGCAGCGGCTACGAGCTGGGATACTTCGACGGGGACCGGCAGTTCGTCCCCCTGATGAGCACCGACGAGAAGGCCGTCAGCATGCTGAAGGACTGGACGCTGTATTACGTCGGCGGTCAGTACGTCTCCGAGGCGTCCTCCGACGCCGTCCGCGTGGGCTGCTACCATATCCGCCTGGGGGAGTGCGGGGATTACGAGGAGGCCGCTTCGCTGGCGGCGGAATATGAGGACGGCTATACGGCCTGGATGAACGGGAAATGGTACGCCTTCTGCGGTTCCTATGCGGGACTCGCCTCCGCGGAGGAAGCCATCGCCGCTAGGGACATCTACGGCTCCGCCATGACCGCCTCCAGCCGCTGCGTGACCGTGGTCGCCACGGGAACGGACAAAGTCATCTTCCAGTTCGACGGCGGCACGGAGAACAGCCTGGGGGTCATGCCCCGGCCGTCGGAGGAGGGAGAGCGGCCCGTCACCTGGTTCCGGGGTCTGAAATACTACGGCGGCTTCCAGTACACCCGGCGGGACGGGGGAGACCTGACGGTGGTGAATTTCGTCACCATGGACGATTATGTCTGCGGCGTCGTGCCCTATGAGATGAGCCCCAGCTGGCCGCTGGAGGCCCTGAAGGCCCAGGCGGTCTCCGCCCGCACCTACGCGGCCGTCCACCTGGGGCAGCATGCTTCCTACGGCTTCGACCTCTGCAACGGCACCTGCTGCCAGGCGTACCGGGGTGTGGACGTGGACGCGCCGGTCTGCGAGGAGGCCGTACGGGAGACCTCCGGCGTCTACATGACCTATGAGGGCCAGTTTGCCGACACCTACTATCATTCCTGCGACGGCGGCGCCACGGAGAATTCGGAGAACGTCTTTTACGAGGAGATCCCCTATCTCCGGGGCGTAAAAGACCCCTACGAGAGCCTTGTGACCACGGGCTACGAGAGCTGGTCCTACGTATACACGGCCGAGGAGATCACCTGGATCCTGCAGCAGAAGGGCTACAACTGCGCCCGTATCGTCAGCATCACCCCCACCTATACGGAGATGGGCAACATCCTCTCCCTGAAATTCACCGATCGCAGCGGCGTGAGCTGGAGCTTCTCCCGCAGCCGCGCCTCCAGCATCCTCAACAGCCAGACCTACGGGAGGATCATCCACAGCCAGCGCTTCACGGTGACGGACGCGGATTCGGAGCAGCCGGACCTGTTCGTCAACGACGCCGGTTCCGTGGGGGAGACGCAGCAGCTGTGGGCGGTGGACGGCAGCGGACACGTGCAGAATGTGGGCGAAGGAGGACGCGTCACGGTGATCACGGCCTCCGGCACGGAAACCGTGAACGTGGGCGGCGGCAGCGGCGGCAGCGTTTCGGCCGACCGCTACCTGGTGTCCGGCTCCGGATGGGGCCACAACGTGGGCATGAGCCAGTACGGGGCCAAGGCCATGGCGGAGCTGGGCTGCGGCTATGAGGAGATCCTGAAGTTCTATTACAGCGGGGTGGACGTGGGTTGAAGACCAGGGATTTTTACTTTGAGCTCCCGGAGGAGCTCATCGCCCAGACCCCCCTGCAGGACCGGTCCTCCTCCCGGCTGATGCTCCTGGACAAGGACACCGGGGAGGTGGAGCACAGCGTCTTCTCCCGCCTTCCGGAATACCTGCGGGCGGGGGACTGCCTCGTGATGAACGATTCCCGGGTGCTCCCGGCCCGGCTCATCGGCCGCCGGGCCACCGGCGGCGCCGTGGAGGTGCTGCTGCTGACGGATCTGGGCGGCGGCATGTGGGAATGCCTCACCCGCCCCGGGCGCAAGACCCCCGTGGGCACGGAGCTGTACTTCGGAGACGGGGAGCTCAGCGGGGAAGTGGTGGAGGCCGTGAGCGACGGGAACAAGCGCATCCGCTTCCGCTGCGAGGGCATCTTCCTGGAGGTGCTGGAGCGCCTGGGAAGGGTGCCGCTGCCCCCCTACATCAAGGCGGAGCTGCAGGACCCGGAGCGGTATCAGACGGTGTACGCCCGCAATCCGGGCTCCGCTGCGGCGCCCACGGCGGGCCTGCACTTCACGCCGCAGCTTCTGGACGAGCTGCGGACGAAGGGCGTGGAGCTCCTTTACGTCACCCTCCACGTGGGCCTGGGAACCTTCCGCCCGGTGAAGGAGGAGGAGATCACCGACCACGAGATGCACGCGGAATTCTGCCGGATCCCGCCGGAGACGGCGGAGCGGCTGAACGCCGCCAAAAGGGAAGGGCGGCGCATCGTTTCCGTGGGGACCACCTCCTGCCGCACCCTGGAGGCCGCCGCGGACGAAGCGGGCTTTCTGCGCCCCTTCGCCGAGTGGGTGAACATCTTTATCTATCCGGGCTACCGGTTCAAGTGCGTGGACGCCCTTATCACGAATTTCCATCTGCCGGAGAGCACCCTCATCATGCTAGTGAGCGCGCTGGCGGGCCGGGAGCACGTGCTGGAAGCCTACCGCACCGCCGTGGAGCACCGATACAGATTTTTCAGCTTCGGGGACGCCATGTTCATCCGAAGCAGGACGCCGGAGGAAGCAAACGGCGCAGGATAACGTCAAGCCCCGGAGCAGTTATGAACTGCTCCGGGGCTTACGGCAAACAACGGTCTCTGCGGGTCGTCGGCGGCTTTTCAGGAGCCGGCGGAGGAGGCAGAGGAAGAGGCGGCGGCCTCCCGGTCCCGGAGCATATGCTGCAGCGTGACCAGGATCGTCACGACGATGGGCTCCAGCTCCGGGCGGTAGATGTCGACACAGTATTTGTCGTGGAGCGACACCATCTTCTGGCCGATCACGGCGATGACGCTCCCGTCGCCGTCGTAAAGCTCAAAATTCAGCCCCATGATGTTTCCACGCAGCTGCCAGCCCAGGCCCTCGATGTTGGTGACGTCCTTGATGAGGTGAAGAAGCTCGCTGGACAGCTCGAAGCGCATGCCGTCCGCCATGGTGACGTAATGCCGCTGACGGATGCTCAGCAGCTTCTTCTCGATGTGCGCCACCTGATTTCCCTCCGCGTCCCTGACGTCGGTCTTGTCGCGGATGGAGGGGAACTTCGTGTCCGCCTGATAGACCACCCGCTCGTCGGCGTCCGTGATGTCGATGTGGTGATGGAGGGTGAAGACCTTGGTGGAGGTGAAGAGAGAATGGGCCGGTTCCCCGAAGCGCTCCACGTTGTTGACGTTGGCCGCTTCTCCCGCCTCACGAAATCGGTGGTATTTCGAAAGCACTCCCATTTGAATCCGCTCCTTTGCTGCGTTTTTCAGAGATTATACCACGGTTCGCGCTCTTTTCCAACCCCGGACCGGCGGGGTACCCCGTTTCCGACCCTCAGCGCAGAGCCTCCGCCCGTTTGGCGTGCTCGACGTAGGCGGCCCGCACCTTGGGGTATTCCCCCAGCCCGCGGAGGATGCAGTCCACCTCATAGCCCCGGCTGCGCAGACGGCTCGCCCAGGAATCCGCTTCCTCTCCGGCCATGTCGTTGAGGGCGTGATCCCCCGCCACCACAAGGAAGGGGAGAAGATGGATCCTGGTCGGCTTCCGTTCCTTCGCGGCCTCCGTGATGGGGGCGAAGCCGGGCGTCGCCTCCACGGTTCCTACGCGGAAATGCCGGTAGCCGTCCTTATCAAATGCCTCGTTCAGCATGAGATAGACGTTGTGCTCCGCCGTTTCGCTGCCGTGGCCCATGAGCGCCAGCAGCTCCGCGGGGGGAACGTAGTAGAACGTGTCCTCCAGGATGCCGGCCATGCGCCTGACGTCCGCTTCGTCCGACAGCAGGGGCTTTCCCAGACTGACGGAGTCGAAGCGGGGGGCGTATTCCCGCAGAGCGGCCTCCGCCTTGGCAAATTCCGCTCCGGGCAGCATGTGAGTGGGTTGCACCAGCAGATCCGTGATCCCGTCCGCCAGCATGCGCTCCAGCGCTTCCTCCACGGAGTCTATGGCCAGGTTTTCCGTCCGCAGGAGCTTTTTGCGGATGATGCCGCTGGTCCAGGCCCGGTAAGTCCGGCGCTCCGGAAAGGCGGCGGCCAGCTCCGCCTCGATGGCCTCGATGGTCTTTTTCCTCGTTTCCGACACGGAGGTGCCGAAGCTGACGACTAGCAAGCCTTTGTTCATTTGGGAGACCCCTCTTTCGTTTTTTTATCTGCATCTGCGCTTGTCTTCGTTTACGGGACGGGGACCGGACGCTGCTCCTTTGCGATCACCAGGGAGAAGTAGCCCGCGTCGTCGGGGATTTCGTCAGCGCTGCGGTAAACTGCCTCGTTCTCCATTCCGCAGTTCATCACCGCGCTAACCCTCCGGCCGCTGGCCTTCAGGAGCGCCTTCACTTCCTTCATTCGGCTGGCGGATTTCATCAGCACGTAATTCCCCTCCAGCTCCAGCAGGTCCCCGGTCTTGTGGGCGGCGGGGAGAATGTGCAGAGGCTCGTCCCATTCCGCCAGCGACTGGCCAAGCCGCGCCGCGGCAGCGCAGAAGGAGGGGACGCCGCTCACCAGCTCCACCCGATAGCCGTCCGCCTCCAGAAGGTGCTGCAGGTAACTGAAGGTGCAGTAGACGGTGGGATCGCCCAGGGTGAGGAACACCACGTTCTCCCCTTGGTCCAGCCGGGCCTTCAGCGCTTCCGCGCCCTTCCGGTGCTCATCCTGCATGCGCTGCCGGTCCCGGATCATGGGCATTTGGATGGGTAGCAGCTCCTTTTCCGCCAGCTCCGGCACCGCCTGCACCGCGATCCGGTAGGCGGCGGTTTCCTCCGCGACCGTTCCCGGCACCGCGATCACGCGGTTCTCCCGGATGAGGCGGACCGCCTTCAGCGTCATGAGCTCGGGATCCCCGGGGCCTACGCCCACGCCGTAAGCCGTACCCTTCATTTCCTCTTCCTCCTTTTAGCTTCTCTTCGTTCTGCGGCCGCCGTCGATTCCCGCGAAGGAGATCGCGCCGCGCAGCCGACGCCTTCAGAAAACAAAACGCCGCAGCGGCAGCACAAAAGACTGCCGCTGCGGCCGACTTTTTCCACAGCAGCGCACGGTGAAACGGCCGCAGATCCGGCGGCCTTTGATGCTCACAGCAGGTCTTCTGACTCGCGCTTCCCGGCCTGCGGCCGATCGCCCGCGCCCGCCTTCTCAGGTTTACCCAATGACCGGCTTTCGCCCCGGCGGAGGCTCTGCGCTTACAGCGGCGGTTCCGTTCATGATTCCCACATGATTCTCTATTCTCCCGGAGCAGCCGGACGCCGCCCCGGGCACTGTGAGCCGTATGCTCCGCGGCGGCCGCAGCCGTCCGCGGACGGGAAAATTATGTCATATCCCCGGGGCGTTGTCAATGGATTTCGCAAGGGCGGGAGGTTTATTCCTCCCGCCACAGACTGCAGACAAACCCTTGATTTAAGGTCTCAATACGCATGGGGGATGTGTGCAGGGGGACGGGAATCCCCCTGCACGTTATATCCTTGCAAAATCAGAAAGTATTTTCTGATTTTGCCCTCAGTGTGTCGACACTTTGTCGACACACTGAGGCGGGAGGTTTCATTTCTCCCGTTTTTGGACCTGGTTTGTTGACCGGCCTGCCGGTTTCGGTTATAATCCGGGCGGGCGGACCTGCCTTTTTGAGGTCGAGGAGCTGTACGTGAAGCCGGAGCGCCGCAATTCCAACGTGGGAAGCAGGCTCTTCGAATACGCGGAAAACGCCCTCCGGGGAGAGGCGGAGTTCCTGATGCTCAGCACCGCAGTGAAAAACTGGCGGGCCATCCTGCGCTTCTACATAGACGAGCTGGGTATGGAATTCTGGAGCGCCAGCCTGTATAAGCACATCGCCGGGGACGGCGGAAAGGGGGAGGAAATCCATGAGGATCGTTTTCGTACGGCACGGAGAGCCGGATTACGCCCACGACTGTCTGACGGAGCTGGGTCGCCTTCAAGCTAAGAGAGCTGCTCAACGACGCGAGGCATATCCGGGACCTGTGAGCGGGAGGGAGAACGAAGCCGGATGTGCGGGGTGCCGGGAATGAATAAGTATCTGAAAAACCTGAACAGGATCGAATTCTCCGTGACGATGGCCTGCACGGGGAAGTGCAAGCACTGTCAGAACGGCGACGCGGCGAATACGGCGGAGCACATCGACGGGGAGATCGCGATGAAGGCGGTCCGAAGCATCTGTTCGCAGTATCGGATCACGAGCCTGATGACCTTCGGGGGAGAGCCGCTGCTGTATCCCGACACGGTCTGCGCCATACATAGGGCCGGGACGGCGCTGGGGATCGGCAAACGGCAGGTGATCACCAACGGCTATTTCACGAAAGACCCGGCGCGGATGGAGGCGGTCGCCCGGGAACTGGCGGAGAGCGGCGTGAACGATCTGCTCCTGTCCGCGGACGCCTTCCATCAGGAGACGATCCCCCTGGAGCCGGTCCTGCGCTTCGCCGCCTGCGCCGCGGAGGCGGGGATCCCCCTCCGGCTGCAGCCTGCCTGGCTGGTGAGCCCGGAGGACCATAACCCCTACAACCAGCGCACGAGGGAGGTCCTGAAGGAGTTCCGTCCCTTGGGGATCCCCACGGGGGAGGGCAACGTGGTGTTCCCCGGCGGGAACGCTTTGAAATACCTTCGGGAATACTTCCCGGAGGACGTTTCGCCCTCGTCCCCCTACGAGGAGGACCCGGAGGACCTGCATACGGTCTCGTTCTCCCCCAACGGGGACGTACTGAATGGAAACGTCTGTGAAACGGATATCCTGGATATCCTGAAAACCTACCGGCCCTGACCCGGAGCGCCGGCGGGAAAGAGCGGACGGTCCTACCCGGGGCGCGAAGCGTTTGCCGACGACGCCGAAGGGCGGCAGGAGACCGCGCAGGCGCGCCCGGCCTATGGCGAAACCCTTTGGCTCCTTCCGCGCGTCCGGCGGTTATCCTTGACGAAGCTCGCGGTGATTCAATATAATCATTTTTATGCACAGGGAGAAAACCGAAGGCGGTGAACGGAATGGGAAAAGGTGAGCGGCGCAGGGTCCCGATCCCCCTGCTGATCCTGATCGCGGCGGTGATCGCCCTGCTCCTGCTGTACTGGCGGCTGGAAACGCGGGGCAGGGGAGCGGAGCCTGTGTCCGTGTCGCAGACGGAGACGCCTGTCCGCAGGACCCCCGAGCCGACGCCGGAGCCCACCCCGGAACCGACCTCCGAGCCGACCTCCGAGCCGACCCCGGAACCGGCCCCGGAACCGGCCCCGGAACCCACCCCGGAGCCGACCCCCGAGCCGACGCCCGCGCCGTGGTATCTCGTGCTGGTGGATCGGACGCACCCCGTCCCGGAGGACTGGGAGGTGCAGCTGAAGGAGACGCCCAGCGGCGAGACCGTCGACGCGCGCATCCTGGAGCCCCTCAACGAGATGTTCCAGGCGGCGAAGAGCGCGAACGCCGGCGTCCTCCCCATCGTCTATTCCGGTTACCGTACCGAGGAGCGGCAGCAGGAGATCTTTGAGGAATACGTCGTGGATTATCTCGCCCAGGGCTTGTCCGAACCGGACGCGAGAGCCGAGGCGGAGAAATGGGTCGCGCAGCCGGGCTGCAGCGAGCATCAGCTGGGCATTGCCGTGGACGTGGCCGGGGCGGTGTTCGAGGTCTTCGACTGGCTGCGGGAGCACAGCTGGGAATACGGCTTCATCCTCCGCTATCCTCCGGACAAGACGGATATCACCGGCATTAACGGGGAGCAGTGGCACTATCGCTACGTCGGGCCGGAGGCGGCCCGGGAGATCTTCGAGCGCGGCGTCACCCTGGAGGAATACCTGGCCGATCCGGAGGGATAGCGCCCCGCCCCGTCCCGTTAAATGATGATCCGGATTCCCGTACCGCAGAATCATAGCGATCTGCGCGCGGGAATCCGGATTTTTCCGGCACCCACGGGAGGATTCGAACCTTTGGCCTGCCGCTTGGGAGTACAATGGTGTCTTTTCGAACAGTTCCTGCCCGACTTGTGCGATCCCCGGAAACCCTTGGTATTCCTTGTGTTTCGGAGGATCCAGCTTATCTTCGCTTCCCGCCGATACCTGAAGGTATTCGGCGGTTTTCAGCGGAATGTTGGCTGATTTGCAGGCTGGAAGCGCGGAGGCCGAATCAGCATTATGATTCGGCTTCCGCGCAGATCGCTTTGATTTGATCAACGAAAATGGGCATATCACGAAGAATCACTTCTGAGATGAGTTTCATTTGACACATACTGTAAATAAGGGTAAAATAATTAAGACAGAATAACCGAATAACGAACCATCGCTTCGGTTTGCTTCTCTGAAGGTGAAGCATATAAGACGGAATGGGGTGCAAGTCCCCGCGCGCAGGGCACTGTGAAGCTCCTTGTGGAGATAAGTCAGATACGCGCCGAAGTGAAGAGTCTGCACGCGCCTTGGTCCGATGTGCAGGCGAGGGAGCACGGGCGCGGGGGATGCCGGTTTATCCCTCCGTCGTCCTGCGGGCGAAGGGGATCCTGCTTCCGGGGGTCCGCCGGTCTCCGCCCTGTGTTTCCCTGTCTGCGAACGGGCCGCGCTGCGAAAGCGCGGCCTCTTTTTGCGGGCCGGAACAGAGGCGGCGGAGCCGACGCGGGGAAGAAAACGCAGGCATGATTTGCGGAGGATCGGCGCTAACCATCCCAGCATGGGACCGGAAGACGCCGTTTGTGCCGCAGCGGTTGAGACAGGGGGGCGGCCTTTGTGAGGGATTCCGACGGACGGAGAATAACGGCAAGAGCGTATGAGCGCCGAACGGAGACGCGCTTCTGCGGCAGCTTCGGCGCTTCCTTCCACACACACACACACGGCCGCGGGCGATCGCCCGAAACGGTGGCCGTGAAGCCCTGGCGCGTCCTGCCTGGGCAATGGGTATCTGCCGGGTATGCGGGTCTGCATTCAGCGGACCGCATACCCGGTTTTTGCGTGTTTACGGAAAGGAAGCCCGAACGGAATGGACAGATCGTATCTCAATATGGACATATCATATCCCACATTGGACAAACCGTAACCCCGGGGCGGACGGCCGTATGCTAAACTGCGCTGTGAGGTAAAAGACAGTGGAAGACTACGCTGCCAATCTTTCCATGATGAAGCAATGCCGATTGTATATCGACAGGAATCTGGACAGAAGTGAATTGCTGGAGGGTCCGGCGCTGGCGGCGCATTACGGGTATTCCTACACCAATTTTCGCCGCATCTTTCTGAGGATCAGCGGATACACCGTGTATGAATACGTCCGGATGCGGCGGGTCCAGAAGGCGGCCATGTGTCTTCGCCGGGGAAAGAGCCTTTCGGCCGCCATGGACAGCGCGGGCTACGACACGAGAGCGGGATTCCGGCGGGCCTTTGCCGACGTTTACGGGATCTCTCCCTCCGCCTTCAGCGAGACCCGGGGACAGTCGATGATGCGGGAACCGGAGATCGCGGCCAGAGAGGATTTCTTCGTCGTGGGCTATCGATTGCCCGGCCCGGAACAGGTGGATCCGGTGGAGACCGGGGCCTTCTGGATCGCCCAGGACTTTCCGCCGGTGAGCGAGAAGGAATACGGGCGCATCGGGGGCGGCGCGGAGATGGTCGGCGTCTGGGTCACGGATGGCGCGGGGAACTTCTATCTCTTCGGTCCCGGCGTGAGCCGGGTGCGCTACGTGCCCCGGAACATGCAGGCGCAGGAGGTGCCCGGGGGAAAATACGCCGTGTTTCGGGTGGACAAACCGCCGGACCGGCCGCTGCCGCCGCCGGAACCTGGCCCCTACGGCACAGGCTCCGTCCCGGACAACACCATGATCTGCGAGAATTTCCGCGTGACCTGGTATTACGCCCTCCACCAGTGGCTGCCGGATTCCGACTGGCTGTTTGACAGAGATCGGATCGCCTTTGAATACTATCTGGACGACACCTATCTCATCAACGTCCCGGTCAAACCGAAAATCGAATAACGTACCGCCGAGGTGTGGCCGTGTCCCGCAAAAGCCCGAAGGGGCAAGGGAGCGGCTAAAAATGAAAGGGGTGAGAACCCCCTGCACGACCGGTGCTGTATGCGCGAGGCCCATCCGAGGCAGCGAAGGCTGCTGGGCGAAAGCCGCCATTGGGGAAACCTGAGAAGGCAGGATGCGGACGCTGGGGAAACCCTGAAGCGCGAGCCAGAAGACTTACACCCGCGGCGGAGAGAGGAACAGCGGGCGGAAGCCCCCGCTGTGACCCAAAGGAAGGATCGTTCAGAGTCTGAACCGGATTTCGGAGTCTGGACCGAAGCATCCCTCCGGAAGATCAGACGAACGCTGTTCCGAATCGGGAACGGCGATTTTTTGTCGCCTGGCCGCAAACGAGCTCCTGCGGTCGCCTCAGAAATACGAAGCCTCCGTTGAAAACGGAAAAGAACCGCGGGGATGATCCGCGCCCTTCAGGGCCGCCGGTCTAGGATGGCGCAGGCCAGCCCGCAAGGTCGTTCGGTTTTTGCGGAAGCGAGTATCCGAGAGAGGGGATCGCTCCGTGAGCAAACAGAAGCAGAATATGAACCGCGCCCGGAACATGGACATCGACGCCTGGCGGGAGCGGCAGATCGCCAATCGGCTGAAGGCCCGGCTGGCCGAGCGGGAGCTTGCCTTCCGCCGGGAGCATCTTTCGGAGAGCGACGGGGAGCTGCGGGAATACGTCCGCCGTCAGGCCGCCGCTCTGGGCAGGATGCCCCACCCCCTGGAGCTGTGCGGCGGCCAGTTCCTGCTGGAGCGGCTGGGGGACTGGAACCGCCTGGCCCTGTCCCTGGGGCTTCGGCCTGCGGAGCCCGACCGGGGCCGCTCGGCCTATCTCCGCCTGCGGGAGGAGGCGGAGGCGCTCTTTGCCGAGGAGCGCCGGGTCCGCAAGCGGGAGAAGAAGCTGCGGTGGCAGTACCGGACGGAACAGCGCCCGGGAGAAAACGCGTGCAGCGGTAACGGAGAGGTCGCCTATGAAGAATAGAAAACTCAGAGCCCCTGCGCTCATCATAATCGCAGCCCTGCTGCTGAGCCTCTGCGCCTGCTCCGCTGCGGGCGTCGGCGGCAGCGCCGGCAAGCTCTCCCTCGACTATGAACAGCGGGCGGAGGAAATCAACAGTGCGGCCGCAGGGAGCGGCGCTGTCGCTTCCGGTTTTCAGTTTGAAAACGCCGGGAGAAGCGAAGCGCCGCAGCCCCCGTCTTCCTCCGGCGAAGAGCCGCTCAGCGGCATGGAAGCATACTATTCCTTCGGCACGGGCGCCCGGGAAAGCGGCTCCGCTCCGTCCGGCGGCAGCGCCCCGGCGCCGGACGGCGGCGCGGGAGCAGCCCAATACGGCGGCAGACCGGCGGGAGCCCGGAGCGGCGCCGGGGAAGAACAGCCAAGCGCCGGGGAGGAGCAGCAGGCCGAGGTCAGCTATGCCCATCAGGTAACGATAGAAGAAGAGCGGGAGCCGGACGAAGAGGACGATTGGCAGGAGCGGGAGGAGCGGCAGGAGGAAAACCGGGAGGAACGGCAGGAAGAAAGCCGGCAGGAAGAGCAGACCCCGTCCCGCAGCAGCCAGGTCACGATCACCATCCGCTGCGACACGGCGGTGAACAACGGCATGCACCAGGACGCTAAGTGGTCGGGCATCGTCCCGGCCAGCGGCTGCATTCTTCCGGTGACTTCGGTGGATATTGAGGGCGGCGAAACCGTTTTCGATATCCTCGCCTCCGTATGCGACAAATACAAGATCCACATGTCCTACCGGGGCGGCACCGGCAGCGGCTGCTACGTGGACGGCATCAACAATCTGTATGAGTTCGACGGCGGGCGCTGGTCCGGCTGGATGTACTCCGTGAACGGCTGGTATCCCAACTACGGCTGCGGCGTCTATTTCGTGAACGACGGGGACGACATCGAGTGGAATTACACCTGCGACCTCGGACTCGACCTTGACAGCGACTGGTGGGAGGGCGCTTCGGAATGGAAGGAGACCCATGACTGACCGCCGGATGCGCTTCTTTGAGAACGTCCACCCCGCGGTGTGCATGGTCTACTTCGTGCTCGTGCCGGGGCTCACTCTCGCCTGCCCCAATCCCGTGATCGTGGGGCTGAGCCTCCTGGGCGGGAGCTGGTTTTCCGTCAGGCTCCGCGGCCTTCGGGCCTTCGGGCGCACCCTGCGCTTCCTCGTACCCATGTTCCTGCTCATCGCCGTTGCCAATCCCCTGTTCAATCACCGGGGCGTGACGATGCTCTTCACCTGGAATCACCTGTGGTACACCCTGGAGGCGGTGGTATACGGCCTCGTTTCGGCCTGTTCCCTCTGCTCGGTCGTCGTCTGGTTCACCTGCTATCAGGAGGTCATGACCTCGGACAAGTTCCTCTATCTTTTCGGCAAGCCCTTTCCCGGCACGGCGCTGCTCATCACCATGACCCTGCGCTTCATCCCGCAGCTGCAGCAGGACCGGCGGGAGATCCGCCAGGCCCAGGCCATGCTCCGGCAGGAGGGTACGCGCATCCTGCAGAAGCTGGGTACGGCCCTGCGCAATCTCTCGGTCCTGCTCACCATGAGCCTGGAGAACGCCGTGGAGACGGCGGATTCCATGAAGGCCCGCGGATACGGCGTGCGCAGGCGCACCACCTTCCACCTGTTCCGCTTCGACGCCCGGGACGCCCGCATGCTCGCCCTCATTCTGGCGATGGCGGGCGTTTGCGTCGTTGCCCGCTGCCTCGGCCACGGCCATATGGAGTTTTATCCTCGTATGACGCCCGTCGTTACCGGCCCGGAGAGCATCGTCCTCTTCGTGCTGTTCGCCGCGCTGGCGTTCCTGCCCGGTATTCTGGAGACGAAGGAGTCCATAAGATGGCGCTCTTACGGTTTGACAAGCTGACCTTCGCCTATCCCCGGGCCGCGGCGCGGGCGCTGGACCGGGTGGACCTCACCGTAGACAAGGGAGAGTACGTCGTGCTCTGCGGTCCCTCCGGCTGCGGGAAGACGACGCTTCTGCGGCACGCGAAGCCCGCGCTGGCTCCCGTGGGAGCGGTGGAAGGCGCGGTCTATTATAACGAGACGCCCCTGTCCGCGCTGGACGCCCGTACGGCGGCGTCGGACGTCGGCTTTGTCCAGCAAAACCCGGATAATCAGATCGTGACGGATTTCGTCTGGCACGAGCTGGCCTTCGGACTGGAAAACCTGGCCCTGCCCGTGCCGGTCATCCGGCGGCGCGTGGCGGAGATGGCCGCCTTTTTCGGGATCGAGCCCTGGTTCCGCAGCAAAACCACCGAGCTCTCCGGGGGACAGAAGCAGCTCATGAACCTGGCCTCCGCCCTGGCGATGGACCCGAAGCTGCTGATCCTGGACGAGCCCACCTCCATGCTGGACCCGCTCTCGGCGCGGAACCTGCTGGGGGCGGTGCAGCGCATCAACCGCGAGCTCGGCGTCGCCGTGCTGCTCACGGAGCACCGCCTGGACGAGGTGTTCCCTGCGGCGGACCGGGTCGTCGTCATGGACCGGGGCCGCGTCCTGGCCGACGGCGCGCCGGCAGACATCGCCCGGGAGCTTTCCGGCGCGGAGCAGAAGAGCCGCATCTGGTTCGGCCTGCCCACCGCTGTGCGCATTTTCAGCGAGCTGGGACAGACGGAACGGCTCCCGCTCACCGTCAGAGACGCGAGAGGGCGCATGGCGGAGCTGATGGGGGAGAGGCCCCCGGTGCAGACGGAAAGAAGCCCCGCCGCGCAGGATCGGAAGAAGATGAGCCCCGCCGTCCTGGAGGCCAAAGAGCTGTGGTTCCGCTACGGCGAAAAGACGAAGGATATCCTCCGGGGAGCGAGCGTCGCCCTCCGCGCGGGAGAGCTTCTCTGTCTGCTAGGCGGCAACGGCGTGGGAAAATCGACGCTGCTGCGCATCCTGGCGGGCCTTGCCCGGCCCTACCGCGGGAAAGTGCGGCTTGCCGGGGAGCATCGCCTCTGCATGCTGCCCCAGAACGCGAAGACGCTCTTCGTGGCGGATACGGCGGAGAAGGAGCTGCTGGACAGCGCGGACGGGGACGGGACGCGCGCATCGGCTATGGCCGAACGTCTGGAGCTCACGGCGCTCATGCAGCGACACCCTTACGACCTCTCGGGCGGGGAGGTGCAGCGCCTGGCCATGGGGAAGCTGCTCCTGCGTCAGGCGGACGTCCTCCTTCTCGACGAGCCCACCAAGGGGCTGGACGCCTACGCCAAGGCGGAGCTCGCTTCTCTCCTGCGCGGGCTGTGCGGGGAAGGAAAATCCGTCCTCGTCGTCACCCACGACGTGGACTTCGCCGCGGCGTATGCCGACCGCTGCGCCATGATGTTCGACGGGCAGCTGCTCTCCGAGGGGGAGCCCCATGCGTTTTTCGCGGGAAACCGCTTCTATACCACGGACGCGAACCGCATCGCCGGGGAGTATTTCCCCACGGACGTGACAAGCGAGGAGGTGATCGCTTCATGTCAAAGCTCTTTGCGAGCCGAAGGACCCGGGCCGCGGCATGGGTGATCCTTCTGGTCCTCCCCGTGCTCATGGTGGGCTTCGTATATTTCCACAGCCACCGGCCCACGGTGCACACCGTCGGGAACCGGACGTTCTGGGATTACATCGTCCTCAATTCCGACCTTCTCATCGGCGTCGTGTTCCTCATCGTGTCCTCCGTGCCCTTCTTCCTCGTCTTCGACAGGAAGAAGCCCCAGGCGCGGGAGATCGTGCCCATCGCCGTCATGGCCGCCATCGCCGTGGTGGGCCGCACGGTGTTCGAGATCGTCCCCCTGCCGAACTTCAAGCCCTGCTCGGCTGTCATCATCATCACCGCCGTCTCCTTCGGCCCGGAGGCGGGCTTCCTCACCGGGGCGCTCACGGCACTGGTGAGCAACTTCATCTTCGGTCAGGGGCCGTGGACCCCCTGGCAGATGTTCACCTGGGGCCTGGTGGGCTTCCTGGCGGGGCTGCTGAAGAACGCGGGGGCCTTCCGCCGCGCGAAGGAAAAGACCTTCTTCAAAAGCGCCTTGTGGGACAGGCTGTGTCCCCGGGATACCACCGGGGGCGACCTGCTGCATTTCGTGCGGACGCTGACGAATCACGCGCCGATGCGCCTGTGCCTCTACGGGCTGATTTCCGGCTTCATTTACGGCTGGATCATGAACCTCTATTTCATCGTGGGGTATATCCATCCCATCACCTGGCAGACCGTGGCGGCGGCCTATGCCTCCAGCGTTTTCTTCGATTTCTGCCACGGGCTCTGCACCTTCCTCGTCCTGTGGGCGCTGGGCGACCCCTGGATCCGGAAGCTGGAGCGGATCAAGATCAAATTCGGGCTCACCGGCGAAGAGCGCCGGTACGTCATGCCCCCGGCGGAAGGGAGCGCGGAAAGAGCATGAGCAGAGAGAAAAAAACCGAGGCGAAAGCCGCGCCCGAAACGCCCTTCATCGAGCTCGTGGGCCTCAGAAAGACGTACACGGTGGGCTCCTCCCCTGTGAAGGCCCTGGACGGCGCGGACCTCGCCGTGAGGAGAGGCGAATTTGTGTGCCTGGCCGGGCGTAGCGGCTCCGGGAATTCCACCATGCTCAACATGATCGCCGGGCTGGAGCCGCCCACCGCCGGGGAGATCCTGATCGAGGGCAGGCACGTGGAACGGATGCGGGAGGAGCAGCGCACCCGCTTCCGCCGGAAGTACGTCGGCTTCGTGTTTCAGAGCTACAACAATCTGCCCCAGTTCACCGCCCTGGAAAACGTGGCCCTGCCCCTGGCCATCCGCGGGATGGGCCGCGCCGAGCGGACGAAGCTGGCGAAGGAAGCCCTGTGCCGCGTCGGCCTGGGGGATCACCTGCATCACAAGCCCTCCCAGCTTTCCGGCGGCCAGCAGCAGCGGGTGTCCATCGCCCGCGCCATCGTGACGCAGCCGCCCATCGTCCTGGCGGACGAGCCCACCGGCAACCTGGACAGCCACATCGGCACGGAGATCATCGAGCTCTTGTGCTCGCTGTTCCGGGAGAACGGAACGACCTTCATCATGAGCTCCCACGACCCCGTGATGGCGAGCTATATGGACCGCACCGTCCGCATGTCGGACGGCCGCATCGAAACGGAGGAGGAGACCCTATGAAAAAGAAGACCCTGTCGGCAGCCGCAGCCCTGGTCCTTGCGCTTTTGCTGGCGGCATTCCTGTGCCTGCCCGCCTTTGCCGAGGGGGAAGACGGTCTCCCGGAGGCTTCCGCGGCGTATTCCGAGCCGGAGGAAGACTGCGGCGACTCCGCCTGCGAGCTGACCGAGCCCGCTTACGACATGGACGAACCCGCTTACGCGCTGGACGCCCCCGAGGACGGCGAAGCCGAAGACGGCTACGACGCCCCCGAGGAGGAATACGACGAAGCGGAAGACGACCGGGACGAAGCCTGGGACGAAGCCGATACATACGAAGACGACGGCGGCGAAGCCGAAAACGAGACCGAAGAAGCCCCGGCGGAGGAGCAAGCCGATCCGACGGCCCCCGCAGACGAACCCGTCCCCGCTGCCGAACCGACCTCCGCCGACGAACCGGCCCCCTCCGCCGACGAACCCGCCGGCGAAAACGAGACCCTGCGCGACCCGACGGCCCCTTCGGACGAGCCGCAGACGGCGCTCACCGGCGCCGCCGCGCCGGGGAACAACGAGGTGACGAACCCGGACGTGATCATCATCCCCAGCGACGCCAACGCCCTCATCCTCATGGACAACGGCGCGCGCTCGCC
>JAFXUU010000137.1 GCA_017524845.1 Oscillospiraceae bacterium
ATTCCCACGTTCTTGGGGATGATGACGCCCAGCTGCACGGGCACGCCGAACTGCTTGGCCTTCTCCATGAAGGCGATGAACTTCTCGGGCTCGAACACGGCCTGGGTCTGGAAATACTCCGCGCCGGCCATGACCTTCCGCTCCATCTTCGCCAGCTGCGCGTCGATGCTGTCGCTGCAGGGAGAGACGACGGCGCCCTTGGCAAACTTCGGAGGCTCGCCCACCAGGTCGTTGCCGGCCAGATCCTTGCCGGACTCCAGCTGCTTCACGGTGTAGAGGAGGGAGACGGAATCCAGATCGAAAACGGGCTTGGCCTGGGGATGGTCGCCCAGCTTCGTGTGGTCGCCGGTGAGGCAGAGGATGTTGTCGATGCCGAAGGAGGCGGCGCTCAGCAGATCGGACTGCAGGGCGATGCGGTTGCGGTCGCGGCAGGTCATCTGGAAGATGGGGTTGAGGCCCGCGTCCTTCAGGGCCTTGCAGGTGGCCAGAGAACCCAGACGCATGACGGAGGACTGGTTATCCGTCACGTTTACGGCGGTGATGTTGGAGAGATACTCCTTGGCCTCCTGCACCAGGGGCTCGATGTGGCAGCCCTTCGGAGGGCCGACCTCGGTCGTAACGACGAGTTCACCGCGGGAAAAAAGCTCAGTAATCTTCATTACAATTGCTCCTCATCATTAAATTTGAGACACGGAAGGTCTCATTCGGAAACTTCGGCGTCGGTCGCGTAGTTGCGAAGCTGCACGGGGCACTTCAGCAGGTCCAGACGGCCCAGCTGCTTCAGGCGCTGGTAGATGCGCTCCCAGCCGCACTCCATATCGGGGTCCACCTCGCACTTGCCGTTCTTGGAGCCGCCGCACTGGCCGTTCACAAGGCTCTTGGAGCAGGCGGTGAGCGGGCAGATGCCGCCGGTGATGTTCAGATAGCACTGGCCGCACTGGTCGCAGTCCACCTCCAGGGGGGTGACGCCCTGGAAGCCGGGCAGCGGATAGGTGTCGCAGCCGGCATAGACCTTCTTGGTCTCCAGATACTCGGAAACGGTCTGCACACCGACGCCGCAGGAGAACACGATCACCGCGTCGGCCTCGGCGATCTCCTTCTCATGGTAGGAGAGGCGGAGCTTCATATTCTCGGGGTTGCAGATATAGTCGGTGGTGAGGATGCCGGTCACCTTTCCGGCGGCCGCCAGCTCCTCCTGCAGGGCCTTGGCTTCCTTCTCGGGGAAGCTGACCTCCTTGCAGCCGTGGCAGTTGATGATGAATACCTTGCCGCAGGCCAGCGCTTCGATGGTCTCCCTGGATTTCAGTTGGGTAATCAGCATATCACTTCAACCCCCTTACTGCCGCTTTACCGGCCTTGATCTTCGTGACCAGCGGGATCTTGGAGGAGCAGATGTACTCGCAGGAGCGGCACTCGATGCAGTCCATCACGTTCTTGTCCTTCATGCCCTGCCAGTTTTCCTCGTCCGCGAATTTGGCGAAATACAGCGGGCTGAGCTCCATGGGACATACGTCGGCGCAGCGGCCGCACTTGATGCAGGACACGGCCTCGGTATGGTCCGTATCGTAGGCGATGATGCCGTTGGTGCCCTTGATGACGGTGACGCTCAGCTCCGGCAGGGGGATGCCCATCATGGGGCCGCCCATCTTCACGGTCACGTCCTCGGCGGTGATGCCGCCGCAGTAGTCCACGACCTCCTGCACGCTGGTGCCGACCTTGATGATGAAGTTGCCCGGATTCTTGATGCGCTCGCCGGTGACGGTGACCACGCGCTCAATGAGGGGCATGCCGGTCTGGATCGCGTCGGAAATGGCCTTGACGGTGCTCACGTTGCACACCACGGCGCCCACGTCCGCCGGAAGTCCGCCGGAGGGGACCATGCGTCCCATGACCCGCTTGATGAGCATTTTCTCAGCGCCCTGGGGGTACTTCGTGCGGGCGACGACCACTTCCAGGTCCGCCGCGCCTTCCACCTTGGACTTCAGGAGCTCCACGGCGTCGGGCTTGTTGTCCTCGATGACGATGATGCCCTTGGGCGCGTCCACCGCCTTCATCACGGCCTTCAGGCCGTAGATGACCTCGTCGGCATAAGCCAGCAGGAGCTTGTGGTCCGCCGTGAGCATGGGCTCGCACTCGCAGCCGTTGAGCAGGACGGCGTCGATGGGCTTGCCGGGCTTCAGCTTCACGTAGGTGGGGAAGCCGGCGCCGCCCATGCCGACGATGCCGGCATTCTTGACGATGTCCACGATCTCCTCGGGGCTGAGCTCCTCCAGGGGCTTGTTGGGCTTCACGGACTCATGGATCTCGTTTTTCCCGTCGCTCTTGATGACCACGGAGAGGCCGCCCCGGGTGGCGGGATGGACCCGCTCCTCGATGGCGACGACGGTGCCGCTGACGCTGGAATGGACCGGGGCGCTGATGAAGCCCGCCTGCTCGCCGATGACCTGACCGACCTTGACCTTGTCGCCGGGCTGCACCGCCGGATTCGCCGGGGCGCCGGAATGCTGGGACAGGGGGATGACCACGGTCTCGGGATCGGGGAAGCGGACGAGGGGAAGGTGTTCGCTGTATTCCTTACGCTCGGAGGGATGGACGCCGCCGTAATAGCCGTCGAACCGGCTCTCGCGCACGGACTTCACATAGTCGTTGATGACCTTGAAATTGATCTTGGAATAGTCCCGGGTCTGCACAGGCTGCTTGAGGAACTCCTCCAGCCGGCCCTGCTTCTCCAGGCGGCGGTAGATCTTCTCCCAG
The DNA here is from genome assembly GCA_017524845.1 of Oscillospiraceae bacterium. Lineage (GTDB taxonomy): Bacteria > Bacillota > Clostridia > Oscillospirales > Oscillospiraceae > UBA1774. The sequence goes on from JAFXUU010000137.1 coordinate 2,755, forward strand.
GCGCAGTCACGGTTGGGGTCGACCTCGCACTTGCCGTTCTTCGCGCCGCCGCACTGGCCGTTCACGAGGCTCTTGGCGCAGTCCACGATGGGGCAGACGCCGCCGGTGACGTTCAGGTAGCACTGGGCGCAGGCGTCGCAGGCCTTCTTCGTCAGCGCCATGCCGTGATGCCCGCGGTAGTTGAGGGAATTGGCGGCGGCGACGACGTACCTGCCCGTGAGCTCCGCCACGGTCTGGATGCCCAGGCCGCAGGAGATCACGACCACGGTCTCCGTCCCCTCCGGGATGAGGTCCCGGAGCTTCTTCTCCGTCTGGGTCTTGTTGCAGAGGAAATCCACCTTCGCAAAGCCCGTGACGGTCTTGCCCTGCTCCGCGGCGAACTTCACGAATTCGTCGCAGTCCGGTTCCTCGACGCTCGTGAATTCCTTGAAGCACTTGTTACAGGCCAGCACGAAGAGCTTGTCCTTCCCCTCCAGAAGGGCAGCCAGCTCGTCGTTTCCCTTCAGCCTGTACTTGGTATAGTTCTCCAATTTCTCACCTTCCTTAACTAGTGATTGAACAAAGCCCGCCTTCCCGGCGCGTCCCGTGCGCCCCGCCTCGGGGTGCGGGAGAAATAGGGCCTGCAGTCAGTACCAAAGGATTATAGCATAATATGCTGACATTATCCAGCAGAAATTTCTTCTCCCCGACGGCGTTTTGCACAAACTTTCGGCATGCCGATCACCTTCGATTGACAGGGAGGATACCGGAAGCGGACATAAGAGTCGCCGGCGGGCAAAACGGCCGTGCGGAAGGCGCGGCGTCCGGCCTCACCGTCCCAGCTCGAACTCCGCCGTGAGGCAGATCAGCTCGTCCGTCTCCGGATCGAAGGCCTCGAAGCAGCAGCGGTATCGCCCCTCCGGCAGACGCTGCCCGGTCCAGCGGGAGCGGAGGGAGCAGACAAGGCGGCTCTCCCCTTCCGGCAGCGCCCGGACCTCGGGCGTATCCCCGGGACTGAACCAGGGGATCGTCCACCACCGCCCCTCCAGCAGCACCTGCAGGTGTGAGGAAGCCGCCGCCCCGTCGCTGCTGAGGCCGGTGAGCGTCAGGCTTCCCCGGCGGTTCACCGCGGTGAAGACGGCGTTCGTCCGCGCTTCGGCGCCGGCATGCGTCCAGTCGTCCGCGGTCCATACGCCGTCCTGCGCCGCCGGTCCCGGGGACAGGCCTTCCGGCGCGTCGGGGGTTTCAAAGCCGGAGAAGTCCATGTGCAGGCCCTCGCTGTTCGGGTCCGGGTCTTCCGCCGAGTCCCACAGGGCCGGGACGTATTCCACGAAAAAGCCCTCGGGAGCCCCGTTCTGCCACCAGAGGCTCCCGTCCCGGTCCGTGACAATCAGGTCGCCGAAGGCATTGCGCAGCCACCGGAGGCTCTCCGGAAAAGCCGCCGCCTCCCCCGTCGGGGAAAGGGGCTCTCCGGCGTAAGCGAGCTCGAATTCCTCCGAGCAGCAGATACCGTGGGCAGGGCCCAGGTCCAGCGCCAGCCGGTATTTCCCCTCCGGGAGCGGGTTTCCGGTCTCCCGGCTCAGAAGAGGGAGGATATACCGCTGGGCTCCCAGGTCCGCGTGGGAGATCCCGTCGGGATGGAGGTCCAGATCGGCGGAGGGCACGCTCCGCCAGGCCCCGTCCAGCAGGACCTGGAGGACGGGACGGATGCCGAAGAGCATCCCCGACCCGTCCCCGCCGCCCTCCGGCAGGAGATACCAGCCGACGGCGCAGGCGCAGTCCTGCGCGGGGCCGACGCCGTCGATCAGGAGCTTCGCCCCGCCGCCGGTCTCATAGTCCCGGGAGGCCACGGCGAAATCCGCCCCCTCCGGGCTGCGGATATAATACTCGCCCTGCCTGGCATACCACGCGTCGGGATAGGCGGCGTTGAGATACCATTCCAGCTCCCGCGTCTTCGTTCCGCAGCCGGAAAGGAGCGGCAGGAGCAGCAGGGCTGCAAGGGCGATCCGGACCGCCCGGCCCAGGCGTGAACTCGTTTTGTGATTCCCTTTCATCGATCCGCTTCCTCCGTACCGGGACCGTTCCTGCTTCTGCGCTTCGCCCGCCGCCGCAGCAGGAGCAGCAGGACTGCGGCGGCCAGAAGGACGCCGAGAACGACCGCACCCGGCAGCAGCCAGCGCCGGGCGGCACGCTCCCCGGGAACGAAGCTCAGGGTGCCGCCGCTGACCATGGGGAATACGAGATAGCTCCCGTCCCGGACGCAGGCCGCGGGGGCGGTCTGCCCTTCGGTATCGCGGACGTACAGCGTCCCCTCCCGCAGCTCATGCATATGCACGGTGATGATGCCCGCATAGTCCGTTACAGCGAGGGTCCATGCCTCGGGGGGATCCCCGTCCTCCGTCTCCAGGATCGCCGGGACCTGCATGGCCAGAAGCGTCTGTCCCTCGCGGAAGATCCCCTCGGCCAGGAAGCGGGGGACTTCCTCCGACGTGGCCAGGACCGTGACGGGACCGACGTAGCGCCCCTCCACCGTCATGCTCCGGTACATGGGGCTTTCGGCGGCATCCTCCCACCTCCAGGTCTTGCCGTCCCTGTCCGGCAGGCCGGGCAATCTGCCCGCCAGTCCGCCGAAGGGCACCTCCCGCCGCTCCACCGTCTCTCCTTCCGCGCGGAAGGTCACGGTGACGGTGCGGAACAACGGGGAATCGCTGAGCTCCAGCAGTTCTTCGTAGGCCACCGGCTCCGCCTGTCCTTCGAAGCTGAAGCCGTTGACGCCGCCCAGAGAGCCGACGCAGTAGCGGTTGTCCTCCACGGCCCCGTCCGCTTCACCGGCTACGGATCCGGAATACTCCGCGCCGCCCTCGATCCAGGGCATGCAGAGGCAGCCGCGGATATCGTGGCCGAAGCCCGCGACGCCGCCCACGTAGCCGTCCCCGGCGATCTCGGCCCGGACCCGGCAGTTCTCCACCGTTCCCAGGCTGTAACCGGCGACGCCCCCGGCGTACGGTCCCGCGGCGCGGACGGCGCCGCCGGATTCGCAGTCCAGGACCGCGCCGTAGTCCATGCGCCCCACGACGCCCCCCGCCGACCTCCGCCGGGCGGTGACCTCCCCGGCGTTAATGCAGCCGGTGACGGCGGCGTAGACGAGATAACTGGCGCTGCCGGACAGGAGGGGCGAGAGATCGAGATCATCCTCCTGATCCAGCGGCACCTCGATGGAGATGGCCCCGGCTACGCCGCCTACGTTGGTCTCCCCTTCCACCGGCGCTTCGTTGCGGCTGCCGGAGACCAGTCCGGCAGACCACAGCCCGTGTCCGGCGGAAACGTCCTCCAGGGTGATGCGGTCCCCTTCGCCGTCCGGGTCCAGCGTATTCAGCAGCAGGTCCGCGACGGAGAAGATCCGGTCGGAGATCGCCCGAAGGTCGGCGGTGACGGCGCTGCCGTCCAGCTCCCCCGCCAGGGCGGTGAGGGCGGCGTTGGCTTCCTGCAGGGAGGCAAAGAGCGCCGTGCGGTCCTCGCTCTCCAGAGGCGGCGGCGTCAGCTGAACGGCGGGCTGCCCGGCCAGCCGGGCGGACATTCCTTCCAGGCCCTCCGCCGCGGCATGCAGAGCGCCGAGGGCTCCCCCCAACTGCCCCAGGCCGGAGGCAAAGAGCGCCATGGCCCCTGCCAGGGCGTCTCCCGTGCTCTGCAGATCGTCCAAAGCGGCCCGGGCGTCCCGGGAGGCTTCCTCCAGATCGGCCGTCATTTCTCCCAAGGCGGCGAAGCTGTCCTCCGTTTCAAGGAGGAAGCTGTGGAATTTCCCCAGCTCCGGCAGGGCCAGGAGCTCCGCTCCCCCCGCCTGCAGCTCCTCCAGGCCCCGCTTCAGGCCCGACAGAGCTTCCGGGTTCGCCCGCAGCGCCTCCCGAAGGGCGCTGAGCAGCTCCTTCAGCAGCGTCAGCAGCTTTTCCGGCTCCTCTTCCTGAGGCCGGAAGGGCTCCGTATCGTCCTCCACACCGTAGACCGCGTCCTTCGCCGCGTCCCGCAGGCCCTGGAGCAGCGCTTCCAGGGCAGCCAGGAGCGTATCCAGCTCTCCCTCCGCCCAGGAGCGGAAGCCGATCAGCAGGGTCAGGCCCTCCCGGATCCTCTCCAGGGCCGCCTGGGCTTCCGCCGGGTCCCCCAGGCCTCTGCGGAGATCGGCAAGGCCGCTCTCCAGGGCTTCCGCAGCGCGGCGGGCGTCCTCTGCCGCAGTCTCCCCGTCCTCCAGGGCCGCGGCCGCGTCGGCCATAGCGCCGCCGGAGAGTCCGGCAGCCTCCCCCAGGGCGGCAAAGCCTGCGGAGAGGGTCTGCGCGGCGTCGGGAAGGGCGGCGGCAAACGCCTCCAGAGAGGCGAAGACCGGCTCCAGCTCCTCCAGAGCCGCCGAGACCCGGCGGCTCAGCTCGTTCAGGGCCTCCATGTTCTCCGCCGCCCAGGCGACGGCGGATTCCGTGAGGGCCTGGGCCGCGTCGCCGCTGCGCTCCAGCGCCCCCAGGGCGGCGGTCAGGTTCCCGGACAGGGCGCCGGAGGCCGCGGAAACGTCCTCCGTCAGGGCGTTGATCTCCCGCTGCAGGGCGGAAACGGCGTCCCGCAGCTGGGTCAGCGCGCTCTCGGAAAAGCTCCAGCGGGCGTCCGGGTCCAGCTGACCCACGACGCCGCCCACGTCCTTCCGGCCCTGCACCGGCCCCAGGTTGCGGCAGTTCTCCGTGACGCCGGAGAGCCTGCCCGTCACGCCGCCCACGTTGTAGCCCACGTGAAGGCGGCCCACGTTCCCCCGGTTTTCGCAGTCCCGCAGCGTCCCGGAGGAAAGGCCCGCCACGCCGCCCACGTCCGTGACGTCCACGATCTCCTCTGCGGAGATCGTAAAGTCGAATTCCCGAAGCTCCGGCTCTCCCGCCGCGGCGGGATTCACCTCTCCCCGGTTGACGCAGCCGGAGAGGGTACCGGTGTTTTCTCCCGCGACGCCGCCCACCTGGTGCTGCCCGGATACGGAACCCTCGAATGCGCAGTCCGCGGCCGTTCCCTCGTTCAGGCCGCAGAGGCCGCCCACCCTGCGGCTGCCCTCCACGGCGCCGGAAAACGTGCAGTTCAGGAGGCTGCCGCGGTTGACGCCGCAGAGGCCTCCCACCGTTTCCGCTGTTCCCCCGGGCCGTACCCGGCCGAAGACGGCAAGGTTTTCAACGACGCCGCCGGGGAGGATCTGCCGGAAGAATCCCTGCACGGAGCCTTCCCCCGTCAGGGACAGGCCGCGGATGCTGCGGCCCTGCCCGTCGAAACGGCCGGCAAAGAGGGGGATGGGGTCGAACTCTTCTCCCTCCAGGTCGATATCGTTCTCCAGACGCACCTCCAGCCCGACGGAGCGGCTGTCCAGCACGCAGAGCTCCGCCAGAGTCCGCAGGTCCTCCGGGCCGGAGATCCGGAACACCTCTTCTCCTGCGGCGGAGACGGGCAGCAGTCCCGCCAGGAGGGAGAGAACGAGCAGAAAAGCAAAGCAGCGCTTCATTTCCCCTCACCTCCCGGATCCAGCTGCAGCCTGAAGGTAGTTTTGTCGATGAGCCGATCGAAGATCAGCAGCAGCTGGGGCAGCACGGTGAGCACCAGGATGACGGAGATCAGCGCGCCCCGGCCCACGGCCAGCCCGATGTGGCCCACGTACACGTCGCTGACCCGGAAGGCGATGAGGAAGCCCGCCATGGTCATCATGGCGCCGGAGGTCAGCACCGTGGGGAAGCTCTCCCCCACTGCCAGCGCGGCGGCCTCTCTGGGGGGGTGGTTCTTTTTCTGTTCCTGGAATCGGCTCATGATCACGATGGCATAGTCGATGGTGGCGCCCATCTGGATGGCGGAAACGATCATGTTTGTCACGAAGGAGCAGCGTACGTCCTGAAGATAGGGGAAGGAGAAATTGATCCAGATGCTGCCCTGGATCACGAACACCAGCACCGCCGCTCCGATGGGGGAACGGAAGGTGAACAGCAGGATGAGATAGACGAAGATCAGGGTCAGCAGACTGATGAGGAGGGAGTCCCCGTCATAGGATTCCCGCAGGTCCCGGGCGCTGGTGATATCCCCCACCACCAGCACCGAAGCACGGTCGAAATACCGGGTGGCGATGTCCCGCACCTTCTCCACCAGCTCCGTGCTCTCCTCCCCCTCTGCGGGGACGGCGGCGGTGAGCACCATGCGGTCGTAGCCCGTGCCCCGCAGCTGGACGACGGCCTGCTCCAGACTGCCCCGCAGTCCCTCCAGCTGCTCCGTCTGTTCCCCGTCCAGATTCACGATCCCCTGGTCGATCTTTTCGAAGAGATAGAGAAGGAGGTCGATCAGGGGCACCTCGTAGTCGTCCTGAGCGCCGAAGATCGCCTGGTATTCCTCGTGCTGCACCCCGTAGGCCCGGAAGAGAAGGCGGGAACGCTCCACGTCGACGTCCAGAAGCTCCGCGAAGCTCCTTGCGTTATACCTGTCCGTCAGCATGTGCTCCCCGTCGATGGGGATGTTGGCAAGGCCCAGGGCGCTCTTGACCTCCGGCAGCTCCGCCGCTTCCCGGAGGATGGCCTTCTCGCTGTCGTAATCCCCGGCGGGCACCAGGAGGGCGACGGCGGTATTCGGGGCGAAGGTATCGCTGATCTTGTGCATGGCTGCCCTGCTTTTGGAATAGACCAGCTCGTCCACGCTGCCGTCAGCAAAGGCATACCGGGTCCTGCCGGAAAAGACGATGGCAAAGGGCAGGATCAGGGCGAAGACGATCACGAAGAAAAAGTGACTGCGGGACAGGAAGCGCCCCCAGCCGGTGATGTCCGGCACCAGGTTCCGGTGGGCGGTCTTCCGGATGGCCCGGGGGAAAAGGAGGATGAGCCCCGGCATCAGCAGGAAGACCGTGATCATGCTGCAGACGATGCCCTTGGTGAGCACCACGCCCAGGTCGTAGCCCAGGCGGAACTGCATGAGGGTGAGGGCCACCAGGCCGGAGATGGTGGTCAGGCTGGAGGAAGCGATCTCCACGATGGATTTCGCCAGGGCCTCCACCAGCGCCTCCCGCTCCGAAGCGCACCGGGCCGCTTCGTCCTGATATCGGTGGGCGAAGATGATGGCGTAGTCGATGGCGAGGGCCAGCTGCATGATGACGGCGATGGAATTGGTGATGGAGGAGATCTCCCCCAGCCAGAAATTCGTGCCCATGTTCAGGAGCGCGGCGAAGACGAAGACGATGCCGAAGATCACCACCTCGAAATAGCTGCGGGAGGTGAGCAGCAGCACCCCGACGATGACCACGGCGGCGATGGCGATGACGCTGCCCATCTCCGAGGCCAGCTGGGCGGAGTAGTCCGAGCCGATGGCTGTGGAGATATAGTTGTCGTATTTCCCCACGAGTTCCCGGATCTCCGCCATATCCGCCACCACGGCGGCGTCGGTCTCCGGTGCGTCGAAGGAGACGGAGAACAGGGCGGCCGCGCCGATATAGTGGGCGGTGGTGTCGTCGAAGGCCACGTCCGCCACGTGGGGCAGCGCCCGGATCTCCTCCGCCAGGAGCCCGGCCCGCTCGCAGGTCACGTTGGACACCATGACCTGGGCCGAGGCGCAGGTCACGAATTCCTCGTTCATCACCGTCAGGCCCCGGCGGGTCTCCGTGTTCGCCGGAAGAAAGGCCGTCAGGTCGCTGTTGGTGCGCACGCGGCCGATGGACAGGACGCAGTAGACCGCGGCCACGGCGAAGAGCAGGAAAATGACCATGCGGAAGCTGACGATGGCCGAGGCCACCCTCTTCATCGGGTCCGCCTTATTCTCTTTTTTCAGCTCCGCTGTCTCCAATGTGCAGCCCTCTCATGCGTTTTTTGTGCATCTGAATAGAATATTATATGCCCCTTCCCTCTCAGCGTCAACCGCTTCGGCCCCCGGGACGGCGGAATGGGATAAACGGGCAAAACGGGGCGGATACCGCCATGAAGGACAGTATCCGCCCAGGAGTTTGTGATCAGGCTTCCGGAGAATACGCATTCGTTCAGGAGAAGGCGATCTCCCCGGCGGAGGGCGAAAGGATGGCGACGTAGGTCTTCCCTTCTCCCAGGTGCAGCTCTTCCCCGTCCTCGGTGTAATAGTGGAAGGGCTCGTAGGTGCCGGCCTTGGACCAGGTGATGGGCACGTATTTGCCGCCGCAGGCACAGTAGCCCGTGCTCTCCGTGACGAGGTCCACGGTCAGGCGGCCGTAGCTGTCGTAGGCGCGGATGGCGGTGTAGAGCAGGATCACGTTGGTGAACTCCACCTCTTTGCCGGTGAGCCCGTCGGCATAGGGGGCGCCGTACTGGGCGGCGGTGTATTTCCCCGTATCCTCGTGGTAGGTAAGGGTCGTGGTCTTCTTGTTGAAGTTCACTTCGATGCTTTTGGCGGCTTCCCCATGTTCATACACGGGCTCCCGGACGAAACGGAGGCCGCAGTCGTAGTCCTCCCCCAGCTCCAGGGGGTATTTCTGCAGCTCCGCCGCCTCCCAGAGCTTGTCGCCGCTGGTGAAGAGGGTGTGCTCCAGAGCGTAGCCCGCGCTGCGCCGGTCCTGATCCCGCCAGAAGGGTTCGTTGGCATACCATCCCCGCACCCCGTCGATGTTCTCGATGCGCATGCTGCTGATGCGGCTGTAGGCGTCCTCGCTGCCCCCTGCATGGCAGAGCACCGCCCCGTAGGAGAGGCATATGTCCTGATAATAGGGGCGCACGCTGCGGATGCTGCCCAGCTCCCCGGCGTTTTTGATGTCCGAAAAGACGCAGAGCATGCGGGTGATGTTGCCCTCCGCCAGGACCTCATAGATGATGTCCGCGTTGCCGATGCCGCACTGGGGCTGGGCCTCCGTGTGGTTGTTCACCATCACGGCGAAGGGGCGGGTGTTGTCCGCCGCCTCCAAAGGCGCGCCGTTGAAATAGTTGCGAAAGGCGGGCTCCGGCTCCGGCGTGGGCTCGGGGGTGGGCTCCGGCGTGGGGGACGGCGTCGGTTCCGGCGTGGGAGCGGCGGTGGGCTCCGGCGTGAGGGTCTCCAGGGGAGGCGCCGTTTCCGGCGGCTCGGGAACGACCTTCCCGCTCTTATCGCAGGCCGCCAGGCCCAGAAGGAGGCAAACGGCCAGTATCAGTATGGCAAATGTCAGACGATGTTTCATTTCCTCAGTGTTCAGGCGTTTTCCCATTGTCCGGGAAAGCACAGTCCTTTCGACGTTTTTCGGGAAGCTTTCGCCACATCATACTCTTTCCCGACCGCAGAAGCAAGCATTTTTCTGTGAACAAGCACGGATGCCCGGCCGCAGCCGGGCATCCGCGATCTTATTGCCAGTCCTCTGCCCCCGGCGGGATCAGGAGGACGCGGTCGGGGGTCCAGCCGCTCTCGTAGCTTCCCGCAAAGACGACGCAGAGGGTGTTCTCCGAATCGCGCAGGGGGAAATAGGCGGAATAATAGCCGCCGTCACGGGCATGCCAAACGAGCTCCCCGCCCCAGGTTTCCGGGGCTTCGCCCATTTCCAAAGCCTTTTCCCGCGCTTCCAGGAGCATCCGCGTCCGCTCCGACGGCCCCGATTCCTCCGGCTTTCCCACGGCCAGGTCCTCATGCTTTACCCAGACCTCCATGCCCCCGGCGAAGCCCACGAGCGCATAGCCGTCCTCCAGAGCGAGGACAGCGCCTTCCAGATCATAGCCGTGGGTCTGCTCGTTGTCGTCAACAAGGCATTCGGTCAGAGACGCCTTTGCCTCGTCCCCGTAGCCGAAGGTTCGGGGATAGAAGGTGACGCCCGCCGGGATATAGACCGGGCAAGTCGTTTTGTCGGACAGCTCCTCTGTCCAGGGGATCACGTCCTCCGCCCGGAGCATGACCGTCTGGATCGGGGAAGCGACCTTCGTCTCCAGCTCCGCGCGCAGCCAGATCTCCCCCTCCGGGGTGATCTGCTCCCATTCCACCCGGTAGCGATAGCCCGCGGGGATCGTGAGGACGGTATCGTCCCCCTCCGTCATGCTCTCGTAGTTGAGCTCCTCCGGGACAAAGACCCAGCCGTATTCCGCCGCGGCGAAACGGTCCCGTCGTGCTTCGGGCCGGGTTTCCGGGTCCTCGGGGCGCTGCTGCCCGCCGGCATTCTCATTCCAGAAGGAGAGGATGATCCAGCCCTCCTCCGGCGGAGCGCCCACCCGCCGGCAGGTGAGACAGGTTTGGCTGTACCAAAGGCGGACGACGTCGTCCTTCCGCTCTCCCCACATCGGCTGGAAGACCGCCGGGCCCCAATCGCTGGTCGTGGTATAGAAGCAGTCGTACTCCGGCAGATACTTGCCGCAGAGCCGGTAATCCCGCTTCAGATCCCGGAGGCCGATGCCGTAGAAATGCTGCAGGTCCCCTTCCACCTGGGAGGCCGGGATGCGGTGCAGGGGCGTCGGCAGGTCCTCGATGTGCTGCCAGCGGCCCGCGTAGAGCTTTCCCGCGTCCCGCAGGGCCCGGAATTCCGCTTCGGTGGCCGATTCCTCGTAGTAATAGTAGCGCAGGAACGCATCCAGGTCCAGCTCCGCGGGGTCCTGATAGAAGGAGGTGAAGCAGGCGCTCATGGGATTATTGGACAGCTGGTTGTAGTCCATCGTCCCGGCGCCATTATTGGGGTAACCGTAGGGATAAGTCGCCGTGACCTTTCTCCATGCTTCCAGCTCCCCGTCGTCGAGGAGCGTCCAGCCCTCCTCCACGGGGTATCGGGGCAGTACCGACGGCGTCGGTTCCAGCGCGGGCTCAGCCCGGCGCAGAGGTCCAAAGGCGAAGAGCAGCGCCACGGCGGCGATCAGCACGCCCGCCAGGACCGCCATCCACCATTTGGGCTTCCGCCAGCGGAGAACGCTTTTGATGCGCTGCTTCACGTTCCCCTCCCCGAAACCCAGGGGCGTAGCGGCAAAGAGGGGTTTTCCGGCGCTGAGGCTGAGTAGCAGGCGGGAATAGGCAGCCCGTTCCTCCCCATCCAGGCCGCGGATCACCGCCTCGTCGCAGGCCCCCTCCATGTCCCGCACGGCCAGGAAGAAAGCTATCCAGCAAAAGGGATCGAACCAGTGGATGCAGAGGGCCAGCCAGCCCAGCAGCTTCCACAGGGGATCCAGCCGCTTCAGGTGGGCCCGCTCGTGCCTGAGCACCCAGGCCCGGTCCTCCGCCGCCATGCCCCAGGGCAGGTAGACGCGGGGGCGAAGAACACCCAGGACGAAAGGCGAGGCCAGCCCTTCGGCCTCGTAAACGCCCTTATCCAGCTTTACGGCCTCCCGCAGACGAAAGCGCAGCCGCAGGTATTTGAAGACGCTCCACAGCAGCAGGGCCGCCGCCCCGCCCAGCCAGACCCGGCTGAGAACGGGCAGCCATACCTCTCCCGCCCGTTTCGGCTCGGAAAGCCCGTCGGCGGCGGTCAACACATAATTGCGGGCGTCGTCGGAGCCGACCGGGTCCGACGGCGCTTCTCCCGTATCGGCAGGGGCCGTCGGCGCTTCCGCCCGGCCGGTCGGCCCGGCGGGAGGATACCCGCTTACCGGCGTCCGACCCGCGGCAAGGGCATCCCCATAGCCCGGCTCTCCCCGCAGGATCACTCTCGTGTCCCCGGCATAGCGCTCCGTCCACGACGTCACCAGCTCCCCGCTCTCTACCGTTTCCGGCATCACGGAGGTAGGTGCGCGCAGGGTCACTGGGCAGAGCAGTCGGAACAGGACCACCAGCCAAAGCAGGCAGACGTATCTCCTGGGAAACCGCCGCAGCGCCAGACGCGCCGCCAGTACCGCCAGGATCGTCAGGGCCCCGGCGGCGCTCATGCGCAGCAGCGTCAGCAGCCAGTCGTTCATTTCGAGCGCTCCCTGGCCTCGTCGATGAGCTTTTGCAGCTCGCTTATCTCCTTTTCCGTCAGCTTCTTCCGGGCGGTGAAGGCTGCCAGGAAGGCGGGCAGGGAGCCGCCGAAGCTCTCCCTGACGAACTGCCGGCTCTGGCTTTCCTCGTAGCTGGCGCGGTCCACCAGGGCGGACACCGCCCCGCCCTCGTTGCGGAAGAGGCCCTTTTCGCAGAGGCGGCGCAGCACCGTGTAGGTGGTGGATTTTTTCCAGCCCAGCTTTTCCTCGCTGAGGCGCACCAGCTCCCCGGAGGGCACCGGGGCATGCTCCCAGACGATCTCCGCGAATTTCGCCTCCGCTGCGCCCATTCGATAGTCCATGTTTTTCCTCCTGACCCGGCATTTGGTCTATAGCTTGTAAACCAAGTCTACAGCATGTAAACCGTGATGTCAAGGGGAAAAATCGGAAACAAACAAGCGCCTGCCCCGAGGGGGGCAGACGCTGCCTGTTCAGTATGACCGGTTATGCGGTCTCGTCTTCCTTTTTGACGTCTTCGTATTTGCCCGTGGCCGCATCCATGAACAGCTGGATCGTATCGATCAGCAGGAGGATGGTCAGCTCCGCGAAGCCGATGAGGCAGACGAGAGCGAAGATCCACTTGGGCATGTTCAGCACGTCCGTGGTGGTGCCGGTGGAGAAGAAGTTCTGCAGCTTCAGCACGGCGCCGTAGGTGAAAAGGGCACAGACCGCCAGCTCGATGAGATGGACGACGGCAAGCCAGATCGTGCGCATTTTCGGCGGGAACTTATCCACGAACATATTGACCCAGATATGCCCCTTCTTCACCTGGAAGGTCGGAATCGCCAGCAGGCAGATGACCACCAGGAAATAGGCGGAAAACTCGTTGCTGCCCTTGATGGAATACTGGGCGCCGGAGGCCTTGCGCAGGATCACGTCGATGGCGACGACGAAGACCATGACGAAGCAGGACGCGAGACCCACGTAATTCAGGGCGCTGACGAACTTGCCGAAGGCATTTCTGATTTTCTGCACGGGAAACTCCCCCTTCCGCGATCAGGCGAAATCACCAGTTGAACTGGGCGTTGTACTTCTCCACCAGGGTCTTGGCCTGGTCGTAGATGCGCTGGGCCACGGCGGGATCCGCCTGCTCGGAGATCCAGGTGGCGGCCACGTTCTCATAGGCGGTCTGGAACTCGGAAGCCAGAGCGTCGGAGGGGGCGTAGATATTGCCGCCGTTGGCAACGGCGCCGTAGCGGCCGGCAGCCTCCCAGAAGCTCCAGATGTCCACCAGGTTCAGCAGATAGTCGCCGGACACGGACTTGATGGCGTCCTGGATGTCCTTGGGCAGAGCGCCCCAGATATCGGCGTTGGCCATGAGGGCATAGGCGGAGCAGCCGATGTTGGTGTCGATGTAGTAGTTCAGCACGCCGGGGTCGGACAGGGCGAAGGACTTGATGCCGTGCCAGTCGGTGACCAGGTAGTTGATGATGCTGTTCTTCACGTTGCTGTAGACTTCACCGATGGGGCAGCCGAACACAGAAGCGCCCACCTCGTTCACGAAGGTCTGGGCAGGGCCGTTGTTGGCGCGGATATTGCCCTGGACGGCGGAGATATCGCTGATCTCGCCGCTGCCCTTGTAGGACAGGGGGCTGGTGCAGTTGGTCCAGACGAAGAGGAGCTCGCCGTCGTCGGCAAATTCCTTCTGGATCTCGGGATTGGTCTTGTACAGTTCCCACATGACATAGGAACCCACGGTGCCGTTGTTGATGCCGAGGCCGGGATTCTGGATCACGTTGGTGAGGGGCATATAGCCCTTGAAGTAGCAGGGCAGGGTCCAGTCGAAGTCGATGGTGCCGGACTTCATATCGTCCAGGGAGGCCATGGTGCCGGACATGGAGCCGGACCAGCCGATGTTGAAGTCGACCTTGCCCTCGGTGGCAATGGTGACGGCGTTGGCCCAGGCGGTGAGGAACTCGCCGGGGGCGGACTCGGCCGGGTCGTGGCAGGCCAGGGTGAAGGTGTAGCTGGCGGCAACGCCGTCATAGGCGGCGGCCTGCTTGGCCAGCTCGTCGATCACAGCGTAGGACTGGGCCCAGGGACCGTTGGTCTTCGTGGGCTCGGAGCTGATGCTCCAGCTGGGGCCGGCGCCGAAATCGCCCTTCTGGGGCAGGGCGGCCGAAGCGGGGGCGGAGCCGCTGCTGCTTCCGCTGTCCGCCGGGGCGTTGGCGGCCGGCGCATTGGTGGGCGCGGTGCTGCCGCCGGACTTGGCGCAGGCGGCGAAGGCGAACACCAGAACGAGGGCCAGAAGGATGGCTGTAAGCTTCTTCATGTTCATTTTCCTCCTAAATATATGTTGATACACGAATACAACTCAGGGAAAGCTCAGGTCCGCATGAGGCCGGGGAGCCAGGTCGCCAGCGAGGGGAAGAGCATGACGATGACGATGGCGACGGTGATGCCGATGAGGAAGGGCGCCGTGCCCTTGAATATCTGCTGGAGGGACGTGGTCCCCTTCGTGATGCCGGCCATGACGTAGCAGCACATGCCCACCGGCGGCGTCATCAGGCCCAGCTCCATGAGCATGACCATGAGCACGCCGAACCACATGTCGTTGAAGCCCATAACGCGGATCACGGGGAGGAAAATGGGCGTGAGCAGACAGATGAGGGGCAGGGAATCGATGAAGCAGCCCAGGAGGCCGTAGATCAGCAGGAAGACGATGAGGATGATCCAGGGGCTGGCTGCCTGGGCGGCCATGCCGCTGAGCACGGAAGATATGTTCGTCATGGTGAAGAACTGGCTGAGGATATCGGAGCCGATCATGATGAGGAAGATCATGGCGGTGGTCTCCGCGGTCTCCTGCAGTGCCTCCACGATGTTGCGGAAGGTGAACTTCTTCCGGATGGCCAGGAAGATAAAGGATCCGAAAGCGCCCACGGCGCCGCCCTCGGTGGCGGAGCACCAGCCGAAGAGGATGCCGCCCAGCACCATGATGAAGAGGACCAGCACCGGCAGCACACCCAGCAGGGCCTTCAGCTTCTCCCGCATGGGGAACTTCTCGCCCTTGGGACCGGCCTCCGGATCCCGGAGGCAGATGACGATGGCCGTCGCCGCGTAGCAGACGGTGAGGATGATGCCGGGGATGATGCCCGCGATGAACATCTTGCCCACGCCGATGCCCGCGTTGATGGCATAGAGCATGAAACCGGTGCTGGGCGGGATCAGGATGCCCAGGGTGCCGCCGGCGGAGATGGAACCGCAGGCCAGGGTGCGCTTATACTTGTATTTGTCCATCTCGGGGAGGCAGATCTTGCCCATGCTGGCGGTGGTGGCCGTGGCGGAGCCGCAGATGGCGCCGAAGAAGGCGCAGGCGACCTCCGTGGCGATGGCGAGACCGCCCCGGACCCGGCTAACCCACTTGTAGCAGGCGGCGTAAAGGTCCTGGCTGATGCCCGCCCGGGCGCAGGTGACGCCCATCAGCGTAAACATGGGGATGACCACCAGGGAATCCTTGTTTGTTGATGCGAACGGGCCGTTTGTAAAGGAGCCCAGGGCCATCACGAAGGCCTTTCCGAACTCAAACCCGCCGGCGATCCGCATGTACATGATCCCCAGGAAGCCCACGAGAGCCATGGCGATGCCGATGTGCATGCCCGCAAACAGGAAGATCAGCAGCAGAAGCAGTCCTATCACGGCGATCAAGACCGGACTCATCTCCACATCACGCTCCTCTGTTTCCAAATTCTGCTCGATGCAGTTTCCGCATGTTTACACAAACTCTACCACCCCGTTCCCCGATTAGGCAAATGCGTATTTATCATGTGTCCATGCGTCCAATGCATGAACTATGGAGAGAATGCACAAAGATTACCCCATTATTCTGTGCGTATTGCCCGTTTTTCTCTGACATAACAAATCAAAATAGCCTGCAAACGGATGCTTATAGCCATTCAAGACAGCGGAGCCGGAGGACCGGGCTTTTTCCGTCCCGGCATTTGCAAAAGCGGCGGAAGTGCGCTATTATATATGTAATACGGAATCGGAGAAGCATCCGGACCGCCGGCGGAAGCGAGGTAAAGAGCATGGACACCATGCAGCTGAAGCTGTTTCTATCCCTGTCGAAGACGCTGAATTTCACCAAGACGGCCAACGAGTTTTACGTAACGCAGCCCACCGTCTCCAACTACATCAAGGTGCTGGAAAACAGCATCGGCGTCACGCTGCTGAAGCGGGACAGCCACAGCGTTTCCCTGACGGAGGAGGGCAAGGAATTCGTGGTCTACGCCACCCAGATCCTCTCTCTGGAGGCCGAGGCGGAAAACCGCCTGAAGAACATCTCCGAGGGGCGGCGGGGCTATATCCGCATCGCCACCCTCTCCAGCTCGGCGGATCTCTTCTCTCTCTGCCTGGAGGAATTCGTGCAGAAATTCCCCGGCGTGCAGGTGAACGTGGACATGATCGAGGGCGCGGAGATGATCGCCGCCCTGGAGCAATGCTCCTACGATATATACTTTGCCCACGAGCACATGGTCTCCGCCTCCGGAAGCATCGATTACTGCGTGACCAGCACCCGGCAGATGGACCTGGTGATCCACCGGAAGCACGCACACGTCGTCAACATGGACGACTGGTCCACCCTGGCGCAGTTCCCCTTCGTATCCGCGCTGGAGACGGGCTTCTCCCTGGCCGGGCAGATCCGGCGCATCTGCCGGAACCGGGGCATCTCGCCGGACGTCATCAACTATTACAACCGGGCGGACACGATCCTCCTGGCCGTGAACGCCGGCATCGGCATCTCCATCCTGCCGCCCCAGCTGCTGGCCTTCTACAACTGGCCCAACGTTGCCGCCTTCCCCATTGAGGGCAGCGACGCGGTGGTGAGCTCCGTCGTGGCCTGGAACCGGAACAGCGGCAACCCGGAGGTGGAGCGGTTCCTCGGCCTCACCCACCTTTCGGAGCTGCGGAAGCGCCGCTGAGAATGAGCGTCTGTCCCGCCCCGTCTTCGGACGGGGCGGGCGTTTTTTTCGCCCGGACAGTCCCGGAGCGCATCCCCCCGGGGGGCTTCCCGGCGCTGAGACGCCGTGATATGTTGAACCAAAAATCGCCCCGGCGAAAGGAGTCGAGGCCCCATGATCGACCAGGAGCAGATCAACGAGCTCTGGAGCATCCGCTCCGACAATTATAACGCCTACGTACGGGAGGAGCTCTCCACGGAGCGCCCGGAGGCCTGGCTGGCGCTCATCGAAGGAAACGCGCCGCCGGGAAGGCCCCTGCGCATCCTGGACGCCGGCTGCGGGCCGGGCTTTTTCTCCGTGCTGCTGGCTGCGGCCGGGCACGACGTCACGGGGATCGACGGCTCGGCGCGGATGCTGGCTCACGCGAAGGAAAACGCGGCCGCCTGCGGCGTTTCGCCCGTGCTGCTCCGGGAACACGATCTGGAGGACGCGCCGCTGTTCCTCTTCCGGGCTGAAAATGACGGTGCAGACCAGGGGCGCGGGGTTTTTCCGCGCCTCCTCTCAATATGTGAAAATAATCATGCGATTAGGAAGTCTTTTTGCCCTTTTGGTTTCCGGCAGGTATAATGATGGCGAAGAAACTGAAAACCAACGACTATATTTTGGAAAGGAATATGAATCATGGCTTACGAAAAGAGAAAGGTCATCCTCACCGTTGCCCAGACCGGCAACTTCCAGGGCAAAGCCCAGAACCCCAACCTTCCCGAGCAGCCCGACGAGATCATCGCCTCCGCCTATGACTGCTACAACGCCGGCGCCTCCATCGTTCACGTCCATGCCCGCAACAAGGAAGGCAAGAGCTGCAACGACGGCGAGATCTTTGCCGAGATCAACAGCGGCATCCGCGCCAAGTGCGGCACTCACGGCATCATCATCCAGAATTCCTCCGCTCCCGCCACCCGGGAGAACGCCGAGACCGACGACGGCTTGGGCGTGCTGGACATGAAGGACCCCAACTGCTGGCCCGAGATGTGCTCCCTGGACTGCTCCCTCATGACCACCACCTGGGGCGACCTGGAGTTCATCTATATGTGGACCCGCAAGTGGCTGGTGAAGACCGCCCAGCGCATCAAGGACATGGGCATCAAGGCCGAGATCGAGGTCTTCGATCCCACCGCCGTTGAGGACGTGTTCAAATACCTCTACCCCGCCGGCGTGCTGGACGATCCCGTTTCCCTGACGCTGGTCATGGGCATGGACAAGGTGTCCCAGGGCGCGATCTCCTGCACCCAGCAGAACATCGACTATATGTACAACCTCTGCCTGAGCTGCGCCGCCGCCGCGGGCGTGAAGAAGCCCATCGACGTGACCACCATGGCCATCGGCGCCCAGCAGCTCCACGGCACCGTGTACGGCATGCTCCGGGGCACCGGCATCCGCACCGGCATGGAGGACAACATCAACTACAGCTACCACAACCCCGCCAAGTCCAACGCCCAGCTGGTGGAGCGCATCGTGCGCATCATTCATGAGCTGGACATGGAGGTCGCCACGCCCGACGAGGCCCGCGATATCCTGGGCATCGCCCGCCTGAAGGACACCGCCCACGTCAGAGGCAATATCTGATCCCCCGGAGCAAGGAGAGACCGGAACATGAAGAAATACGTCATCGGCATCGTGGGTCTGGGCATGATCGGCAACAGCACCGCCGTGCTCAGCACCATGCACGGCATGAAGACCGTGTGCTACGTGCGCAACCCGGCGAAGATCCCCACCTACAAAGCCGGCTTCGACAAGATGTACGACGAGATGATCGCCCAGGGCATCATGACGCGGGAGCAGGCGGACGTCTGCGCCACCTATCTGAAATACGTGAACAGCTATGAGGAAATGGCCGAGTGCGAGGTCATCTTCGAGGCCATTGCCGAAGACATCGAGCAGAAGAAGGCCTGCTATGCCGAGATCGAGCGCTGCTGCCCCAACGTGAAGCTCATCGGCTCCTGCTCCTCCTCCATTCTCCCCGACGCTCTGGCCTCCGCCGCCGACAAATATGCCGACCGGATCATCGTGACCCACCCCTTCTTCCCGGTGCACATGGTGCCCTATTTCGAGCTCTGCGCCTCCGCGAAGACGGCCCCCGGCGTGCTGGATTACGCCAGGGAAGTGTTGGCGGCTCTGGACCGGAAGCCCTCCACCCTGAAAAAGCCCAACCCCGGCTTCATCGGCAACTACCTGCAGTTCGCCCTCTGGGCTGCCGCCCTGAAGCTGGTGGAGGACGGGGTCTGCGATCCCAAGGACATCGACAACTGCCTCAACTACAGCTTCTGCCCCCGGTACAGCTCCATCGGCATCTTCGACCACTTCGACAACGGCGGCTACAAGCTGAACATCACCACCTGCAACAGCGTCTTCCCCATCCTGCCCCGCTATGAGGAAGCCCCCGCCTCCATCCGGGAAAAGGCCGAGAGCGAGGACGCCTGGGGCGCCAAGTCTCCGACGAAGCGCGGCTTCTACGACTGGAACGGCGTGGATATGGTGGAATACCAGAAGAAGGTCAACGCGCCCTACTGGCGGTTCATCAACTGGGAGTTCCCCACCGAGCCCTGCAAATAAGGAAAGGATGCTCTGAACATGGTTTACGACAACAACAACGGCGGCGAATACGGCAAGTATTTCGTTCAGACCCTTCATAACCCCCCCATGGACGAGGAGTTCAGGAAGATCTATGAGAAGTTCGCCCACCGCATCCTTTGGATCGACGGCAAGGAGGTCCCCGGCGCGTTCCAGATGAACACCGCCTGGTACTGCCGCGTGCCGGAGCGGGATCCCATCTTCACCGAGCACGTGCACGACGACACCAGCGAGCTCATCGGCTTTTTCAGCAGCGACGAGTCCGACCCCTACGATCTGGGCGGCAAGATCGAGTTCTCCATCGAAGGAGAGCCCCATCTGCTGACCAAAAGCACCATGATTTTCGTGCCCGCCGGCCTCCGGCACAATCCCATGCGCATCCTGGAGGTCAACCGCCCCATCTTCCACTTCTCCGTGGTCATGCAGGACCACTACGATGGAAAGGACGTCTATAAGTAATCCCGAGCCTGGCAAAGACGCGCCTGATGACCCTTTTGAGGAGGCCGTCAGGCGCGTCCCATTACGAAACGAAAGGAATCTTACCATGCCCAAGTTCGTTTCCCTTGAAGAGGCCATGTCCCACATCAAGGACGAGGCCTGCATCGTCAGCGGCGGCTTCGGCTCCCTGGGCAGCCCCGAAGAACTCTATTCCGGTCTGGCCGACCGTTATGCCAGGGAGGGCCATCCCAAAAACATCACCTTCGTCTGCGGTATCACCCCCGGGGACAAGACCGACAGCATGGAGCCCTACCAGGGCTTCAACCTCGGCGCCAACAAGATGCGGGCCGAGGGCCTGATCGGCCGTCTCTGGGTGGGCAACCTCACGGACGCCCACGCCCTGGCCTACATGGTGGACGAGGACAAGATCCCCTGCTACATGCCCCCCATGGGCGTGATGTGCAACCTCATCCGCTGCGCCGCGGCCCGGCGCCCCGGCCTTTTGACCAAGGTGGGTCTGCACACCTTCGCCGATCCCCGCAACGAGGGCTGCGCCTTCAATCCCTCCGCCCGGAAGCTGGGGCCGGTCGTGGAGCTCATCAACATCGACGGGGAGGAATACCTGCTCTACAAGGCTCCTCCCGCCAACGTCTGCTTCATCCGCGCCACCTTTGCCGACGAGGACGGAAACCTGTCCATGTCCCACGAGGGCTATATCGGCACGGAGCTGGAGGCAGCCGTGGCCGCCCACAACGGCGGCGGCATCGTGATCGCCCAGGTGGAGGCCGTGGTGCCCCGCAACAGTCTGCGTACCCGGGACATCCGCATCCACAACAAGCTGGTGGATTACATCGTGGTGGCCAAGGATCCGATGAACAGCCGCCAGTGCTACGCCACCACCAAATACCGCCCCGAGCTCTCCGGCGAGCAGAAGCTGGCCGGCAGCACCACCAAGGCGCTGCCCATGAGCATCCGCAAGGTCATCGCCCGCCGCGGCGCCATGGAGCTCAGGCCCGGCATCATCATCAATCTGGGCTCCGGCATGCCCTCCGGCATCGGCAGCGTGGCCGTGGAGGAAGGCATCGCCGACGGCGTCACCTGCTCCGTGGAGTCCGGCCCCATGGGCGGCCAGGTACAGGAGGGGCTGAGCTTCCCCGGCGTCGCCAACGCGGAATGCATGTTCAGCCAGACGGATACCATCGACATGTACGACGGCGGCATGCTGGACATGTGCTTCCTGGGCGGCGCGGAGATCGACGAGAACGGCAACGTGAACGTCTCCTATTTCGGCGGCCGCTGCATCGGCGCCGGCGGCTACATCGACATCTCCCAGAACACCAAAAAGGTGTATCTCATGGGCTCCTTCACGGTGAACAACAAGGCCAAGGGTCTCAAGGCGGACATCGAGATCACCGGCAGCGGCCTGAACATCCGCTCCGACGGGGATATCAAGTTCGTCAAGAAGGTGCAGCAGATCACCTTCTCCGCCGACTACGCCCGGGAAAACGGCCAGGAGGTCATGTACATCACGGAGCGGGCGGTGTTCCGCCTCGCAGCGGAGGGGATCGAGCTCATCGAGATCGCTCCCGGCGTGGACCTGGAGAAGGACGTGCTGGGGAAGATGGCCTTCCGGCCCAGGGTCTCCCCCGACCTGAAGCTGATGGACGCCCGCCTCTTCGGCGAAGGGCCCATGGGCATCCGGGACGAGATCCTGCAGAGAGCGGAAGCCTGATTCACTGCTGTATCTGCGATCTATCGGGAGGCGCGCTGCGCCTCCCGATTCTGCGTCTCCGCGAAATATGAAATTGACACAGGGAGCCGACAGGGCTATACTGATAGCAAAATGGCAATCGGAAGGCATTTCACCAACAAAGAATGAAGGAGGTTTACCATGTTTCGCACGCAGTATTCCAAGCTGACGCCGGATTGCATCCGGGAAAAGCTCGCCCCCGCCCCGGCGCCCTCGCAGCCTGCCCCCGCGCTGAAGCTCAACGGGCTGAAGCTCTCCATTGTCACGGACAACGGGCCCAGGCTGACCTACGACTTTGCAAACGGCAAGGTGAAGCTCACCGTCAAGGGCAAGAAAGCAGTTGAGACGGCCTACGGCGCCCGGGAGCTGAAAAACCTACTTCTGGTGAGCTGCCTGCTCCCCGGCACCCAGAGCGCCTACCACCTGGTCCTGGACCGGGATACACGTCTCGTCACCCTCTTCGAGACCTGGTTCAGCGATCCCAACGTGAAGGAAGCCCGGGAAGCCCAGCGGGAGGTCTACTTCGGCTACGCGGAGGAGGAGGGCAAGGCTGCGCCTGCCGCCCGCCACGGCTTCACCAGCCGGTTTGAGAACAAGGGCATCGTCTGGACGGACGACAAGGGCGAGAAGCTGCTGATCATCTCCAATTCCTGCTACTACTCCACCATGGTGCAGCTGAACGCTCCCGACGGCGGCATCACCGTCGCCTTCCCCTCGGACTACGTCAAGATCAGCGACGAACAGTTCATATACGCCAGGAACGAGGCGGAGTTCTCCGGCACCTTCGTGCTGGCCGCCATCGACCTCTTCCGCATGGAGGAGATCGGCGTGCGCCTGGGCTTCGACGAGAAGGACAGGCTGGACTGGCGCATCTTCAAGGCCTGCGGCGAGCTGGCGGGCCAGCTGGCCACCTTCGGCAAATTCACCGATTACGGCGGGAACTACGACGTGGAGAAATTCGGCAGCATGGTCATGCCGGATAAAAAGAAGATGAAGAAGGGCCGCCGGCCCATTTACCGCGTCCATGGGGAATACCCGGACATCACCGAGGAGGAGGCCAGGAACGCCGGAGCCGCCCCCCACGCCTTTCCCATCGTGGACGAGACCATCATGCCCTCCGGTAACTCCATGCCGGACAGCCGCTATCTCATCGGCAGACGCTTTACCCTGCGCATGGACAACGGTCCCGCCTGGGATTACGAGTTCACCGGCCTCAGCACCCTGCGCTGGCGGGAGGCGGGCAAGCGCATCTGGCACGACGAGACCTATAAGTCCTTCGAGCCGGACGAGGACCTCATCATGTTCGCCCACGTGCAGACCGGCACTCCCTATGGCCGGGGCATCA
>JAFXUU010000138.1 GCA_017524845.1 Oscillospiraceae bacterium
CGGCCACGCCTCGCTGCGGCGCTTCTCCGAGCCCTGGCTCACCGCGCCCACCGAATGAAAGGGGCGGACTGGGTGGGCGTCCGCTTCGGGGCGGACACGGGGCACGAGGCGGTCTTCCAGCTTTTTGACGAGGCCATGCAGGCCGGGCAGGCCCGCTATACCATCACTCTGGGGAGCGCGCTCAAGCCGCAGATGTCGGAATATCGGGAGACGCCCCTGCCCCCTCCCGGAACCCGCCCCAACAAAGAGCCCCCGAAGAAACCGGAGCCGGAACAGCTGACCCTCCACGGCCTGATCGAGAAGGCCGTGAATACCGCGGAAGCCCTGGCCCACACCTTCACCCTGGGTCCCGAAGGGCGGGAGACGCCCTACCGGGACACGCCCCTGACCGGAGTGCGCCGGGAAGCTGCCGGAATACCGGAAAAGCTGCGGGAGATGCGGCGGCTTTACGATCATAGGGAACATTCCTACCTGGGCGCCTGCAAAAACTTCTATGTGCAGGGCAAGTTCATGGAGGATTACGAGGATGACGCACCCTGGAACGGGGAGCTGCGCCTCTATTACCCCAGCTACCATGACCTGCGGCTGGAACAGCTGCGGGGCTACTTCACCTGGCGGACAGCCCTGCGCCGGGGGGAGTTTCGGCCGGTCTGCACCTCCCTGGCCTATATCTATGTCTATGAATTGCTGAACGACATCGGCGCTTCGGACGCGGAGGACAGCCTGCGGAAACTGCGGGAATTTGAGATCGGCTACCTGGATTCCGGCATCGGCGAAGGGGACATGCGCCGCAACCTCCGCCGCTGGATGCTGGAAAAGGCCGTCGTCAGCGGCCTGCCGCCGGAGTTGGCGCGGGAATACGCCGACCCCGATATGCTGAAAAGGGACGAAGCCCTGGCCGCCCTGCGGGAGTATAAGTCGAGGACGGACGAGGAAATATTCCGGGCCCTGCTCACCCTGGCCGGAAGCAAGCTCTCCAAATCTCCCGCCGTCCAGAGCGAGGAAGGGCAGCGCCTCTTCGCCCGGGTGTGGCGGCTGGCCGCCGCAAAGGAAAGGCAGGAGGGCAAGACGCTTTTCACCCTCTGCTTCGGCGGCTGCCGCAGCCACCGCTGGGACCCTCTGGCCAACGCCCTGTACTACCGGCAGAAGCGGCTTGCCGCCGCTACCTATGAGCTGGACGAAGTCCGCACATATACCTTCAACGGCGGCATATGGACGGAGAAATGCTATCAGGAGCGCAGCTTCGACAAAAAGCTGCTGGAAGGGCTGCTTCACGAGACAGACCGGCAGCTGCGCCTGTATCTGGACCTGGGCCGCCACCTCCGGGAGAAACCGGAGGAGGCCTGGGCTTCCGCGTATGCGGAGGCGGTCATCGAGGAGGACCGGCAGGCCAGGGCGGCCGCCGCACGGAAGAGGATCACCGTCGATCTCGGCAGCCTGGAGCAGATCCGGCGGGACGCCCTCCTGACCAGGGACAGCCTGCTGACGGAGGAGGATCTGCGGGAGGCGGAAGCCCAGTCGGAGTCCGTCCCCGTCCGGGCTTCGGCGGAGGAAACCGACGAAGCCGCCCCGAGCCTGCCTCCGAACCTCCCTCTGGACGAGGTGCAGACTGAGCTTCTGTCCCTGCTGCTGCGGGGGGAGCCGGTGAAGGGCTTGCTTGCCGAGAAGCACCGCATGCCCACCGTGGAGGCGGACGCGATCAACGAAGCCCTCTACGACGAGATCGGCGACAGCGTCCTGGAATGCGACGGGGATGGGATCACCCTGGCGGAGGATTATCGGGAGGACGTTCTGCGCCTCCTGGGAGGAAATAACGAATGAGCGAAACGAACAGAAAAGCGCCCCGGCGCATCGCGCAGACGGTGCTCAATTCTCTGAAGGGCGGCGTGGTGCCCCGCATCGGACTGCCCTATATCACCGTGGGGCGGAAAAACGAGATCCAGGCCCTGCTCCGGGACGTGGACGTCATCGCGGAGGGCGGGGCCTCCTTCCGCTTCATCGTGGGGAAATACGGCTCCGGCAAGAGCTTTCTGCTCCAGACCATCCGCAATTACGTGATGGACCGGGGCTTTATCGTGGCCGACGCGGACCTCTCTCCCGAGCGGCGGCTCCAGGGCACCCGGGGCCAGGGTCTCGCCACCTATCGGGAACTGATCGGCAACCTCTCCACCAAAACGAAGCCGGAGGGCGGTGCCCTGAACCTGGTGCTGGACCGCTGGATCAGCTCCGTGCAGAGCGAGGCGGCCGCGGAAAGCTCTCTCGCGCCGGGGGACCCGGCCCTGGCGGCGGCGGTGGACAAAAGGATCTACGCCGTCACCGCCTCGGTGAGCGAGCTGGTACACGGCTTCGAATTCGCCCGCCTGCTTTCGGCCTACTACCACGCCTATCTGGAGGGCGACGACGAGGGGAAAGCCAGGGTGGTGCGCTGGTTCCGGGGGGAATACGCCTCGAAGAAGGAGGCCCGGGAGGAGCTGGGGGTGAACATCCTCATCACCGACGACGACTGGTACGACTACCTGAAGCTCTTCGCCGTCTTCTTCCGCCTGGCGGGCTATGCCGGTCTGTTCATCATGATCGACGAGCTGGTGAACGTATACAAGATCCCCAACACCGTCACACGGCAGTATAACTACGAGAAGATGCTCACCATGTATAACGACACCCTCCAGGGGAAGGCCCGGTATCTGGGCATCCTCATGGGGGCCACGCCCCAGGCCATGGAGGACAAGCGTCGGGGCGTTTACAGCTACGAAGCCCTGCGCTCCCGCCTGGCGGAGGGGAAGTTCTCCCGCCCCGGCGCCAGGGACCTGCTGGCCCCCGTGATCCGCCTGGAGCCCCTCACCGCGGAGGAGATGCTGATCCTCTGTGAAAAGCTGGAGGAGCTCCACGCCGGGCTCTACGGCTACGAGAGCCGAATCACCACGGAGGACCTGGCCGCCTTCATCCGCATCGAATACGAGCGCATCGGCGCGGAGGCGAACATCACTCCCCGGGAGGTGATCCGGGACTTCATCGAGCTGCTGGACCTCCTGTATCAGAATCCGGGGGCCACCGTCGCCGGGCTGCTGGGCTCGGATGAATTCAGCTACGCCAAAAGCGAGGCGGTATCGGACGAGACGGACCCCGGCTTCGCGGAATTCACCATCTGAGGAAGGAACATGGAAATATTCGACCGCTACGCGCCCTTTATCCAGGACTATATCTACCGCTCCGGCTGGCAGAGCCTGCGGGCGGTGCAGAACGCCGCGGGGGACGCCATCTTCAACACGGACGAGCACGTGCTTTTGACGGCCTCCACCGCCTCCGGAAAGACGGAGGCGGCCTTCTTCCCCATTCTGAGCCTGCTGGAGGAAAACCCCTCCCGCACCGTGGGCGTGCTGTACGTCGCCCCCCTGAAGGCCCTGATCAACGACCAGTTCGGGCGCATCAGCGAGCTCTGCGACGAGGCCGGCATCCCCGTCACCCGCTGGCACGGGGACGTGCCCCAGACCCAAAAGCGAAAGCTGCTGCGGAAGCCCGCCGGGATCCTGCAGATCACTCCGGAATCCCTGGAGAGCCTGATGATCAACAAGCACATGGAGATCCCCGCCCTCTTCGGGGACCTGCGCTTCATCGTCGTCGACGAGATCCACTCACTCCTGCGGGGGGACCGGGGCCTGCAGACCTTCTGCCTCATCCAGCGGCTGTGCGCGCTGGCGGGCTGCGATCCCCGGCGGATCGGCCTCTCCGCCACCATCGGGAATCCCGGGGACGCGGGAAAATTCCTGGCCGCCGGCAGCTCCCGGGGCGCCGTCATCCCCCGCTTCGACGGGGGCAGGGAGGTCTGGCGGCTGAGCATGGAGCATTTCTTCAACTCCGCGCCCCAGGCAGACGAGGGGAAGGAGGTCGAGACTGAGCTGCCGCCCTGGGAAGAGGCCACCGACGCCGCCCCCAAGGCCGCCGACCCCGGCATCGGCTACATCTTCGAGCACACCCGGGGGAAAAAGTGCCTCATCTTCACCAACTCCCGGGAGGAATGCGAATCCGTCTGCCAGCAGCTGCGGCAGTACTGCGAGGCAAATCACGAGCCGGACCGCTTCCTCATCCACCACGGCAACCTCTCCGCCTCCTACCGGGAGAGCGCCGAGGAGGAGATGAAAGACGACGACTCCCTCCAAAGCGTCTGCGCCACCGCCACCCTGGAGCTGGGCATCGATATCGGGCGGCTGGAGCGGGCCTTCCATATCGACGCGCCCTACACCGTCTCCGGCTTCCTGCAGCGCCTGGGGCGCACCGGGCGGCGGGGGGACCCCTCGGAGATGTGGTTCGTCATGCGGGAGGAGCATCCGGAGCCCCGGGCCATGCTGCCGGACATGATCCCCTGGTATCTCATCCAGGGCATCGCCCTGGTACAGCTCTACATCGAGGAGCGTTTCGTGGAGCCGCCCAGGATGGACCGGCTGCCCTTCAGCCTGCTGTACCACCAGACCATGAGCACCCTGGCTTCCTGCGGGGAGATGACCCCCGGGGAGCTGGCCTCCCGGGTGCTGCCCCTGGCCGCTTTCCGCCGCATCACCAAAGAGGATTACCGGATCCTGCTGCGGCATCTCCTGGAGATCGACCACATAAGCCGCACGGAGAACGGCGGGCTGATCCTGGGCCTCGCCGGGGAGCGGGTGGTGAACAGCTTTAAGTTCTACGCCGTGTTCCGGGAGAACGTGGAATACTCCGTCCGCGCCGAAAGCCAGGAGCTGGGCACCATCGTCAAGCCCCCTCCCGTGGGGGACAAGATCGCCATCGCGGGCCGGGTCTGGGTGGTGGAGGAGGTGGACCACCAGCGGCGGGAGGTCTGGTGCACCCTGGTCAAGGGCAACATCCCAGCCTACTTCGGCGACGTGGCCGGGGATATCCACGACCGCATCCTGGAACGGATGTATCGGGTTTTGGAGGAGGACACGGTCTATCCCTACCTGATGCGCCACGCCGTCGCCCGGCTGGGAGAGGCCAGGGACGCCTTCCGCAGGGCGGGCATCGGCGAGCGGCCCCTTGTCCACCTGGGGGGGAAGATGTGGGCCCTTTTCCCCTGGCTGGGGAGCTATTCCTTCCTCGCCCTGGAGCGCTTCCTCCGGCTCCGCTGCGCCCCTCTTCTGGGGCTGAAGGGCATGAACCCCTCCCGCCCCTACTGGCTGCAGTTTACCATGCAGGCGGGGGAGGCGGAATTCTACCGCGTCGTCACGGAGGAGGCGGAAAAGGACTTCGACCCCCTGGAGCTGGTCTTCCCCAAGGAGGTCCCGGTGTTTGAGAAGTACGACGAATACGTGCCGGAGGAGCTGGTGCGAAAGAGCTTCGCCCTGGGCGTACTGGACGTGGAGGGGATGAAAAAGAAGGTGCGGGGCTGGGAAAAGTACGTGTGACGGTCGGAACCGTCCCCAATGTCACACGTGTGACGGTTGGAACCGTCCCCAATGTCACATTTCAAAAGGAAATCTAATTATGATGACTGAGACAGAGAATCTATTATTACGGAACTGGCTGAAAAGTGATGCCGCGGCGCTATATCAAATGTGTCGGGATGAAACGCTCCGCAGAAGCGGTGTGACATTCTTCGAATCCATTCATAATGCCGAGGAAGCGATCCGTTTTTGGGAAAAAGACAACCGTTTCAAAGCAATCATTCACCGCGAAAGCGGCGAGTTGATCGGTTTCATC
>JAFXUU010000139.1 GCA_017524845.1 Oscillospiraceae bacterium
TCGGACCGGGGACCTCATCCTTACCAAGGATGCGCTCTACCGACTGAGCTACAGCAGCGTTGGCGACCCGGAACGGGCTCGAACCGTCGACCTCCAGCGTGACAGGCTGGCGTTCTAAACCGACTGAACTACCGGGCCAAGGCGCTTAATGAGAATAACATCCAATGAGCGATTTGTCAAGAAGAAAAATCAAAGAAGCGCAAAATTTCCGCGGAGACCGGCGCTGACACAGAAACGGGTGCGCCGTCCAGAGGATGGCGGAAGCGCATCCGGCGGCACCACAGCGCCTGAAGCTTCTCGCCAAGGGCCTCGGAGCGGGCCAGGGAGGCCGCCGTGCCGTAGAGCCTGTCCCCCAGCAGGGGCCAGCCCATGGCCGCGCAGTGGACTCGGATCTGGTGGGTGCGCCCGGTGTGCAGGCGCAGCTCCAGCAGACTCAGACCCTCCCGCTTGTCCAGCAGCCGCCAGTCTGTGCGCGCCGCCTGCCCGTCCGGTGCGCAGATACGCTTCATGTCCCTTTCGGAAGCGCGGCGGATCGGCAGGTCGATGCTGCCTTCCGAGGTCTCAGGAACGCCGCAGACCGCGGCCAGATACAGCTTTTCCTCCACCGCTCCGGCCATACGGCTGCAGGCCCAGGCGTTCTTGGCAAACAGCACGACGCCGCCGGTGTCCCGGTCCAGCCGGTTTACGGCGTGGCAGCCGTCGCCCCCGACGCTCCGGATGTAAGCCCAGGCCCGGTTGGCCAGGGTGCCGGTGAAGCGGCTGTGGGTGGGGTGGAGGATGAGGCCGCGGGGCTTGTCCACCGCCAGCAGGTGCTCGTCCTCATAGAGCACCGACAGCGGCCCCTCCTCCGGCGGGAATGACGGCGAAGGCTCCGTGAGCGTCAGCGTGACGAGATCGCCCGGCTGAACCGTGCATGTGACCCGGACGCACGCCCCGTTGAGTCGCAAAGCATCTGCGGCCTTCAGCCGCCGGATCTGGGTGGTTGAAAGCCGCAGCGTATCCCTCAGAATGCTGTTCAGCGAACGCCCCTTGTCTGCGTCCGCCGCAACATAGCGAAACTCCATAGTCAGAAGTATTTGTCCAGCACGGCGCGGACCTTATCGTAGTCCGTGGCGACGCACAGGACCACTGTATTGCCCCGCTGGAGTACCAGCGCGTCCTTCAGCTTGGGGATCTCCTCGGGCTTGTAGACGGTGAACAGCTGATTCTGGAGATCCAGCCGGTTGGCGCATTCGGAGAGCACCTTCTGCAGAGCGGCCTCGTCCGCACAGGGGAGGACGGCGATCTCGTCGGCTACGGCGCCGGAGGAGAAATAGTAGCGCATGCCTGGCGCGTCGCTTTCCTGCAGACCGTAGAGGAAGCAGCCCACGTCGTTTTCCGTCAGCGTCAGTTCCTCGGCGAAGCCGCCGGTGGCCAGCAGCTCGGCCGCCAGCACTTCAGGCGCGGGCAGATCCTGCTTGGCGGCGGTCTTGGAGCCGCAGGCGCAGAGGCACAGGAGCAGGAGCGCAGCCAGGAGGGCATGGAGCTTCTTCATCGTTTGACCTCCAAAACGGTGTGGGCTTCCAGATAGGTCAGCCACTGGGCGTAATACTTCGGATAGGGGTGGATCCCGTCGTCGCTGGAACCGGCGGGCAGACAGCCGTTCTCGTCGGCAAAGGCGTCGAAAAGGTAGATGTAATGGGCCTCCTTGTCCTCCGCCAGCTGCCGGATGATCTCATTGTATTCGTGGATGCGCTCGTTGGTGAAGGAACCGCCGGAGCTGGACTGCTTCTCAGTCACCGGGGTCATGGACTGAAGGTAGATCTCCGCCTCCGGCTGCAGCTCCCGGAGCTGATCGATAAGCTCCGCGTATTTCGTATAGAAGGTCTCTTTGCTGGCCCAGCTCAGCTCGTTGATGCCCAGCATGACGAATACCTTGCCGTAGCTCTTCAGGGCCACCGCCTCCAGGATGGTGATATAGCTGCCGTCCCCGGTGTTGATGACCCGCTCCGAGGCGATGTTGCCCACAGAGATGGACTGCATGGCGAACATATCTGCTGTCTTCAGCTTGCCGTAGAGCATGAAGCCCTGGGCCAGGGAATTGCCGATGAACACGGCATCGGAGAAAAAGTCCTGCTCCACCGGGTCGCTCTCCGGCACGGCAACGCCCCAGGTATAGTCGGGCAGCAGCTGACCGGTCCCCGTCTTGAAGCGGCAGCGATGGATCTGCGCGCCGGTGTCCAGCAGCTCCATGCCCCAGTAGCAGAGATCGTCCTTCGGGGTCACGGACCGCCCGTCCGGCCGTGCGGTGGCGGCGTAAACGCCCTTACCGGGCGGGGTGCGCAGGTCCTCCCCGCCGGCAGTGCCCGCGGGATCAGCCGTCGCTTCCGGGATGGAAGCGGCGCGCAGTTCCTCCGACCGGGTCTCCGCCAGCTCGGCGGGCTGCAGGGTCGCGGCGACGGCGTGATCCTGCCCCGGCGCGTCCAGCAGGAAATACGCCGCGGCCAGCAGCATCAGCATGCCAAGGCCCGGAAGCCAGCGCCAGATCCCTGTTTTTACTTTTTTGTGGTGGGAACGCACAGCCAATCCGCTACCTGCTTTCCTCCGGGGAACCGGGCCATCCGGGGTGAGACCCGGAAAAACCTTCTCCCTTTTCTAACTAATTTATCATAACAAACCGGGGCTTTTCGCGCAAGACATAATTCGACAAATCCGGGAAAAACCTGCAAATTTCCAATAGCCTCCGCCCATTGGACAGCATGCCCCGTTTTGGGCAAAAAAGGCTGGCAAAGCGGCGGCGCCTATGATAAAATTTACAAGATATTTTCACCGCGGGAGGATACGATCTTGAAGAAGCATATCGCGCTGGCGCTGACATTCGTGTGCCTGCTGGCCGTGTTTTGCGGCTGCGCCAAAAAGGAGGAGTCCCCCTATCTCAAGGGGAAGCACCACGTGGAGATCGACGTGCAGGACCTGGGCGTCATTGCCGTGGAGCTGGACGCGGACACGGCTCCCATCACCGTTACCAACTTCATCGAGCTGGCCAAAAGCGGATTCTACGACGGGCTGACCTTCCACCGGGTGATCGAGGGCTTCATGATCCAGGGGGGCGACCCTCAGGGCAACGGCACCGGCGGGTCGGAGAACCCCATCCGGGGAGAATTCGAGGCCAACGGCGTGAAGAACAAGATCGCCCACGTCCGGGGCGTCATCTCCATGGCCCGGGCCAAGGATTACAATTCCGCCAGCAGCCAGTTCTTCATCGTCCATGAGGACAGCCCCCATCTGGACGGGCTGTACGCCGCCTTCGGCCACGTCACCTCCGGCATGGAGGTGGTGGACGCCATCGCGGAAAACACACCGGTGAAGGACGGAAACGGCACCGTCGCCAAAAAGGACCAGCCGGTCATCACGGCCATCCGGGTGATCGACTGATGGAGGTGCTGGCCCCCGTCGGCGGCAGGGAACAGCTGACCGCCGCCGTTTTCAGCGGTGCGGACGCGGTCTATCTGGGAACCGGGAACTTCAACGCCCGCCGACGGGCGGACAGTTTCGGCGGCGGCAGCCTGAAGGAGGCCGTCGCCTGGTGCCACGGGCGGGGCGTCCGCGTCCACGTGACGGTGAATACCCTGGTGCGGGACCGGGAGCTGCCTTCCCTTTTTGACACGGTGAAAGAGGTAGCCGAAGCCGGGGCGGACGCCGTGATCCTCCAGGATCTCGCGGCGGCCGCCTTTTTCCGGGACCACGTGCCCGCGCTGCCCCGGCACGCCTCCACCCAGATGAGCGTCCACAACGTCCGGGGCGCGCTCTTGGCGCAGGAGCTGGGCTTCTCCCGGGTGATCCTGGCCCGGGAGCTGAGCCTGGAGGAGATCCGGCGCATCCGGGAGGCGGTGGATATCGAGCTGGAGGTCTTCGTCCACGGAGCCCTGTGCATGGGCTTTTCCGGCCAGTGCCTGCTCTCCGCCATGCTGGGGGAGCGCAGCGGCAACCGGGGCTACTGCGCCCAGCCCTGCCGTCTGGATTTCCGGGCGGGGGAGCGGGACCATGCTCTGTCTCTGAAGGACGCCTGCCTCATCCCCCATATCCGGGAGCTGGAGGAGGCGGGGGTGAGCTCCCTGAAGATCGAAGGGCGGCTGCGGCGTCCGGAATACGTGGCCGCGGCAGTGGATGCCTGCCGAAAGGCCCTGGCGGGAGAAAAGCCGGATCTGGAACGGCTGGAGCGGGTCTTTTCCCGCAGCGGCTTTACCGACGGATACCTCACCGGCAGGCGGGATCTGCGCATGTTCGG
Organism: Oscillospiraceae bacterium; assembly: GCA_017524845.1. Taxonomy (GTDB): domain Bacteria; phylum Bacillota; class Clostridia; order Oscillospirales; family Oscillospiraceae; genus UBA1774. The sequence goes on from JAFXUU010000139.1 coordinate 4,268, forward strand.
CCGCCGGACAGAGGCGGATAAAAGCGAAAGCGCCGGGGTGCTGAGGGAGCTCAGCGGCCTGTACCGGCGGGAGCTGAGCCGCGTTCCCGTGGACATGGCCCTGACCCTCAGGCCCGGAGAACCCGTGCGCCTCACGGTGACGGACGGAAGATTCGAGGCCGCGGCGGAGGGGGAACCTCCCGAGCCGGTGCGCTCCGCCGCGCCGGATTTTGCCGCCCAGCTGGGCCGTACCGGGGGGACGCCCTTTTATCTCCGCAGCCTGAAGGAGGACGCGGAACCGGGCTGGACTGCCAGGCTGAACCCGCTGCGGAGGGAGGCGCTGGCACGGCTCCTGGCTGCCCGGGAGACGGCGGAGCCCTGGCCCGTTGCAGGCGCGCCGGAGCTGCCCGGTCCCCGCAAAAAAAGTTCGCAGCCGAAGCTGCGGCTGCGCTTTGAGAAGAAGGAACAGTTTTTCGAGCTTCCGGAGGCGGAAGCCTATTATCTCCCTGTGGAGGTCCTGGACGCCGAAACCGTGGAGCGCCTGGGGGAAAAGCTCATCGCCGAGCTGCCCCGGCTCCTGTTCCCCAGGGCGGAAGCGGCCTTGGCGGAAAGGCTGCGGGCGCTTCGGGCTTTAGGGCTGCGCACCGTCTGCGCCGGGAATCCCGGTACGCTGCGCCTGGCCCGCGAGCTGGGCTTCCGGATCTCCGGCGGCTTCGACCTCAATATCCTCAACGGCAGGGCCCTCCGGGAGTGGGAAGCACTGGGCGCGGCGGAGACGCTGCTCTCACCGGAGCTTTACCTTCCTGCGGCGGACAGCCTGGGAGAAGGGATCCCCCGGGGCATCATCGCCTACGGACACCTGCCCCTGATGCTCTTCCGCTGCTGCCCCATGCAGGGTGAAGCGGGCTGCGGGAGCTGTCCGGGCTGCCGCTTCCTGGGGGACCGGCACGGCGTAGAGTTTCCCGTCCTCTGTCACCGAAAACAGTATTCCACCCTGCTGAACCCGGTGCCGCTCTACGTGGGGGATCGGGACCTTCGGCCGGTGGATTATCTCGTAGCGTATTTTACCCTGGAGGAGCGGGAGGAATGCCGCCGGATCGCGGCGCTGCTTTCGGAGAGAGCGCCCTTCGGGGGCGAACGCACCCTGGGCCCCTATTTCAGGAAGCTGCTGTAAGCCCCTTTCACGGCTCCCACTCCCTGAAAACCTCTTCCGCCGCCCTGTTCGCCGCCTCCTCCGCCCGGAGGAAGCAGTCGAGGAAACGCTGCCCCTTCTCGGTGAGGACGCTCCCGTGCTGGGCGTGGCGCTCGATGAGGTCGAAGCCCAGATGGGCCTCCGTGGCCTTGATGCTCTTCCAGGCCTTGCTGTAGGCCATGCCCATGCGCTTGGCGGCCTGGTTCAGGGAGGCCAGCTCTACGATGCCCTGGAGCAGCTGGGCGGTGCCGTGACCGAAGGCGGATTTCGTATCGCTCTCCGGGTTGCACACCCGCAGACGGACGACGCATTTCACAGAATCGTTCATGTTCATCAGCCCCTTACGGCAGAAGTTTACCAAAACGGAAAGGGATTTACAAGAAAAATGCTGCTGAAAATCCTCTGCGTCTGGCTGATCGCCTGGAGCGTCGCCGCCTTTGCCGCCATGGGTGCGGACAAGAGCCTGGCCCGCCGGGGCGAGTGGCGCATCCCGGAGGCCGCGCTCTTCCTCCTGGCCCTGCTGGGAGGCGCTCTGGGCGCCGTCCTGGGCATGCACGTCTTCCGGCATAAAACGAAGCACTGGTATTTCCGCTGGGGCCTGCCCCTGATCCTGCTGGCGCAGCTGGCGCTGGTACTCTGGCTGCGCTTCGGCCCCGGCCTCGTCTGATACGAAAGGAGCGAAACACATGCTTTGCGAAGCGAAAAAGATCCTCTGCGTGGGCCTGAATTACAAGTCTCACGCGGAAGAGACCGGCGGGGAAGCCCCCAAAGAACCGGTCATCTTCTCCAAATTCGGCGACGCCCTGGCGGAGGACGGGCAGGAGATCGTTCTGCCGCCCTGGCACCGCTGCTACGATTATGAGGCGGAGCTGGTGGCCGTCATGGGTAAGCCCCTCTACCACGCCGCCGACGAGGGGGAGGCCGCCGCCGCCATCGGCGGCTACACCTGCGGCAACGACCTGAGCGCCAGGGACTGTCAGTTCCGCTCCAATCAGTGGCTCATCGGCAAATCCATGCCCGGCTTCGCCCCCGTCGGTCCCCGGATCGTCCCCGCCTCGGAGTTCGATCCCGCCGTGCCGCACCGCATCCGCTGTGAGGTGAACGGCGTCACCGTGCAGGACGACGACGTGACGAACATGATCTTCTCCTGCCCCGTCATCGTGCACTATATCTCCCAGTTCCTGCCCCTGGAGCCGGGGGACCTGATCTTCACCGGCACGCCCGCGGGGGTCATCCTGGGCAGACCCAAGGGCCGGCGGACCTGGCTGAAGCCGGGGGACGTGGTCTCCGTCTCCGTCGAGGGCATCGGCACCCTGACGAACCGGCTGGTATGAACAACGTGAACGGACCTCTGTCTGAGACGGAGACCCGTTCACGTTTTGTGAGAATTTCCCGCATCCATTTCGCCCTCTATCGCAGCCGCAACATCGCTCATTCGGACGTTCATGGCCGTGCACAATCGATAAAAGGTTTCCAGGGTAGGCTTCCTTTCGCCGCATTCGATGGCGCTCAAATGACTGCGCCCGATTCCGGCAAGCCCGCTCAGCACCTCCTGAGAGAGTCCGGCCCGGCGGCGATATCCGGCGATCACGCTGCCCACCAATCCCGCATCCAGCATGGGGTATTCCATATGCATCACCTGTCTGCATTTTACGGGAGTAAATGCGGACGAGTGACTACATATGTTGACAATTCGCCGGATGGGAATTACAATCGGTTTTGGGATTGACGGAAGGGAGGGGCGCGGTTTGGATTGGGAAAAGCTCTACCATTTGCTATTCAACCGGATCACAGATGCGCTGGAACAGCTGGAGCGCCGCAATTACGGCAGCGCCGAAGAGCTGCTCCGAAAGGCGCAGCTGGAGGCGGAGGAATGCTATCTGGGTTCCCGGGAAGGGGAAGCCGAACAATGAAAATATCCCCGCCTGCGGGTTCGCAGGCGGGGATATTTACCCATCATTGCTTGCTTCAGGCCCTGGGCTTGATCATGATGACCAGCATCCGGGCGGTGGTGTCGCCGGTGTTCTTGCAGCCGCGCTTGGTGCCCTTGCCGAAGTGGACGCTGTCGCCCGCATGGAGGACGTAGTCGGTGGGCTGATCGTTTTCGTCGTACATCGTCACGGTCATCTCGCCGTGGATGATGTAGTAGATCATCTCAAACTTGCTGACGGCAGCCTCGGCGCCGCCGCCGGGGAGGAAGTGGCTCAGACCGTTGACGATGGTGCCCTCGTTCACGTCGTCGGGATCGTGGAGGCGGGTCGTCAGCACATCGTAATGGCCGGGGGCCTCGTAGCGGTAGGCTTCGTTCCGCTTGGTGACTCTATAGCTCATGGTGACGCTTCCTTTCCAAAAAATTCTTCCATTATATTATCACGCTCAATCGCCCAGTTCAAGACGCAGTTTTTCATAATCCTCGGGGCGGTTCACGTTCCGCAGCAGGGGCGAATCCGGCCCCTCTCCCAGCTCCGCCAGGCTGACCTCCCGCAGCTCGGCGGCGGAGATCAGGGCGGCCATGTTGCGGCGGCCCTCGGTCAGCAGGGCCTCCGCCCGGGGGAGCAGGCTCCGGCGGTAGAAGCCGAAGAGGGGTTCCCAGCGCCCGTCCCCGTCCGTCAGCACGCAGGCCTCCTTCTCACCGCAGAGGGAAGTCAGGAGCAGCGCCTTTTCCGGAGAGGAAAAGGGCATGTCCGCCCCGGTGAGGAACACGTCCTCGCCGGCTTCCAGCAGGCCCGCGTGGAGCCCCGCGAGAGGCCCCGCGCCGGGGAAGCGGTCGAACACCCGCTTATCCCCCAGAGCGGGATACCGGTCCGGCCCCGACACGCTCACCAGCACCCGGTCGAAGATCCCGCCGTAGCGGCGGACGGCCCGGTCCAGCAGCGTCTCTCCGGCCACGGTGAGACGCAGCTTGTCCCTGCCCATGCGCCGGCTTTGTCCCCCGGCGAGGATAACGACGGTCACGCCGCATCCCCCCTTTCTCCCGAATCCTGCGTCTGCAGGTCCACCTATATATAGCATTTTGCCCGCATTTTCGCAAGCATATCGGCAGAATTTTGTGTTGCAATCTGTAAAAGGCTATGTTATCCTAATCTAGATAGGATACCGCTATTACCTTATATATACCGGCAAGAACAGAAAGGAGTCGAGAGACTAAATGGTATTGTCTGAAAAGTACCAGCTCATCCAAAAACTCGCCAGGGATATCTGCGAGGCTGAGATTCCGTCCGAACTGCAGGACGAGATCGACCGCACCGGCA
>JAFXUU010000140.1 GCA_017524845.1 Oscillospiraceae bacterium
ACCTCACCGCCCTCTCCGACGTGCTGGACCCGCCGGACCGCGTCGTCGCCGCGGCGGCGGAGCGGGAGACCCTCGCGGACCTGCCCTTCGCCGTCCCCTGTGAAACGCCCCTCCTGGCCGTCTGCCCGCCCACGGCGGACTATCCGCTGCTGAACGGCAGGACCGCCTATTACGTCTGCCGCCAAGACCGCTGCCTGCCCCCCTCGGATACGCTGCTGCTGGGGTGAGAATGATCGGAAAAGATGCGGACGCCGGTTTTCCGGCGTCCGTTCGCATGATTCGTTTTTTCAGGCTCCCCCCCGGCGCCCGCTACCCCGCGCTGTCCAGGAACAGCTGCGTCAGCCGGAGGTTGACCTCCAGATAATACGCCAGCTCCTCGTCGGTGAGGTCTTCCTCGTCGATGTCCTCGAAAGCCTCCTCGAAGGCCTCGTATTCCTCCAGGATGCGGTAATAGTCCATCAGCAGGGAGAAATAGTCCTCGCCGTCCTCATTCAGGAGCCTTTCCGTTATCTCCGCGTATTCCGTCATGATCGCCTCGTAGGAATCCATGAACTCCCGGAACTCCGGGCGAATGCCGCTCTCCGCCGCCCCGGACTTCGGCGCGGGCGTCGCCGTGGGCTTCGCGGTCGGCTTCACCGTGGGCTTCGGCGTGGCGGGCGGACGCCGGGTGGGGGAGGGGGAAACGGAGGCGGACAGAGTCCGCTCCGTCTGCCTGGGAGCGGCGGGGGAAGCTCTTTTCAGCCGGGGAAGAACGATCGCGGCGGCGACGATGAGCAGCAGCCAGAACCAGACCCTTTGCAGCAGGGGCTTCCTGCGCCGCCTGCGCCGGTCCCCGGGGGAAGACGCCTCCGGCTGCGGCTCCGGGGCCGGGAGGACCCCGCCGGTCGGCGTGCCGCAGGAGGGACAGAATCTCGTCCCCTCCTCCAGTGGCGCGCCGCAGTTTCTGCAGTATTTCATGCTTCGACCTCCTTGCACGGTTTTTCGTCCATCATAACAGAGCGGAACGGACCCCGCCGTGCCTATCCCAGCTCCGCCAGCCCGAAGCTGCGGAGCAGCTCGTTGACCTCCGGGATCTCCCGGAGCCCCGCCTGCAGGGCGACCAGCAGCACCGCATCCCGGGGGAAGCGCCCGTGGAGGGGGGCCATGCCATATAGGATCAGCGCCTCCCGGGCCTCCTCCGGGCGAAAGCGGGCGGCGAAGCAGAGCCGGAGGATGGTGTCCCGCTTCCGGGTGCGCTTTTCCTCCGAGATGAGCTTGTAGCCGTAGCCCTCGGAGAGGTCGGCCGCCAGAAAGACGTTTTGCCGCAGCAGGCCCTTTTCCTCCATCTTCCGGCGGAAATACGCCGCAAAGGGCTTCGGATCGGTGGTAAGCTCGCCCCCGCAGCGCGCGAAAAAGCCCGGCAGCTCCGCCGGGCTCGTGCGCAGCAGCAGCTCGTTGAGCCGTCTGCTGCCTTCCTCATAAGTTTCCGTGTTCAATATATCACTCCTTCTGCAGTTGAACGCCGGCGGGCTGCCCCGCCGGCGTTCTGTTACAGAAGGTGTTTTTTTCGCGGATTCAGTTTTTCGTCTCCCGCAGGATCTCGGCAAAGGCCTCGACGGCGCTGCGGGCCTGCTCGTAGTTCGCCGTCTGCCGGTCCGTCTCCACGCAGAGAAGGGGGATCCCCGCCTCGTCCAGCATGCGCTTGACGGGCACGTAATCGTATTCCTCCGGGTCGCAGAATTTGGTCATCAGCCACAGGACGCCGTCGGCCCCGCTGTCCCTGACCAGCTCGATCAGCTGCCGCCCCCGCTGCTTCCCGGGATCGTAGAGGACGCTGCAGCCCTCCACGGTCCCCAGCCGCCGGGCCATGCCCAGAAGGGGATCCTCCGTCTCCGGGGTGAGGTACCGCAGGGGCACCGATTCACAGGCCACCTGGTCGGCGGCGACGGCGATGCGGTTTTCCTCCAGAATGTCCAGCAGCGCCGGGGCGTCCGCCAGGATGCCGGTGGTGACGAGGCGCAGCCCCTCCCAGCACGAAGCCGGGGCGCTCTCCAGCAGGGCGTTGATCCGCTCCGCCAGGGCGCTGTGCTCCGCCCGGTCCATGAAATAGCCCGCCTTCAGCACGGCGCAGCGGTCGCCGGGCGTGACGAGCTCCGGGTGCTGACCGGCCAGCTCCGTAAAGCGCAGGAGCGCGCTGCGGTTCCGGTCGTACACCGCGACGGCGGCGCGGACCGCCTCCGGTGACACGGCCTCGCCCCCCAGCTCCTCCAGCTGACGCAGGATCTTCCGCCACTGGGACAGGGTGAATTCCTCCCCGGCGGGGATGCGGCGGTTCTGGGCGTAGGACACGCTGACGACGGGGATCCTGTCCCCCACGCCGTATTTCCAGTTGGCCGCCATGCCCTTCAGGGAGTCGCAGGAATTGGGGATCATCACGGCGGAGAGCATATCCAGCTCTCCCCGCAGCCCCAGCTCCAGGGCCGTATGCAGCAGGGAGCAGATGAAGGAGGGATAGTAGCGCCTGGAAAGGCTGGCCTGCATGTCCGCGCCCCAGAGGCCGACGGGCAGCATCCCGGCAGCGTAGACCAGCTCCTCCGGGCAGAAATAGGGCATGACGCCCACGAGCTTCCTGCCCGCGGCCGCAGCCCTTCGACAGGCTTTGCCGGGGTGCGAGGCGATCTCCCGGCAGGTGCGCAGCAGCTCCTGAAGCTCAGACACGGTCCGCCGCCCCCTTTCGCGCCTTGTTTTCCTCCATGATCTCCGTCAGGGCCTCCACCCGGGTCTCGTACTGGGCCTCGGAGAAGCAGCGGGGATCGGACTGGTCCCCGTCGAAGGTGACGGTGGGGAGGCCGGTCTTAGCCCGGAACTGCCGCTCCAGCTCATAGATGTTGCTGCTCCAGCGCTTGCAGGAGCGGTTGACGTGGAACACGGCCCCGTCCACCCGGTTGTCCAGAGCCTGGGTCACGCGCAGCTCCAGCTCCCGCTCGAAGCAGTTGGAGTTGGGCACCAGGGCGTAGGCGGCCATGAGCTCGTCCAGGCTTCCGTAGAGGAAGCTGAAGGCCGGCCCGTAGACGGAGGCGGTGAGGTTGATGCCCCGGCTCTGCAGGGCCTTGTAGGTGAAGCGGAGATTCGCCCAGCAGGCGATGCCCTCGAAAAGGATGCGGTATTTTTCCTCGCCCTTGAAGCTGCTTTTGCCCTCCTGCGCCAGGGCTTCATATTCGTCCGCCAGGGCCTCGAAGGCTTCCGCGGCCTCCACGGTGCCCCGGCCCACGCAGGCCACGGCCATGTTGTTGAAGATATCGAAGCCGGAGAAGGGGGAGGGGGTGCGGGACATATAGCCCACCGCCCGCAGCCAGGCCCGGGAGGACCGCTGGGAGACCTCCATGACCCGCCGGAGCTCGCCGTAATCCATCTTTTTCCCCGTGAGCTCCTCCAGCTGCCGGATGCAGTCGTCGAACTGGGCGCGGATGTATTTCACCCGGTCGCCGTCGCATTCCATGGCGTCCAAATGGGGGATATCGATGAGGATGAGGGGGATATCCAGCTCCAGCGCCAGGTTCTCATACCATTTCATCATGCAGGAGCAGATGTTGTTGCAGCACAGGAGGAAATCCGGGAAGGGGATCTCCTGCTCAGGACAGGAGCGCAGATCGGCATAGGCAAAGTTGATGCGGGAATAGGAGCAGAGATCGCCGGAGTAGCCCAGGCCCTCCGCGTGCTCGCACATGCGCCGTCCGCCGCCCTTGGCCCCCACCGCGGCCCCCATGTTCTCGGGATACACCACGGGGATGCCCATGGCCGTGGTGATCTCCTGGGGGAAGTTGGAGGCGCACCAGCCCACCTTTTCGCCCCGGTTTTTCGCGTCCCAGGCGTCCTGGGCGATCCTGTCCTGCAGCTGCCGCAGCACGGTCTTTGCCGGGAGCCTTTCCGCCGTTTCCGCCATTTCGTTCACCCCTTTGCGTTTTTCCGGCCGTGGATCGCCGCGCCGTAGGCCCCATTGAGCTGGCACAGCGGGGAGACCAGCAGCCGGATGCCCAGCTCCTGCTCCAGCGCCCGGCGGACGCCGCCGTTGCGGGCCACGCCCCCGGTCATGACGGCGGGCTCCGTGAGCCCCAGCCGCCGGATGAGGCTTGCCGTCCGCACCGCCACGGAATTGTGGATGCCGGCCACCACGGCGTCGATCTCCTCGCCCGCTGCCAGCTGGGAGATGACCTCCGATTCGGCGAACACCGTGCAGGTGGAGCTGATCTCCGCCGCCCGGGCAGCCGCCGCGTCATGGGCTCCCAGCTCGCCGACCTCCAGCTCCAGCACCCGGGCCATGACCTCCAGGAAGCGGCCCGTGCCCGCGGCGCATTTGTCGTTCATCACGAAGGTCTCCAGCCGCCCCTCGGGGTCCAGGCGCAGGACCTTCGCGTCCTGCCCGCCGATGTCGATCACCGTCCGCGCCTCCGGGAAAAGGGCGTGGGCCCCTGCCGCGTGGCAGCTCAGCTCGCTCACCACGGCGTCCGCGCCGGGGAAGGTGTTGCGCCCGTAGCCCGTGGCGGTGACGAAGGCGA
>JAFXUU010000141.1 GCA_017524845.1 Oscillospiraceae bacterium
GAGGATCGCCAGCCCCAGGACGGCGGCGATCAGGAGCTGGAGGGCGCTGAGCTTCTTCCCCCGGCGCAGGCTCCCTGCGATCCATACGGCAACCGCCGCGGCCGCCAGGACGAGGGCGGCGCAGAGGGCGACGGAAATCTGGCGGGAATAGCGGAGGCGGGCGGGCGCGGCACGCCCGGCCCCGTCGGCGGTCTCAGAGGCGGCTCCCCCGTTCCGGTCTGCCGCGCTGCCGCCGGTCGCCTCCTCCGGCCGCTCCCCCTGCGGTTCCTCCCCTTCCCGCCGAAGCGCCGCGGCCTCCTCCAGCAGCTTCCCCACCTCCGTCATTTCTTCGGCGGGGACGTCCTCGGGGAGCGACTCGTAGCCCTCCCAGAGGATGACCTCCGTTTCCCCCAGGGTGATGCAGAAGCCGTTGCCCAGGCGGAAAACCACATAGCGCACCGCTTCCTCCGGGATGGCCTCCCGGAGACCCAGCAGGGCCATGGCGCGGTCGGCGTGGTCCGCCCAGAAGCAGGAGGCGGGGGTCCAGGCCCCGGGGACCTCGGGTTCCCGCGCAGCGGCGGAGGGGGAATAGCCCAAAAACTCAGCCTTGCCCTCCGCAACGCCGAACCTCAGGTTCCCGGCGTATTCCCCGGCTGCGGTGAGGGTCTTGGCGGCGTATATCCGGCCTGCCCCCGCCGCCGTCCAGGGTTCAAGGCTGAATTTCCCCGCGGCCGCGCAGGCTTCCAGATCGACGGTGTAGACGGGGGTGATGCTCTCCTCTGCCACCGTGACGCCCAGCGCCGCCAGCACAGCCGTGAAATCCCCGTTTTCCCCGATCATCTCCGCAATGGCCGCCTGCTCCCCGGGGGAAGCATAGACGCTGCCGCCGGGTTCCTCCGCCGCCAGGCAGGGGAGGCACAGCAGCGCCGCCGCCAGCAAGGCCGCCAGCGCTGCAAGAACGCTTCGTCTCATCCGTTTTCCGTTTCTCTCCATGGTCCGCTCCTTCCTCGCAAATCCGGCGTCTCCGTTCCCGTCCCATCCTTACAGACGCGGTTTTCCGCAAAAAGTTGCGCCCGGGGAGCCGTTTTTTCGTTCCCCCTTACGGGGCGGCGGGGAGGCCCAGGGTGAGGCAGAGGCCGCGCTTCGTTTTCCGCACGGCGCAGAAGGAGCCGGGGATGGCGGCGGAGGCCCTGCGCAGCTTGGCCCCCGGCGCGTCGCCGCTGCCGGGCAGGCGGTAGACGCCCTCCCACAGGGCGGCGTAGGACCCGGTGCGAAGCACCTTCGTCCGGACCTCCGCCTCCGCCAGGAGGAAGCCTTCCTTTTCCAGGGTGCGGAGGGTCAGCTTCTGATCCTGCTCCCCGTAAGGAAGCGCCTCCCGGATCAGGGCAAGAAGGGCGTCCGCCAGCGCCTCGGGGGCCGCGGCGATCCGTCCGTCCGTCCGATAATCCGCCGCGGGCTCCAGACTGCGGGCGTCGATCGCGGGCGTCAGCTTCCGCCGGGCCGCATCCATCGCCGCCAGCAGATCGCTCCCCTCCGAAGACTGCAAAGGCGGGACGGCCTCCAGCATCTGGCGGCGCAGGAGATACCGCGCGGCCAGGTCCTGCAGCTCGCGGTAGCGGCAGGCATAGTCGAATTCCTCCGGGCTCACCGGCAGAAGGGCTGCCCCCAGCGCCGCGTCCCAGGCCTTCAGGGGCAGGACCAGGCTCCGGCAGAGGGCCAGCCAGAGGAAGAAGCCCGACAGGAGGAAGACCGCCAGACTGACGGCATAGACCCCCGGAAGCAGCCGAAGGGCCATGGCCAGAGGGTTCCAGCCGTAGGCTGCCAGGAGGAAACGGACCGGCTTCCCCTCCCCGTCCCGCAGCCAGGCGCCCCGAAGGCGGCTGCCCAGGAAAACGCCGTCGGTATCGAAGCGGTATTCGCCGCTGTCCAGGCCGTTCAGCAGCTCCAGAGAAGGAGCGACTTCGTCAAAAACGGGGGTAAAGAGGCCGGGCTCGATCTTTTCCCCCGGATCGTAGGTTCCGGCCCGGTAAGGCACCAGCTCCGTCTGATAGGTCCCGGCCCGGACGCCGCTTTTCGTTTCCACCGTCGGAAGATACCAGTCGGCGTCGCCGGAGAAAAAGCTGCCGCCGCGATGCGGCGCGTCCCGGAAGGTCAGAAAGCCCCGGTAATAGACCCCTTCATTGACGTTCGGAAGCCGTACCGTGTCGTCCAGCCGGTTCGGATCGACCATGAAGCACAGCTTTCCGGCCGCAACGGCCAGCCACAGCTCTTCGGTCCCGGCGCGGCCGCTTCTGATTTCCACCGCGCTTTTGTAGAAGTTGTCGATCACCTTGACCGCCGACGGCGTCCAGAAGCCGTCGTTTTCCCTCACGATGCCCCGCTCGTCGATGAAAAGGGCCGCTTTCAGCAGGGCAAAGCCGGCCTCCCTCTGCGTCAGGATGCCTTCGCCGGATTGGAAGCGCACCTCCGGCAGGGACGAAGCCTCCGAGCCCAGGTCTTCAAAGAAAGCATCCAGGGCTTTTTCGCTCTCCTGCGCCGCCTGCCGCCCGAGACCCCTTGCGGCTGAGAAGGTCAGCAGCGCCATGGACAGGAGCCAGAGGACGCAGACCAGCACGGCGAGCCTCGACGCCAGTGAAGCGGAGAGGGAGCGGGGCTCCGCCACCTTCCGTTCCTGATTCCGGTAACGGTAGCTGCGGTCCGCCGTGGGCAGGGGGATGGCCGACGCCGTTTCCTCCAGGCTGCGGGCCAGGGCAAGGACGTCGGCGGCCTCCCGCAGGTCCGGCCGGGCCAGGCGCGCGCAGAGCTTCTCCGCATCGGCCCGGGCTTCCTCCGCCCGCTTCCGCACCTTTTCCACCGTCTCCGGGATCATCTCCGGGGCGGACAGCAGCAGGGAGATCTCCTCCACGCTGAAGGAGGCCCGGCGGAGCGTGGCCACGGCGGAGAGCATGCGTACGTGCGCCGGGGAGTAGTCCCGCCAGAGCCGCCAGTTCTTTTCCTCCATGTCGGGGATCACCAGGCCCACGCTCTCGTAGTAACGGATGGTCCGCTCCGTGAGGCCGGTCTGTTTCGCGACTTCCTTGATGCGCATTTTCATCACCTCGGCCCCAGCGTAGGGTATGACGCGGGGAGATAGTCAAGGGGTTTTTACGGATTTATGCGAAAAAACTTCGAAACGGCCGCCGGTGGTTCCCGGCGGCCGTTCCTGCGTCAATGCCTCGCAGAGTTCGCGCCCGCAGGCGCGAATAAAATCAAACGTTTTTCGCCGCAGCATGTATGCGGTGAAAAACACCTCTCACGGAGCGGACTGTGCGAGCGCAGCGAGTGCGGGGAGCGGAGTGCGCTCCTACTCAAATCACGACCCAGCGGAGCGGTCGTGATTTGATTGTTCGAACATATCCTTCACCGGCAAAAACGGCGAGAGGATCGCGGGGATCAGGGGAAGGGCCCCCAGCATGAGGAAGATCAGGCGGTAGTCGTCCCCGGCGATGGGGGCGATGACGTAGCTGGGGAATACCACGCTGGCCGCCAGCTGCACCGTGATGATGAGGCCCACGGCCGTGCCGGAATAGCGCTGTCCCACGCCCCTGAGGGAGAGGGGGATGGTCTGGTAAAAGGCCAGGAAGCCCATGGCGCAGAAGCCGGAGAGGAAGAGGCACAGGGGCAGCAGCACCCCGGAGGCCCGCCAGCCGAAGGCCACGAAGAACACTTCCCCCAGGCTGTAGATGCAGACCATGACCGTGAGGCGCTTCTTCGAGGTGCCGAAGCGGCGGATGACGGCGGGGGAAACGAAATTCGTGACGCAGTTGCCCAGGGTGACGGCCATGCTGTACCACCCCGCCTGCACCGGCGTCATGCCCCGGGAGATGAGCGCCTGGGGCATGAAGACGCTGACGGAGCCGATGGCGGCCACGCTGCCCAGGCAGAAGAGGCTCACCAGCCACACGCCCCGGTGCTTCACCACGGCCCTGACGCTCTCCATAACGGGGACCGCCTCCCCTTCGCCGCCCCCCGGGTCCTTCTTTTCGGTGATGAAGAGGCACCAGACCGTCAGGATCACCACCCCCAGGACCGCGGAGAACATAAACGCGTCGCTCACCGTGGAGAACAGGGCGGCGGTGCCGATGCCCAGGGCCATGGAGAGGTTGGCCACCGCCAGCACCATGCCCATGAACTGGGTGGTCTTCTCCGGCGGGAACCACTGGCCGATGATCTTGGGGGCGGTGGTGTTGATGAAGGTGGCGGCGGTGCCGATGAGGATGCCCGCGACATATTGGGTGAAGAAGGTGCCGTAGGGCACCCGCAGCACCAGGCCCGCCGTGGTGAGCACGATGGAGGCGGTGACCACCTTGATGCCGAAGCGGTCCATGAGCACGCCGGAGAGGAAGCCGAAGATAATGCCCGCCAGCAGAGGCGCGGTGGCGATGGTGCTGTACTGGCTCTGGCTCAGGTCCATGGCGGCCCGCAGCTTGTCCGCCAGGGAGCTCACCTGGAACTGCCCGAAATCCGGCAGGGCGATGCCCAGGAAGAGCATCAGCAGGATCACGGTCCCGTATCCGGGACTCGATTTCAGTTTCTTGAACATACTCGTCTTCCGTCCGCGGCTTATTCGATCTGCAGGCAGACGCGGTAAGCGTCCCCCGTGGCGTCGCCGATCACGCCCACCTTATGGGCGTCGCCGATCACGTAGGTCTCCGGCACCAGGTCCTGCAGGGCTTCCAGCTCCGCCCGGTCCGCCCGGATGCCGAAGGCGGCGATCACGGTGTCGGCCTCCAGCAGCTCCTCGGTCCCGTCCGCGGCGCGCACCAGCACGCCCTTCTCCCCGATCTCCAGGACGCTCGTTTCATAGCGCATCTCCACGCCGTTGTCCCGCAGGCGCTTCAGCAGGATGGGGAGATTGAATTCGCTGATACTCTTATGCAGCTCTTCTTCGGGGAGGATGTCCACCACCGTGACGGTCTTCCCCTCCCGGCCCAGGGCCATGGCGCATTCCGAGCCGGAGAGGCCGCCGCCGCAGACCACCACCCTCTGCCCCACGGACCTCAGGCCCCGGTCCACGTCCGCGACGCTCGCCACATTGGGTCCGTTCACGCCGGGGATGGGGGGGCGGAACTCCCCGGCCCCCAGGGCGAGGATGAGGGTGTCCGGGTTCTCCAGGCGCACCAGCTCCGGGGTGACGGGGGTGTTCAGCCGCACCTCCGCCCCGCAGGACAGGGTCTTGCGCACGGCGAACTCGAAATAGCGGCGGAAGCCCTCCTTCAGCCAGAGGGAGGAAGCCTCGGGCAGACGCCCGCCCAGGGCCCCGGTCTTCTCGCAGAGGATCACCTCGTGGCCCCGCTCCGCCAGGATCCGGGCGGCCTCCATGCCGCCGGGGCCGCCCCCGGCGATGAGGATCTTTTTCTTCCTCCGCATGGGCAGGAAGCGGGGATAGCGGTATTCCCAGCCCAGGCGGGGATTCACGGCGCAGCCCCGCAGGTGGGCGCCGCCCACGTTCCGCAGGCAGTACATGCAGCGCATGCAGGGGGTGATATCCTCCTCCTGCCCCCGCTCGCCCTTCACGACCATCCGGTCGTCGGCCATGAGGGCCTTGGCCATGGCCACGATGTCCGCCTTCCCGGCGGCCAGGATGGCCTCGGCCTCCTCCAGGGTGCTGATGCCCCCCACCACGCTCACGGCCAGCTTATCCCCCAGGGCCTCCTTGAAGGCGGCGGTGTGGGCCACGTTGAGGCCGGGATCGGTGTAGTAGCCGGGCATATTGTAGGAGAAGCACTCCCCGTCCGTATACATGAGGGTGCCGGTGGAGACGCAGAGCATGTCGACCCAGCGGGAAGCCTCCCGGAGAAAGGCGATGCGCTCGGAAATGTCCGTCCCGCCGGGGATGCGCTCGTCCCCCACCACCCGCATCTCGATGGGGATCCTCCCCCGGGTGACGGAATACAGGGCCTCCAGCACCTCCAGGGGGAAGCGCCAGCGGTTTTGGGGACTGCCGCCGTAAGCGTCGCCCCGCTGATTCCAGAGGGTGGAGAGGAAGGCGGAGACCAGGTTCCCGTGGGCGAAGTGGGCCATGATCATGTCGAAGCCCGCCTCCATGCATCGCCGGGCGGCGGCCACATAGTCGTCGATCACGGAGAGCATCTCGCTCCGGCCGATCTCCTTATAGCGCCGGGGCGCCCGATGGTATTTCTCCACCACGCTGGGGACCCAGGCCTCCTTCCCGTTGAGGGCGGCCCACTGGCCCGCGTGGATGAGCTCGGCGGAAAGGTTGCAGTCCCACCGGTGCACCTCGTCCGCCAGCAGGCCCAGGCCCGGCACGTCCTGATCGCAGGTGGCGGAAAGGCAGGAATAGAAATCCCGCCCCTCGTTGAAGTTCACGGGGGTGGAGCCGATGGTGACGAGGCCGCAGCCCGTCTGGGCCTGGGTGCTGACGAATTCCAGCAGCTCACGGCCCACCCGCCCGTCCTCCACGCCGGCGTGATTGGAGACGATGGGGGAAAACTGGATGCGGTTCTTCATGGTCATGCTGCCCACCTGAATGGGCCGGTAGATGTGGGGGAAATGATTTCTGGCCACTTGCGTACCTCCCGTATGCCCGCGCCCGGGGCGCGGTGCCTTTTTCTGATGGAATTTTACCCAAGGCGGCGGTTTTTGTCAACGGAAGGAGGGAAACTCGCAGATTGCCGTTGCTTTTCTTCCCGGGCTGCGGTAAAATACTGTGTCACCTGTAACCCCGCAGGCGGACAAACGGCATATTGTATCGATGACGCGATTTACGTCGGCAGAATGATTCAGGGAAGAAGAAAAGGAGGAAGACACTCACCATGCCCAACACCAAAGTGGACGTCAAGGCCGATAAGCGGGTGCTGAAGGCGGCAAGCCTGATGGGCCCCAGCGCCGGTCTGCCCACCGTGGTCGAGTCGGACAAGGATGGGAAGATCACCCGCATCCGCCCCTTCTACTACGACGAAAACCATGACTGGGACAGCAAGAACCCCTGGAAGATCGAGGCGCACGGCTCCACCTTCGAGCCGCCCCGCCACAGCCTGCCCGCCAGCTACTACCTCACCTACAAGAAGCGCGTGTATTCCAACAACCGGGTCCGCTATCCCCTGAAGCGGGTGGACTGGGATCCCGACGGCGAGCGCAACCCCCAGAACCGGGGCAAGAGCCGCTACGTGCGCATCTCCTGGGACGAGGCCACCGACATCGTCGCCAAGGAGCTGCTGCGCATCCGCGACAAATACGGCATGTCCGCCGTCCTGGCGGAGGCCGATATGCACGGCGAAGGCAAGCACATCGCTCCCAGCCACGGCTGCATGAACCGGCTGCTCAGCCTCATGGGCGGCTACACCGTGCAGATGCGCAACCAGGACTCCTGGGAGGGCTACTCCTGGGGCTCCAAGAACGTGTGGGGCGGCGAGCCCGTGGGCGAGATGCAGCCCAGCGGCAACCTCTGGCCCGACATCGCCAAAAACGCCGAGCTGCTGCTCTTCTGGGCCGGCGACCCCGAAGTCACCGCCGTGGGCTTCGACGGCTACATGGCCTCCCGCCTGAGCCAGTGGATCCATTCCCTGGGCATCAAGTTCGTGCACATCGATCCGGCGCTGAACTTCTCCGGCTGCTACCTCGCGGACAAGTGGATCCCCATCCAGCCCAACACAGACGACGCCCTCTACCTGGGCATCATCTACCTCTGGCTGAAGGAAGACCTCTACGACAAGGAATACGTGGAGACCCATGCCGTGGGCTACGAGGAATTCTTCGACTATGTGCTGGGCAAGGCGGACGGGGAGCCCAAGACCCCCGCCTGGGCCAGCGAGAAGACCGGCATCCCCGAGTGGACCATCAAGGCTCTGGCCCGGGACTGGGCCCATAAGGTGACGAGCGTCACCATCGGCAACGGCGGCCCCGGCATCCGCGGCGCCTTCTCCACCGAGCCCGCCCGCCTCCAGAGCATCTGCCTGGGCATGCAGGGTCTGGGCAAGCCCGGCAGGCATCAGGCCAAGTGGATCGAGTGGAACCTGCACACCGACACCTTCCCCATGCCCCACCAGGGCAAGAAGGCCATCGACCTGCCCCACCGCTGCGAGATCGTGCGCCCCGCCGGCAGCCAGAAGGACCTGAACGCCACCGGCCTGCTGGGCAGGGTCAAGGAAAAGGAGCGCCAGGAGGCTCTGGCGCGCCAGGCCGCCCTGATCGCCGGGAAGGAATACAAGCCCGAGGACCAGGAGGCCAAGGAGGACAAGGAAAAGGCCGCCGCCGGCTCCAACGCCGCCGCCTTCTTCGCCAAGGGCAAGGAGGAGGGACGCTACCGCCTCAGCGAAAGCGCCGCCGCCATCGAAGAGCTGGCGGAGATCTGCAAGACCACGGAGAATCCCCCCATGCAGAGCGTGCCCAAGTGTCTGGTGCACGACGCCATCCTGAAGGATCAGATCTCCTGGTACGGCCTCTATTCCTTCTGCGGCCCCGCCTCCGAGCAGTGGGAGGAGCATACCTTCCCGGTGGAGGGCTGCTCCCGCATCCACGCCATCTGGACCGACGCGCCCTGCATGGTGACCTGCTGGAACGACGGCTTCAACTTCGTCAAGGCTGTGCGCAGCGAGGAGATCGAGTTCATCATCGCCCAGCAGCCCTGGCTGGAGAACGACTGCCTGCTGGCGGACATCGTGCTGCCCGTGCAGACGAAGTTTGAGATGGACGACATCTCCGACGACAAGGGCGGCGGCGTCATGTGCACCGTCTTCCGCGAGCGGCCCGCCTGTCCTCCCGTGGGCGAGAGCCTGGACGACTTCGACTGCGTGGCCGAGGTGGCCCGGAAGATCAGCCCCGAGATCTACGACGCCTACACCAACGGCGACAAGCCCAAGGAGCGGGTCATCGAGCTCTTCTGGCAGGGCTGCAGCGTCCATGATCTGGACGTGGACGACGAGTTCCACAAATACGATATGTTCATCCTCCCCTGCGACCCCGACATCCAGGATTTCAAGCTCCATCCGCCCGGCCTGCGCCGCTTCGCCGACGACCCGGAGGGCCATCCCCTCTCCACCCCCACCGGCAAGCTGGAGTTCACCTCCACCGGCATCAAGGAAAACTTCCCCAACGATCCCGAGCGCCCGCCCTACCCGAAGTGGGTGGAGGCAAGCGAGCTCCATGACGAGCGGCTTTCGAGCCCCCGGGCCAAGGATTACCCCCTGCTGTGCATGTCGAACCACGGCCGCTGGCGCTTCCACGCCAACCTGGACGACATCACCTGGAACCGCGAAGTGGAGACCATGAAGATCCGCGCCAAGGACGGCTACCAGTATGAGCCCGCCTGGCTCAGCCCCAAAACCGCCGAAGCCCGGGGCATCAGGCACGGCGACATCGTCAAGATCTTCAACGAGCGGGGCACGGTGCTCTGCGCGGCTTACGTCACCCCCAGGCTTGTGGACGGCGTGGTCTACGTGGACCACGGCTCCCGCTTCGACCCCATCGACGCTGAAAAGCTGGACCGGGGCGGCGCCATCAACCTCATCACCCCCCACGCCATCACCTCCCGGAACGCCACCGGCATGGTGGTCAGCGGCTTCCTGGTGGAAGTGGCCGCCGTCACCGACGAGGAGATGGACGGCTGGAAGAAGCAGTATCCCGAAGCCTTCGCCCGCAAGGTGGACGAGGCCTGCGGCGTCTGCCTCGACGGCTGGATGATCGACGACAAGAAGGAGGCCTGAGCATGGGCAGAAAGGCATTTGTATTCGACGTTGCCAGATGCAGCGGCTGCTACTGCTGCCAGCTGGCCTGCAAGGACGAGCACTGCGGCAACGATTTCACCCCCATCGCCGCCCCCCAGCCTGACATCGGCCAGTTCTGGGTCAAGGTCAAGGATTATGTGAACGGCTCCGCCCCCAAGGTGACGGTGCACTACGTTCCCGAGATGTGCAACCACTGCGAGAAATGTTCCCTGCTTGCCATCGCCAAAGACGGCGACGTTTACCGGCGGGAGGACGGTCTCATCATCATCAACCCCGTCAAGGCCAAGGGCCGCAAGGACCTGGCGACGGCCTGCCCCTACGGCGCGGTGTACTGGAAC
>JAFXUU010000142.1 GCA_017524845.1 Oscillospiraceae bacterium
CTATGGACGCGCTTATGAACACGGTGTAGTTCTGAATTGGGGCAACGGTTCCTTCGGCAACGCCATCGATTGGTATTCCAACGCAAGTGCGGCAGGATACCGCTGCGACTCTGTGCCGTCCGCCAATTCCATCATGGTTTCACCGGACGGATGGTGGATAGACGAAGACACCGGCATCAGCTACCAGGTCGGCCACGTGATGTACGTCGAAGCGGTAGACGGAGATTATGCATATATCACGGAAGGAAACTTCTCCGGCGCTTACCATGAGGACGTGATCCAGCTTTCGACCGGCAGGCGCAATTGGGGGAACGGCAACGGCTTTTCGATCACCGGTTATATTCATCTTCCTGTCTCCGTTCCTCCGGTACCGACCGTCAGCGTATCAAATACCCGGTTTCAGGTCGGCGACCAGGTACAGGTTTTCTTCGGTGATTGGAACAATGCGGCATTCTTTGAATACTACATGGCCGAGTATCCGGAAGCCTTTGCTTACAGTACATATACGAAACATGATGTGGTATACACGAACTCCGTCACGTTTGACAACCTCCCCGCAGGGCGGTATAACCTCCTTGCTCATGCAGGCAACGGCGCCGGACTCAGCGGGCGAAGCAATTGGGTTTCTTTTGATGTTTACGAGCAGGACTACATCCCTTCCGGGCATACGATCTACAACGGGCACATCTATGCCGTTTATGATTATTCCGCATCATGGACGTTCTGCCGGGATCTGTGCAGCAACATGGGCGGTCATCTTGTGACCATCAACAGCGCCGAGGAGAATGCGATCGTCGCAGAATTGATGCAGGAAGGCGCAATGGAAGCCTATTGGATCGGAGCAACCAACTACTCCGGCACGGCAATCAATCAAGACGGTGCCTGGGCCTGGGTCACCGGCGAAGAATTCCAGTATACGAACTGGAAACCGGGCGAACCGAGCGCTACCGGAACCGAGGGAACCAGGGAACATTGGGCTGAGATCAGAAAGTCCTATTCCGGTCAGTGGAACGACGTCAACAATACAAATAAGACGAATAAGGGCTTCATCATTGAAATTGAGCCGAATGAAGCGGATATCACTACCAGGGAAAGCTTTAACGGCAGCGAGTATCTTTTGATCGACCGGAATACCACCTGGTCGGAGGCCGTCCGGTATTGCAGCCTGCTTGGCGGACAGCTGCTTGCGATCAACAGTTCCGAAGAAGAAGCGTTCATCAATTCGTTTATCAAATCCGGAACCCGGAGCTGGTATTATGTGGGAGGTCGCCGGGAAAACGGCAGCTGGTACTGGCTGAACGGCACGGAAACAGGAGATGAGATACCATCGATCAATTGGAACGGGAACCTATGGCCGTCACATTGCAACTATCTGATGAAATACAGAGATAGCTGTAAATACATCAATCTTCCGAATGTGTATTATCCCGAAGACGATATCAGCCATATCGGCTTTATCTGTGAGATCAAGCAGACGGCTCTGAGTATCACCCGGCAGCCTCAGAACTACACTGGACCTCTTGGCAGCAGGGCAACCTTCACCGTGGGGGCGGAGGGCGACGGGCTCAGCTATCAGTGGTACGTGAAGAACCGCACGGCCACGAAGTTCTCGAAATCCAGCATCACCGCAGCCACTTACAGCGTGACCCTCACGGAAGCTAACAGCGGGCGGCAGCTTTACTGCGTGGTGACCGACGCCTACGGGAACTCGGTGCAGACCGACACCGTCTCCATGACGGAAGCCGCGGCCCTTGCCATCGTCACCCAGCCGGCGAACTACAGCGGCCCTGCGGGCAGCAGGGCTTCCTTCACCGTGGCAGCCGCGGGCGACGGGCTCCGCTATCAGTGGTACGTGAAGAACCGCACGGCCACGAAGTTTTCGAAATCCAGCATCACCGCAGCCACTTACAGCGTGACCCTCACGGAAGCTAACAGCGGGCGGCAGCTCTACTGCGTGGTGACCGACGCCTACGGGAACACGGCGCAGACGGATATCGTGACCATGACCGTCGCGACACCGCAGCTCACCATCCTGCGGCAGCCCGCGAATTACACGGGCCCTGCGGGAAGCACGGCAGTGTTCTCCGTGGTCGCCGAGGGTGAAGAACTGACCTATCAGTGGTACGTAAAGAACCGTACGGCGACGAAATTCTCCAAATCCAGCATCACCGCGGCCACCTACACCGTGACCCTCACGGAAGCTAACAGCGGGCGGCAGCTCTACTGCGTGGTGAAGGACGCTTACGGAAACTCCGTGCAGACGGACACCGTGACCATGACCGCCGCGACGCCGCTGTCCATCCTCCGCCAGCCTTCGGATTACGCGGGCCCCGTGGGGAGCACGGCTGTGTTCTCCGTCCTCGCCGAGGGTGAAGAACTGACCTATCAGTGGTATGTGAAAAAGCCCAGCGCCACGAAGTTCTCCAAGTCCAGCATCACCGCGGCCACCTACAGCGTGGAGCTGACGGCGGCGCGCAGCGGCAACCGGCTCTACTGCGTGGTGACCGACGCCTACGGGAACACGGCGCAGACGGATATCGTGACCATGACCGTCGCGACGCCGCTGACCATCCTCCGCCAGCCGACGGATTACTCGGGCCCGGTGGGGAGCACGGCGGTGTTCTCCGTCCTCGCCGAGGGCGATGAGCTGAGCTATCAGTGGTATGTGAAAAAACCCAGCGCAACGAAATTCTCCAAGTCCAGCATCACCTCGGCCACCTACAGCGTGGAGCTGACGGCGGCGCGCAGCGGCAACCGGCTCTACTGCGTGGTGACCGACGCCTACGGGAACTCCGTACAGACCGATACCGTCACCATGACCGTTGAGCAAAGTCTGGCGGCGCCGGTGCTGACGGGCGCATCGGCAGGTCCGAACGGGATCACCGTCACGTGGAACGCCGTCGACGGGGCGACGAAATACCGGGTATACCGGAAGACGGGCTCCGGCGGCTGGGTCAGCATGGGAGACGTGACGACCCTGAGCTACATGGACGGCGCCGTACTCTCCGGCACGACCTACACTTACACGGTAAAGGCCTTCGACGGCAGTGACTGGGGCGATTTCGATACAGAGGGCATCTCCGCAACGGCGCAATAACAGACCATCACACGTCAGACTGCGGCCGCGTCCGGGTTTCCGGGCGCGGCCGTTTTTTTGTATGCTGCAGGTACGGGCTGGTCCCTACTCGCTCCGGTTCAGCGTCAGCGCGAAGTATCCCAGGATGCCCGCGGGGAGCGCGGCCAGGGGCCAAAAGGCCCACGGGTCCGGCGGCCCCAGCCCCGGCAGCCAGAGGGCGGCGTGACTGCCCATGAGCCTCCAGAGGGCAAAGCCGTAGAGGAAGCCTGAAAACCGGGCGTAGGGGCTGCCCTTTCCCAGGAACGGCAGGAAGCCCGGCAGGGTCAGCATGCCCAGGTCCAGCGGCAGGCGCAGACCGGCCGAGCGGAGCAGCAGCGCGGCGCCCAGGGTCTCCCGGCCGGGGACCGCCTGCAGGACGACCGCCTGCTCCGTGAGGGAGATCGCGAGGGCTCCCGCCAGGAAGGGAAAATAAGCGCTGGCGTAAACCGCCGAAGACCCGAAGCCCCGGCTGCGCAGCAGCTTTCCGGCGCCGCCGTCCAGCTCCCTGCCGAAATACGCCGCCGACCAGGCGGCCCCCGCCAGGGGAAAGAGATGCCGGACGTCCGCGGCAAGGGCCAGCGCCGTGCGGGCGTCCGCCGCGCCGGTCCTCCGCAGAAGGGCGTTCAGCGCGCCTGCGGCCTCCAGCCCCAGGAGGAGCCCCAGGGCAAGGGGCAGCAGCGGCAGCCACCCTGCGGCGAAAAACGCCCGGCAGCGGAAGGCCAGGCAGCGCTTCATGGGTCCCGTCCGCCGAGAAGACTTCCCTCCCGGCGCTGCGCCTCCCGGTCCAGGGCGATGAAATAATCCTCCACGTCCTTCAGCCCCCGGGCCGCAGCCCGCGCCTCCAGCTCCCGGGCCGAAACCGTTTCCAGGACCCGGCCGAAGCGGAGGAAGACGTAATCCGCGGCGATCTTGTGCAGCTCCGCCAGGAGGTGGCTGGAGACCAGCATCGTCAGGCCCCGCTCCCGGTTCAGCCGAAGGAGCAGCTCCCGGATCTCCGCCGCGCCGGAGGGATCCAGCCCATTCGTGGGCTCGTCCAGAAGGAGAAGCTCCGGCTCTCCCAGCAGGGCGGAGGCCAGGCCGTAACGCTGCTTCTGCCCTGCGGAGCACTGCCGCAGGCTGCGCCGGAGGACCGCTCCCTCCAGCCCGACCGCCGCGCACAGCGCCCGGAGATCCGGCTGCCGGGCCTTCGGAAGGAGAACGGCCTGGGCCTTCAGATTCTGCCATATGCTCAGGTCCTCATAGCCGGAGGGCTCCGAAATCAGGCTGCCCAGCCGTTTCCGCGCCTCCTGCAGTCCCGCCGGATCGGCTGCGCCGAAGAGGGAGACCGTTCCCGCCGTGGGCAGGGCCAGCCCCGCGATCAGGCGCATGAGGGTGGTTTTTCCCGCCCCGTTGTTGCCCACGAGGCCGTAGATGCGGCCCTCCTCCAGGGTGAGGTCCACCCCGTCCAGGGCGGTCAGCCGTTTTTTCCCCCGCCCGTATTCCTTTCGCAGGCCCGTCGCCTTCAAAACCGCCATGCCGAAGCCCCCTTTCACGGAATGTCCCGCCGCCGGAGGATCAGGACCGACAGCAGCGGACAGACGAGGATATAGGCCGCGCAGACGGCGCAGTAGCCGATGAGCTTTCCCGGCGGGCAGAGCGCAGCGGTGAGCGCGGTGGTATCCAGATAGGAGAAGCTGTTGTAATAGGGGATCATCACAAAGGGATAAAACGCGTAGAGCCCCGGTACGATCCGGTGCGGCAGGGCCTCCGCCAGCAGCATGGCCGGGGCGGCGAGCCAGGTCCGACGCAGGAGCACGTAAACGAAATACGAATAGCAGACCCCGGAGAGGATATAAAGCTGAAGGATCAGGTAGTTTCGCCGGAGGAGATACGGCGGCGCGGAGCGCCAGTCCGTGAAATACCCCAGGAAGGCCAGGTACATGACCGTGGACAGGCCCAGGCAGAAGACCCAGCTCAGGAGCATGCGGCTGAGAAGGGGCTTCGCCCGCCCATGCTCCGTCAGCTCCCGCCGGATGCCCGCTCCTCTCCCCAGGGCCGGGGCCAGGGTGACGCCGGGCAGGAGGAACAGCAGGAACAGCATGCCTCCGGCGGCGATGTACGCGGCGGCGACCGTCTGCCGGACCCGGAGGATCGCCAGCACCTCCTCAACGCTTTCCGCTTCCTCCGCCTGCTCCAGCCGCCGCATCCCCTCGAAGCCCATGACCTCGCTCATCTCTTCCAGCTCCCGCAGGCTCCCCACCGCGTCGCCGTTGTCGAAAAACAGCACGGCGCTGAGCAGCAGGGCCGCGGCGAGAAACAGCAGACAGAAGCGGCTGCAGAGCATCACCCGCAGCTGGCTGCGCATCAGTCGGAGCACGGTTCCTTCCTCCTTTCCCGTCTTTTTCTATCCGCCCGCCGCCAGGCCGATCAGCACGGTCGCGGCCAGGGTGCCCAGAAGATACACCGGCGTGAGCCAGGGGGCGGTGGGGTCGCCACCGGCGGCGATCCGCGCCAGCAGCCGGGGAAGCTGCAGGGGCGACATCCCGTAGATGCCGGCGCTCAGAAGCAGGATCGCCCCCTTCTCCAGCCCCCAGGCCAGGAGCAGACCCGCCGTGACCCAGGCCCGGCGGAGGCTCCTGCGGCGGAAGCGGAGCAGGAGCCAGGCAAGATTCGGCAGCGTTTCCCCCAGGAAGAGGGCGAGGCCGAAAACGAGCTTCCACCGGGGATCCCCCAGGATGGGGAAAACCCGGCGGCCCGGATACGCCTGGTCGTAGGTGAAGCCAAGGGCCTTCAGAAGCCCCAGGGCCAGGAAACAGCCGAACCCCGCCAGTACGCAGCCGCTGAAAAGATCCCGCAGGTCTCTCCGCCGCCGCTCCGGCTGGCGCTCCCACGCCTCCCGGTACTGCTCCCGCAGGGCTTCCGGCTTCCCCAGCAGCTCCATGGCCCGGCGGGCGGCTTCCTCTTCGCCGTATCCCCCGGCAAGAAGGCTCTCCCCCAGGTCCGTCAGATGCGCCTCCAGCTCTTCCCGGAGCCGCCGCCGGTAGTCGCTTTGGGGCACCTCCGCGAGACAGGCCTCCAGGTAGTCTCTCATTCGGTCCGGCATTCCGCCTGCCCCCGGAGCACGCTTTCCACCGCCTCCACGAAAGCCCGCCAGCTCCGCTCCTTTTCGGCCAGGACCTTCCGGCCCTTGTCCGTGAGATGATAGAGCACCCGGCTGCGCCCCGTCACGTCCTCCCGGTAGGAGGTGAGGAGTCCCCCGGCCTCCAGCTTGTGCAGGAAGGGGTAAAGGCTGCCCTGGCTCATTTCAAAGGCCCGGTCGGACAGCAGGGCCATCTCCTGAATGAGCTGGTACCCGTATTTGTCCCCCCGGCTGAGCAGCTTCAGCAGCAGGAGCTCGTGGCTCCCTTTGGAAAGCTCCTTGTCGACGCGCATAATGATACCTCCGATCCAGAGGCATTATATACCTCTGATTCGGAGGTGTCAAGCCCGCGGTCTCCCGGCCGGAAAACACTTGAAAAGCGGGCGAAAGGCAGGTATGGTGTTGGGAGAGAGCGAAGAAGCGCAAAGGAGGAAACGGGCATGGAATTCACACGGGAGGGCGCGGCCCTCGTCTGTCGGCGCCTGGGAGAGACCCTGGTGCTGGAGCCCTGGGGAAGAAACGCGCTGCGGGTGCGCGCCGCCATGGCGGAGGCCGTGGAGGCGGAGCCCTGGGCCCTGACGGAGACACCGGAGACCTCGGAGAGCGAGATACGGATCGGGGAAGAGGGGGCTTCCGTCTCCTGCGGCAGCCTTCGGGCGGAGGTGAACGCCTTCGGCGTGCTCTCCTTCTTCCGGGGGGAGAAGCTGCTGCTGCGGGAATTCTACCGCAACTACGGCGGCACGATCTCCCGGGAGAGCCGCTGCCTGAAGCTCGTCAGCCGGGAGTGGAAGGGGATCGTCGGGGGCAGCGAGCACAGCCTGACGGTACGCTTCGAGAGCCGGGAGGGGGAAAAGCTCTACGGCATGGGCCAGTATCAGCAGCCCGGCCTGGACCTGAAGGGCTGCGTGCTGGAGCTGGCCCACCGGAACAGCCAGATCACCGTCCCCTTCCTGCTCAGCAGCCTGGGCTACGGCTTCCTCTGGAACAACCCTGCCGTGGGGGAGGCCCGCTTCGCCAAAAACCGGACGGAGTGGACCGCCGCCGCCACCCGGAAGATGGACTACTGGATCACCGCCGGGGAGAGCCCGCGGGAGATTTTGGAGAATTACACCGGCGTCACCGGCCGCGCACCGGCGTTCCCGGAGGAGCTGCTGGGGCTTTGGCAGTGCAAGCTGCGCTACCGCACCCAGGAGGAGGTCCTGTCCGTGGCCCGGAAATACAAAGCCGAGGGGATCCCCCTCGACATGATCATCATCGACTATTTCCACTGGACGGTGCAGGGCGACTGGAAATTCGACCCCCGGTACTGGCCGGACCCGGGGGCCATGATCGACGAGCTGCACAGGATGGGCGTCAAGGTCATGGTCTCCGTTTGGCCCAGCGTGGACCGGCGCAGCGAGAACTTCGCCCCCCTGTGGGAGCGGGGCCTCCTCATGCGCACGGAGCGGGGCGCGGCCCAGACCTACGACTACCAGGGGGACTGCGTGCAGATCGACCTCTTCCGGAAGGAGAGCCGGGAATATCTGTGGGAGGTCTGCCGCCGGAATTACAGGGACCTGGGGGTGGACGGCTTCTGGCTGGACAACGCGGAGCCGGACCTGGGGGTCTACGACTTCGACCACTACCGCTATGCAAAGGGCAGCGCCCTCAGCTGCACGGCCCTCTATCCCCAGCTTTTCAGCCGCGCCTTCCGGGAGCACATGGGTCCGGAGGCGGTGAACCTGATCCGCTGCTGCTGGGCCGGGAGCCAGAAATACGGCAACGTGGTCTGGTCCGGGGACGTGCCCAGCACCTTCGAGGCTTTCCGGGATCAGCTCACCGCCGGGCTGAACATGGGCCTGGCGGGGATCCCCTGGTGGACCACGGACGTCGGCGGCTTCATGACCGACGACGTGAAGGACCCGTATTTCCGCCGACTGCTGATCCGCTGGTTCCAGTTTTCCGTCTTCTCCCCCGTGCTGCGGATGCACGGCGACCGGGGCCCCCACGACATCCCGCCCCTGGACGACAGGGACCGGGGCGGGGGCTACCTGCCCACGGGGCAGCCGAACGAGCTGTGGAGCTACGGGGAGGAGGTCTACGCCATCCTCCGGACCTGGCTGGAGCGGCGGCTGCGGCTGCGGCCCTATCTGGCGGAGCTGTACCGGGAGGCTTCCCTCACCGGCGCGCCGCTGATGCGCCCCATGTTCTTCGAATTCCCGGAGGACAGGCGCTGCTGGGAGCTGGAGGACCAGTACATGCTGGGGAGCCGCTATCTCGTCGCCCCCGTGCTGGAGGCGGAGGCGGAAGCCCGGGAGGTCTATCTCCCCGCCGGACGCTGGAAGCTCCTTTCCTCCGGGGAGACGTACGAGGGGGGAAGGACCTACCGCTTCCCCGCGCCCTTGGAGGAGATGCCCGTGCTGGAGCGGGCGGACGTCTGATCCCGGGCATCCCGTCCCTTCGCCGCCGACGGCGGGAGCGGGAGTCGGAACAGGCGCAGGAGAGGCTTCTGCAGCAGGGCCACCGCCCGCCCGGTGAGCACCATCGTGACCACCGTGCCGATCCCGACGCCCAGGAGCCGTCCCCGGAAGAGGAGGCCCAGGAGGATGGCAGCGACGAAGCTCCCGATATCCAGGGCGTTTTTGCTGAGGCCCAGGCTCCATCCGCTGCGCAGGGAGATGGCGTTGGCCATCCCGTCCCCGGGATTGGGCACGAGCCGGGCCCCCACGCTGAGGACGATGCCCGTTCCGGTGAGGAGGATGGCGGCGGCCAGAAGGGCGAAGCGCCCCGGCAGGGTGACCGCCTCGGGCAGGATGCGCCCGAAGACGCCGATGAAGGCGCTGGTGAGGAAGCTCGCCCCCAGCTGCAGCCACTGGAGGGGCTCAAAGCGCCTGCCCAGCAGCAGGAGCTGCAGGAGGATGAGGAAGCAGTAATAGATGAAGCTCATGGTGCTGAAGGGAATATTCAGGAGCACGCTGAGGTTCCAGGCCACGGAGAGGATGGGGGCAACGCCCAGCTGGGTCTTGGTGTTCATGGTGATGCCGCAGGCCAGGATCACCACCCCCAGGAGATAGACGAGGACCCTTCGGAGCGTGAGCTCCCGCAGAAACTGTCGGAGCTTGTCCACGGCGGCGCCTATTCTTCCCCGGCGGCCCGCTTCCCCGTGAGGTAGCCGAAGGTGAGCCCGGCCCCGTAGTTCTGGCCGGGGATGCGGAAGTTATAGCAGTTGGCGTACATGTCTCCCACCATGGAGCCCACGCACCAGAGGCCGGGGATGGGCTCGTCGTCCCCGTCGCAGATCTGCATTTTCCAATTCGTTCGGGGGCCGCCCAGCACCGTGAAGAACATGCGGTCGCCGAGGCTGCAGCCGTAGAAGGGGGCTTCCCGGATCTCCTGCAGGTATTTGGGCTTCTTGTGGAAATCCCCGTCGTGCCCGGCACGGCAGAGCTCGTTGTAGCGCCGGACGGTCGCCAGGGTCTCTTTTTCCGGCAGGCCCAGGGCGGCGATCACTTCCTCCAGGGTGTCCGCCTTCACGATCGTGCCCTTGGCGGCCTGCTCGTCCCAGCCGGCCAGCACCTTCTCCGGGGGCACGTCCGGCCCGTCCCGCTGCCCGCCGTGGGCCCGGAAGCGGGTCTCCCGGGCGTAGTTCGCGCCCCAGACCGCGTAGGCCTCGCCTCCCGGCTCCCGGAGGGTGGTGAGGGCGGTGTAGGCCCCGTTCATGTCCTCGTTGCAGTAGCGTTCGCCCCGGCGGTTCAGGCGCAGGCCCCGATGGGAGCCGTAGGGCAGGCTGGTGCCCAGGCGGCTGCCCTGGATCATGGCGGCGCAGGGCCAGGTGCGCTGCCAGGCGGCCCCGGCCCAGAGGGCCATCTGCTGCCCCTCTCCCCGGTAGAGGCCCCGCACGGCGAAGCCAACGTCGTAATCGTCCCCGGCGGCAGTGAAATCCCGGGCGTACCGGGGACAGTATTTCGCCATCATCTCCCGGTTGGCGGAGAAATCCCCCGTGGCCAGGATCACGGCCTTCTTCGCCCGCAGACGCAGGTATTCCCCCTCCGGCCCCCGGGCGATCACCGCCGAAACGCGCCTCCCCTCCTTTTCCAGGTACAGGGCGGGGGTGCTGCGGAGCACGCGGCCTCCGGCGGCCAGGAAGGCTTCCTCCAGGGCGTTCACCGCCAGGCTTATGCCCGTCCCCGCCCGGGTGATCCCCTGCCCCACGAAGGCGTGGGTGCCCGGCGGCTGGTAGGTGGGGCTGTGGGTATCGTCGTCGTTCGCGTCCTCCAGCACGACGCCGACGCCCGCTTTCTCCAGGATGCCGATGAGCCAATCCATGGCCTCCTCGCTGCGGTCCAGCAGGGTATACCACTTGCGCTGGTCCACCTGGAAGGAGTTGGCGGCAAATTCCTCCAGGAAAAAGTCGCTCAGATCCTGCCGGGGCAGACCGCGGGCGGCCATGGCCCGGCTGTAGGCTGCGAACACGCTGCCGCCCCGACCCACCGGCCGGGCGCTGGCGGTGACGATGAGGGTGTCCGCTCCGGCCTGCCGGGCGGAGAGGGCGGCGCAGAGGCCTGAGAGCCCCTCCCCCACCACCACCACGTCGGCTTCCTCGCATCTTTTGAGCTTCTCTTCCGGGACGGGCTCCGGCGGGATCTCGAAGGAAGGCCTCTCCGGGACCTTCGGTATATCAGACATGAAGCACCTCGCTGTTCAGATCCATGCTCAGATCCATTCGGTTTGTATATGGGGGCGCCGCAGCTGCGGCGCCCCCACGGCTCGTTTTTTGCTTTCGGGCTTACAGGTTCCCGGTCTTGTCGAAATACTTCATGATGTTGAAGGTGCCCAGCTCGCGGCCGATGGCGCCGGTGACGTTCAGGCTGATGCCGCCGTGGCTGACGCCGAAGAAGAAGCCGCTGTCATGCAGGAGCTGCGGATTGATGACCACCAGGCCCTGCATGCCGTTGCAGTTCTCCTCCACCCACTGGAAGATGTAGGCGTCGTCCCGGAGCTTGATGTAGTAGCAGGGGCTGGACCAGGTGGCGCCGCCGGCGTTGTTCTGCTGGAAGATGGTCCAGCTGGAGCTCTCGGGGGCGGAGTATACGTGGATGGAGCTCATGCTGTCGCTGTAGGCCCAGGCGTAGCTCTTGCCCACCAGGTCGTTGGTGAAGTGGTGGCGGCGGGCGAAGGGCGGCACGATGTCGCCGTATTCCAGGGTGCCGAAGTTCACCTTGGAGCCGATCTCCCACTCGCTGTGCCAGTTGCCGATCTGGGCCCGCACGGTGGTGGTAAGGCCGGTGGAGAAATCGCAGGCGTGGGTCAGGTTGGCGAAATCGGGATCGCCGGTGATCATGTGGGAGAAGAAATAGATGTCGTGTGCGGGCTCGAAGCAGATGTACTTGGCTTCCTTCCATTCGCCGCCGTTCTCCCGGAAGCGCAGGAAGCGCTCGCTGAACACGTCGTACTCATAGACCACGGACTGATCGCCGGTCCAGGGGGCGACGGCGTGCTTCTCGCAATCCAGCTTCACCTTGAACTGCTTGCCGATGAGGAACTTGGAGAAGGGCAGGGTGTTCTTGCTGGCCATGATGTTGGGCCCGTCCACCTCAAAGATGCGGGCGCTCTCCCGGGCATGGCCCAGGGCCTCCTCGTGGGTCATGGGCACGTCCATATCCATGGGCCGATAGGCGTAGCGGCCGCCCTTGCGCCCGGCCATCATGGCCATGGGGGGCTCCTTGTCGCCGAAGGTGTAGATGCTCTCCAGATGGGCAGCGTCGCCGGTGATCTTCAGCTTGGCG
This sequence comes from Oscillospiraceae bacterium, assembly GCA_017524845.1. Classification (GTDB taxonomy): domain Bacteria; phylum Bacillota; class Clostridia; order Oscillospirales; family Oscillospiraceae; genus UBA1774. Next base: position 11,999 of record JAFXUU010000142.1, read on the forward strand.
GTGTGGAGGGAATAGGTGAAGCTGTTGTCCTCCTCAAAGCCGAACTCCAGGCCGATGGCCTTGTTGTGGAAGAAGTCCATGACCTCGATCCAGAACTTGCCGGAGAATTCCACCTCGCCCCGGCTGAAGATGAAGCACTCGTCGTTGATTTTCAGATAGTCGGCGGGATTGGCCATGGTGATGTCGCCCATCTTGTCCCCCAGCTGTACCAGGGTGCAGCAGACCACGCTGGGGAAGAAGGTCAGCAGCTCATAGCCGGTGGAATACTCCCAGTGGAGACCGCGGCCTTCGATGCGGTTGGTGGTGGTCATAAGCTGCTCCGGCTTCTCATTGTTGCCGAAGTCCGCCCAGCCGAAGGAATACTGCCGCTGGATCTCCCGGGGCACGTCCCGGTAATGGTCGGGCTGCCGACGGCCGAACATGTCGCCGCCCACGGGGACGGTGACGCCGAACCAGGTCTCGAACACGGTGATGGCCTTGGTCTTCCAGTTGATCACCGTGTGCCAGCCCCGGGTGGTGCCGGGCACCAGATGGCTGAAGAGGGTGATGTGGCCCAGGGTGATGGCGTTGTAGGGCGCGTCGTAGGTCTGGCCGTTCTCGGTGCAGGTCAGGGTCTCCTCATCCTTGAACACGTACTCCAGCTGCTCCGGGGCGAACTCCCCGTCCAGCCTCGCCTTGAAGGACTTGCCCGCCAGGTAGCCCTTTCCCCCGCCCAGGGGGCGGCGCTGGGCATCGACGGCCTTCAGGACCGCTTCCTCGGTCATGGGGTCGAACTTGGTAAAGAACATATGCGTTACCTCCGCAATATAAAATTTTGATTGTATCCATTATATCCGCACGTCGGCGGTCCGTCAAGAAAAAGGCGAGGGGAAACGGCTTGCCTCCGGGGCGGAAAGGGTGTAAACTTATGATATAGAATTCCTTCCGGCCCGGGATCCGGCGGCCGGAAGACGGGATTTTCAAGGAGGAAGCACCGATGACAAAAAGACTGCTGAGCATTCTCCTGCTCCTTTGCCTGGCGGCGTCGCTGCTGCCGTCGGGCGTCCTTGCCGCGGCGGAGCCCCTGCCCGCCGTGACGGGGGAGCCTCCCGTCCGCATCCGGGAAGCGGACGGCCTTCCGAACGCCTCCGGCTCGGGCGAGCTGTATGAATACCGGAGCTACGACGAGCCCCGGAGCGTGGACGCCTTCACCGGCTGGAAGCTGGTCACCATGGACGGCGGCGCCCGCACGCTGGACGGCTTCACCTCCCCCTGGCTGGCGCTGGTCTTCGGCCGTACCGGCTGCTATTACTGCAACGAGACGACCTCTCTCCTTATGGCCGCCGTCAACGGCGGCAAGCAGCTGGAGGTGGTATTCCTCTGCGCCGAGTCCACCGATTACGATACGGCCGCCGCCTTCGCGGAGAAATATCCGGGGGTGGAGGTTTCCACGACCTATGCCGAAAACAGCTCCAAGATGTGGGCTATGCTGCGGGAATGCGGCATGGCAGAGGACGGCAGCATCTATCTCCCCGGCTTCTGCCTGCTGGACGAGGAGCGGAACGTCCGCTTCGCCAGCACCGGCCCCTGCGAGGAACACCTGGAGCCGGTACTGGCCGAGCTGCCCGGGAACGGCGGCACCCAGCCCGTCGGCTTCCGCAGCAGCGGCCTCGCCTCCGTCGCCAAGCTCTCGAAGGCGGAGATCGTGGCCCTGCTGAATGCCAACCCCACCGATATGCCCTCCAAGATCTTCGACGCCGCACCCTCCAACACCGCGCCCTACGCGCCGGGCAAGGTGAACAAGGCCCTACTGCAGCGGACGGTCGACCGGCTCAACGCCCTGCGGGTCATGGCCGGGCTGAATCCCGTCATGCTGGACGACGAGCTCTGCGCCGCTGCCCAGTACGGCGCGGTGCTCCTGGGGGCCTCCGATTTCTCCCACCGTCCCGACCAGCCGGAGGACATGGACGACGATTTCTATCAGAAGGGGGTGGACGCCACCTCCACCAGCAACATCTTCGCCGGATGGCCGCTCCTGCGCACGCCCGACGGCTTCATGGACGACAGCGACGCCTCCAACGTGGATCGTGTGGGGCACCGCCGCTGGCAGCTGAATCCCGAGATGGGCAAGATCGGCTTCGGTTATACGGTGACCGACACCCGCTACCGCACGTACACCGCCGAAAAGGTCTTTGACCGCAGCGCTTCCGACAATGACTACGATTTCATCTCCTGGCCCCCCTCCGGCGCCTTTCCCTCCGATACGGACGCCTTCACCCGGAACACCGCCTGGAGCGTTTCCCTGAACCCCGACAGCTACCAGGCGCCGGTGCTCTCCTCTCTCACCGTGTACATCCGCCGGGAGAGCGACGGGAAGGAGTGGACCCTCTCCGGCTCGGCAAGCTATACCCAGGCCTCCTCCGGCCGGTACCTCAACGTGAACAACGTCGGCTTCGGCGTCCCCCGCTGCATCATCTTCCGTCCCGACGACATCGGTTATTACGACGGCCTCTATACCGTCACCATCGACGGGCTGAAGGACCGGATGGGGCAGGCGGTCGACTTCTCCTTCCAGGTGGACTTCTTCGATTCCTCCGAATACGTGCCCGAGCCGGAGATCCCGGTGCTGAAGGGCGCCAGCGCAGGCGCGGAGGGCATCACCGTCACCTGGAACCCCGTTGCGGGGGCCACGAAGTATAAGATCTACCGCAAAACCGGCTCCGGCGGCTGGACCGGCCTCGCCGACGTCACCGGCACCAGCTATCTGGATACCGCCGTCACCGGCGGCACGACCTATACCTACACCGTCAAGGCGTATGTCGGCGGCTGGACGGGCTTCGATTCCAAGGGCGTCTCCGCTGCGGCAAAGGAAGTCTTCGGCACGCCCGTGCTGAAAAGCGCGGCGGCTGGATCGGATGGGATCACCGTCACCTGGAATGCCGTCGCCGGGGCCACGAAGTATAAGGTCTACCGCAAGACCGGCTCCGGCGGCTGGACCGCCCTCGCCGACGTCACCGGAACGAGCTTTTTGGATACCGCCGTCACCGGCGGCACGACCTATACCTACACCGTCAAGGCGTACAACGGGACGAAGTGGAGCGGCTTCGACACCAAGGGCGTCTCCGCCACCGCCAAGGACACCTTCGGCGCGCCGGTGCTGAAAAGCGCCAGCGCGGGCACAAACGGCATCACCCTCACCTGGAACGCCGTCTCCGGCGCGACCACCTACCGGGTGTACCGCAAGACCGGCTCCGGCGGATGGACGGGGCTGAAGGACGTGACCGGCACCAGCTATACGGATACCGCCGTCACCGGCGGCACGACCTACACCTACACCGTGAAGGCGTACAACGGGACGAAGTGGAGCGGCTTCGATTCCAAGGGCGTTTCCGCCACGGCCAAGGACGCCTTCGGCACGCCGGTGCTGAAGAGCGCCAGCGCGGGGACGAACGGCATCACCCTCACCTGGAACGCCGTCTCCGGCGCGACCACCTACCGGGTGTACCGCAAGACCGGCTCCGGCGGATGGACGGGGCTGAAGGACGTGACCGGCACCA